>CBFGJG010000004.1:0-82342 GCA_965649055.1 Caldifarciminota bacterium
TCTGTAAAGAATATGATGAATAAGATAAAATCATTAAAACCAGATGCAATGCTTTATCTTCCACAGGATGCTGATTCATTGTTGAAACATTTGAAGGTTTTCATATGGGGAAAGATGATAGGAATAAAAAATATCTATGGTGGTATGATAAATTTCCTGCCATTATTTAAACATAAACAGAATGAGACATTATCATTTATGAATGAGGCAGAAAGGATGATGTTATTTTTAGATGAAAAGATTAACTATTCGGAGAAATTCTATAAAATTCCTGATGAAGTAATAGAAAAAGTTAAAAGAATAATGAAAACATATAAATTAAAGAAAAAAGGGTTCATAACCATTCATCCCGGTGCTAAAAGAAAGGCTAATAGATGGAACGAAGAGAATTTCATAGAACTTATAAATTATTTAAAGAAAAGATACAAGATAGTTTTAACAGGTTCAATGGATGAAAAAGAGATATGCGAAAGGATAAGTAAAAAGACAGGTTGTATTGATTTTTCAGGAAAGATAGATATAAAAGAACTTATTTCATTATTGAGTTTTTCAAAATTACTTATATCAAATGATACAGGACCTGTTCATCTTGCACCATTGGCTGATATACCTTTAATAATGATTCAATCAGCAAGGGATTTTGAGAACAAATGGAAACCTTATGGTGAAAAGGCGATTGTTTTAAGAAAGAATACTGATTGTTCACCCTGCTTAAAGGAAGAATGTGATGATTTAATTTGTCTTGATGAGATAACAAAAGATGAGGTAATAGAAGTTATTAATAAAATGGTATGAGAAAGAAAATATTGATTCTATTATTATTTATAATTGTTCTAAATCTTAATAAATGGCATAATAATTTGATTTATGAAAGATTACTTGCATCTTTTCTTCTTTTTCTTGGAGTCTTACCCTTTTTATATCAAACTGAAAAGAAAGAAATGATAATTCCATTTTTTGAATTTGTAAGTCTGTTCTATGTGTTATTCTTTTCATTCCCGATGTATTTTATAGATTTGAATGAAGAATATATATTAGGATTACTTTCGCAACGTTCAATAATAAGGGCATTGCTTTATGCTAATATAGGATATATATTTTTACTTTCAGGGTTTACTATTACAAAAAATATACAATTTTTAAAATTAATTCCAAAAGTAAAAATAAACATTAAAAGAGAAAAAAATATTACATTATTTTTAATTGTAATTTTTATTTTAGGAATATTAGCGGACATTTATTTTGGAAGAGCCCCTTTTATTTTTAAAGCAGTTCTTTATTTCTTCAAATTTTTTCCGAGAATTAGTATGTGCATTCTCTTTATGTATTTTCTTCAAAAAAAACTTAACATATTTTATATTTTGATATTATTTGTAATTATTGTTCCATATATATTTATAAAAGATTTTGAATCAGGGCTTCTTGGTGGTGTTATATTTGACCTGACTTCATTACTATATATCTATTGGTATGTAAACAAAAAACTTCCATATATTGCAATCATTTTATTTGTCATTCTTTTTTTACCATTTAATTATACAAAATCAGAATATAGATTATATGCATGGTATGGACCTTACGCAAAGGCAAACACATTTGAAAGGGTAGGGATTCATTTTAATTTACTTAATGAAAAATTCAAAAATGAGAAAATATTGCTATTTTACAATGGATGGGAAAGTCTTATTAAAAGATTGGACCTTATAAGTCAGTTTTCTAAATGTATTGATTTAACACCTGAAGTTATTCCTTACTGGAAAGGATATTCATTAAGACCATTGTTAACTGCACCTATACCAAGATTTATAATGCCTTGGAAACTTACAGAAAATATGGGTCAGGAATTTGGACATAGATATGGATTACTTGACCCTACTGATTTTGGAACATCAATAAACTTACCAATTCTTGATGAATTATATATAAATTGGGGATTGTTTGGAATTATAATAGGAATGTTTATAATAGGATTTTCATATAGAATTTTATATAGAATAATAAATTATGAAAATCTAAATGCATTTATTGCGGCAATCGGGATTATAATATTTTGGGTTATTCAGAATGTTTCATCAAACATTTCTCTATTGTTTGGTAACCTTACTGAATATATCATTATTCTATATCTTATCTTCTTAATATTACAATGGATTGAAAAGATAACTTAAGATTGGAAGCAGTCATAAACTTTCAACTTTTCTGATACAAAGAGTCATTACGAGCATTGAGATTTCTTACATAATTTCAAAACTCAATGCGTGGTAATCTCAGGGGTTAAAAGGTAAGAAAACAAGGGATTCCCACGCCTTCGAAGGAAGGCTCGGAATGACAAATAGAGGAAAATCGAAGGGCTCGCAATGACATAAAAGGAAGAAAAGGATGGGATTGCCACGCATTCCTTCGGAATGCTCGCAATGACATCTTACGATGTCAGATTACCATTAGTTAGATTAGAGAAGCAAAGAAGCCAACTAAACTTTGGTATGACAAAAAACATAATGTAAGTATTCTGAAAATCTATCATATAGGAGAAAAGAACTAATAAATTTTAAACCATACAAATCGTTGTTCCCTATCAAACAAAAAATATATATAAATATTAACGAATTTTTAAAAAAATGTATTTTTTGAAAAATTGATAAAATATATAAAAAATCAGCAATTGTGATAAAAAATTTACAATTAATGGAATATTTGGAACAAATTTATCCATTATAAAAATTAGTTTTTCTATAATTAAAAAAATTATAAAAATAAGAAATATAATATATTCGCTTTTAAAAACATTTTCATTCAAAGTAAATAATGGAAGCAATAGAAGAAAAATATCCATTTTGTGATGATAAAACAAAATAAAGCTGAAACATATTACAGAAAACATCCAATAATAATCAGGAATTATATATTTACGAAAAAATTTATAATAAAATACAATAAGAATCATAAAAAAATTAAATATAACAAGAATACTACTTATAGAAAATAAAATTGAAGAAAAATTTATCGCAAAAGCCGATAAAGTTGTCTTTGCTAATGGTAAATGCATTTTTGCTATTGTTAAATAATTATTAAGAAATAATGTTATGGTGGATCTTGAATGTATAGTAAATATGTATATAACAATAACTTGGAAGCACAGAGCTAAAGAATATATCTTAATAGTTCGTTTATTAAATGGATAATATAAAGGTATCCATATTGCGAGGTTCGGCTTAGAAAAAAGAATCATTAGAAGAAATGGATTCGCAAAATAATTAAAAAAAGGTGTATTTTTGTTTTTCATAAGATGATCAAAAAGAATAAACATAGGAAAATAAAAAAACAATGATTGTCCCAGACCAATATTGTTTCTATAAGGAAGGGTCAATAGTAGTAAAAAATATAAATTTTCGAAATCCTTGTTATTTTTTTTTAAAAATTTACAAAAATATAATCCAATAACTCCTATAATACCATACAATAGATATCCACAAAAATTATTAAGCAATGCAAATGGAAGAAGGATGTATAAACCTTGGGGTAAAATTGTGGGCGGGGGAATAGTTTTTGAAATATCGCGATTCTCAAGGTATTCAAAATAAGGCGATTGTCTATATAATAAAAGTTTGGCTCCTTTTATATGGCAATCACCCCCAAATTTTATTAAATTTTTAATCCCTGCAATTGCACTAATTAAAGCAAAAAGTATTAAAAAAAATTTAAATAAATTTTTAATTTTCAAAATCTGCATTTAAATAAATTTTAATCAGATTATTAATGATGTCAATTAATTTTTGGTGTCTAGTCTTCGCTTTTGACAAAGAAGTTGGTGAAAATTGGGGTCAGTCGTAAAGTTTCAACTTTGAATTTGAAAAACTGGGATTGCCACGGGCTTTTGATGGATATGCAAGGAAGCATAACAGCCCTCGCAATGACAAATAAAAGAAAAAAGAAGAGATTCCCACGGCTTTCTTCGAGAGCCTCGGAATAACACATTATAGGAGTCATTACGAGCATTGAGATTGCTTACATATTTGCTATACTCAATGCGTGGTAATCTCAGGGGTTAAAAGGTAGAAAACATGGGATTCCCACGCCTTCCGAAGGAAGGCTCGGAATGACAGAAAAAAGGGAATCGAAAGGCTCGCAATGACATTAAAGGAGAAAGAATGAGATTCCCACGGCTTTCTTCGAAAGCCTTCGGAATGACAAAAAAGAAAAAAGAACGAGATTGCCACGTCGCTATGCGACTCGGAATGACAACAAAAAAGATGGGATTGCCACGGCTTCCGAAGGAAGGCTCGGAATGACAAATAAAAAAATCAGAAGGCTTGGAATGACAGAAAAGGAGAATCAAATGCTTGGAATGATAAGAAATGAAAGGCTGACAATGATAGAAAACAAAAGTTACGCAGGCTGAAGCCTGCGGCTACCATAAAAGAGAAATAAAATGATTAAACAAAATTAATGGGGGCAGGCGTCTACTTTTGAATACTTTTGAATTTGAAAAATAATACTTGACAAAGATTTTGTAATGGTCAATTATCTATTTAACAATAAACCTTAAAGGAGGTTTTTATGCAAAAGTTTCTTTCCATCATTATTCTGGTGTTTGTTTTTATCTCTGTCGTGGGGTCTAATCAACCAAACATTCAAATTGATAGAGATAAAAATGAACAGAAGATTCCAGATAGTTCATTCGGTAACTTCAAGGGAATCAACAGGTCAACCATAGAACCAATTGAGAGAACAAATAATTTAGAAAAAGAAAAGACATTTGAATTTTACAAATCAGATGAAATAAATAATCCCTTTTTATCAGGAGGTTATTTAGAAGGGAAATCTTCATTTTCAGGCGCAAAGAGTATAAGCGATGTTGTTGATAGTTTTTTGTTACCAAATTATTATAATAATGGGAGTGAATGGGACGGTAGATACATCTATATTGTTCAATCAACAGGTTCAGGTTCTGCTGGAAATGTTCATGTATTTGACCCTGAAATAGGTCTGGTAATAGACAATTGGACTCTTCCATTTACGGGTAATGTTTTTGGTGTTGCATTTGTTAATGGTTATATGTATGTAAGTGATTGGACGAATGGAATGATAAGAAAGGTTGATCTGATATCAAAAACACTTGTCTATTCTTTCCCAGCCCCAGGAGACATATTTATCAGGGGTATTACTTCAGATGGTCAAAATATATATGCGGCGGTAGCAGGATTCATTGATACAGTCTATCTTATAGATACACTTGGAAGCATATTAAATTCTTGGTATACAGGTTCATTCTGTGATTGGGTTATGGATATTGCCTATTCTAAAAGAGATAGCACTATCTGGATGGGTAATGATGTTACTGCTCAGATAATGAAAGTTGATTTGAAGACTTCCAATGCTCAATTGCTCTATGCATTTACACCACCCGAAGTATGGAATATTATTGAAGGGATAGCATTTGATGGAAGCGACCTTTGGTTTAACACATATTACGGTTCCCAAATTTATAGAATAGATGCAGGATATTCTCGTTCAAGGTTTGCTTTGTTCCAGGATTATGAACCATGGGGTTTGAGAAGTATTAAAGATATATTGTATGCGAATGGAATTCCTTTCAAAGTTTTTTCTACATACGATATGGGAAATGTAGACCTTTCTAAATACACAAAGGCAATAATAGTGAATCAACAGAGCAGGGAGATGGGTGATTCATTGGCTTCACATAAAGACTGGTGGGAAAACTGGATAAACAATGGTGGTGTATTAGAAATACATGGAGCAACATATATAGACGATAGTTGGGAAGGGCTTGTTCTTCCGGGAAATATTTCAGTCGTTTGTAATGCTGTCGTTTTAAGAAACATCTTGAATATTTCATCAGGATGGCATCCAATCATAAATTATCCATATTATATTACGGATGAATCTATAGATAATTGGAATTCTTCAAGCCATGGATATCTTATAAATTTAGGTGAACATTACACAATTATCAATGATGAAGAATCCTATCCAGTTCTTGCTATAAAAAGATTAGGAAAAGGTGGAATAATAGCAACAATGATGACACTTGAATGGGGTTGGGCTGGGGGATATTCACAAATACTTGAAAATGTCTTAAAATACTGGCAATATGGTGTTTCGAATAATGTTTTATTCGCAATTGCTGAATTTGACCAGCTTTGGATGAGAAATGCCCTTATGGAAAGAAATCCGGAAATAAAAAACGTTGATTATATGAATGCAATATCTACAATTCCCAAATTGAATGATTTTAAGATGTATGATGTTGTTTTTACATTACCAAATTTCCAATATGCTGATAAGATTGCTATGGGAGATACACTTGCTGCTTATGTTGATATTGGAGGGAAAGTAATTTGCGGAACATTTTGTTGGTATTCATATGGTAACAATCTTGGTGGAGAAATAATGACAGCGGATTACAATCCATTCTATAATCCGACTGGCTGGAATCATTTTAGTTTCGCAAATCTTGGCTGGTATGATGTCACACATCCAATGATGAATGGAATTAATACATTCGGTGAAATCTACAGGGATTATCTTGCATTAAATCCGGGTGCTGACACTGTTGCAAAATATGATGATGGAGAATATCTTATAGGGATAAAAACACAGGAGACAAAAGGAAATAATGGGGTTGTTGTAGGGTTTAATGCATTACCATTGGATTCAACATCTTATTATAATTGGAGTGGACAGATGGTATCCTTGCTTGGAAATGTTATAAACTGGAGCGCTTCATATACGGGTATTGATGATAATATTATTAGTGGAAAAGGTTTTAAAATAATAAAAATAAGCAATCCGGTGTTAAAAGATAATGAATGGATTGAACTGATAATCACTTCACCTTCGAAGATTAATTTCAAGATAATAGATATTACAGGTAGAGAGGTATTCGTAAGGAATTATGATTTTAAGACGCAAGGGATAAAGAGGATTGAATTTAATGTTTCTAATTTACCATCAGGTGCATATTTTATCTCAGTTAGTAGTGATAAAGAGAAAGAAATAAGAAAAGGAATAATTATAAGATAGAAAAAAAATAATTGGGGTCAGTCATAAACCTTCAACTTTTCTTGTAGAAAGGATGGGATTGCCACGCATTCCTGCGGAATGCTCGCAATGACGACAGGGAAGAAGAAAGGATTAGATTCCCACGGGCTTTGGTAGTTATGCAAAGTAGTCTGCAAGCCCTCGGAATGACAACAAAAAAAAGATGGGATTGCCACGCATTCCTGCGGAATGCTCGCAATGACAGAAAAAAAGGAATCGTAATGCTCGCAATGACACATAAAGGAAGAAAAGATGGGATTGCCACGTCGCTATGCGACTCGGAATGACAAATAAAAAAATCAGAAGGCTTGGAATGACAGAAAAGGAGAATCAAATGCTTGGAATGATAAGAAATGAAAGGCGGACAATGATAAAAAACAAAAGTTACGCAGGCTGAAGCCTGCGGCTACCATAAAAGAAAGAAAGCAAAAACTTTTGAATTTGAAAAATCGGAGATTTCTACGATTCTACGCATCTCAGAATGACAGAAGTGTAAAAGGTCCTGCAAAGACAGGTAAAGGGAATTGTTTAAATATGTTAACTATCAAAACTTAACCATATACAAATTAACTTTTATACAAAATATCATAACTTTATAAATATTATTGACTTATTAAAATTATGTATTATAATTTTATTGCATTTATGGAAAAGAAAAAGTTTATTTCTATAATGCTAAACAAAGAATTTTTCTTTGTGATTATTCTTTTAATAATTTTTTCAACAATGAGACTCATATTTCTAAGGGCTGACCCACCTGCCAAACACTTTATGTGCTATGGTGTATATTTGACAGATGAGGGATACAGGGTAACATCTGCAAGGGATAGGGCGCTTTTTGACCTTAAATATGAAACTATATATAAATTCAATAAAACTGTTGCAACATCAATAGTTATACATTTTATTTATTATGTTATTTTTAAGATATTTGGTGTTGGTTATCTTCAGATAAGAATTGTTCCTGCAATATTAAGTATATTCAGTCTTATAATATTTTATCTGATTGTGAGAAAATATTTTACATTATATCAATCTTTAATTATATTTTTTCTATTTGGTATAAATCATATATTTCTTTTCTATAACAGACTTGGATTAATGGAAACTTTCCTTGTCTTCTTTGTTTTGATTCCTATTTTTATTCTTTTTTATTCTGAAAACTGGAAACCATTTTTTCATATTTTCCCGGGAATTTCTTTTGCACTTGCATTGTTTGTTAAACCACATGCGATTCCTTTCATAATTGTTTATTTGCTAATCCTGTTTATTTTTAATAAAAATAACCTTAAAATATTCCTTATAAAATCCGCATACTTTCTATCAGGTCTTTTTATTATTGTTTTAATTTTTGTTTCTTATATTTATATTACAAAATCACAATTTCTTTTTATTGAAAGCCTTAGCAGGGAAGTGGAAGCAAGAATTTTTTCGGGATTTAAAAATCTGTTCAATAATTTTGCTTTCTTCCCACCTTTGTATTATGTGAGACTTTCACCTTTATCGTTTTATCTTTGCATATTGTTATATTTTACATTGATATTGAAGTTAATTCAGGACTACAGGAATATTAATATTTTTGAGTATTTAATTATATTTCTTTTACCTTTACAGGTTTTCTCTATTGCATTTGTTAAATACCAGCCAATCAGATATTTTATATCAATGATTATTCCTGTAAGTATTGGTTTAGGTATTCTTTCTTTACAGAAGTATGAATTTTTATCAGGTAAAAAAGAACTTTTATTAAAATCAATTCTCATATTTTTTATAACATTATTTACTTCTATTGGAGCAATGTTTATCTTTTTCCCTAAAACAGATAAAATATTTAAAGTTGTCCGTGATATTTATATCTCTTTAGATTATTACATAATAGCAGCATGTATTTCTTTTATATTCTCGATTGTAAATTTTTTGATAAATTATAAAATCTGGATTAAATATAAAAAGTTAAAAACCCTTGTAATCGTTTCTACTTTTTTTATTAGTTTTTTTATCTGTTTTGTAATACTAAAGGATATTCCTTTAATTTTAAAAGGTGTTTTAAAAATTTTACCTATATGGTATTTTTTTAATTATAATTTGATTATCTCCGGAATTATCTCGATATTGTTAATTCCACTGTTTTTTATTCTTAATTCAAATTTACCGGCAGTAGAATTGAAAACTAATTTAAGGTTTAACAGATTATTTCTTGTGCTTGTTTTGGTTACAACTTTATGGGATATTTATCCTTATTACAGGTGGATAAGAAATATAGATTATTCTGTTTATAACGCTTCAAAAGAGATTGGGAATCTAACACAGAATAAAGGTGTTATTTTTAGCAGGGCTGCAACGTCACTTGCAATTGAGAATAATTTAATGGCTGTAAATAATCTGAACTTTTTGTTAGACCTTGTGCCATATTTTAAAATAAGAAAAATACCAATATATATCTTATTTACAAGAATACAAGAATTTGAAGATTTTTACAAAAAGAATGAATATTTTTTAGTATCAATGGGTATTAAACAAATAGTTATGATAAAGGATTTTTTATTACTGCAAAATTATGACAGAGAATCTGACTGCTGTTTGTATTATTTAGAATTTGTATATTAATGGGGTCAGTCATAAACCTTCAACTTTTCTTGTAGAAAATTGAAAAAGATGAGATTCCCACGGCTTTCTTCGAAAGCCTCGGAATGACAAATAGAGGAAAATCGAAAGGCTCGGAATGACAGAAATATTTTATATACAATTAAATAATCTCGATGTCTAATATTCTATCAAGTTTGAAGTTTCTTACTTCTTTTGACTTACTATCAAGACCTGAAACACCTAAAAATTTATGACCATCATATTCAAGTTCACCTACTTCGTAAGGCTCTAAAATTCTCTTTGATTTCTCATCTGTTTTTTTTAAGTATGTTATCTCTATTTTTTTCTTGTTTTTAATTGCATTTTTAATTAATTCCATTTTTTCATCAGTTCCCATCTTCTTATCTGCTAATTTATATTGATATCCGGTTATAAATTTGACTATTTTCTTGTCGTTAAATATGTGTCCCTTCGATACTTTTGTTTTTAATATTACACCATCTATAGAGGTGCATCTACTTATTGCAACATAAAACTGGCCCGGTGCAAATATGCCGCTCCCAATATCTATTATTATCTTTTCGAATGTCTTTCCCTGACTTTTATGAATGGTTATTGCCCATGCAAGGATAATAGGATACTGAATATATGTCCCTATAGTTTCTGTATCTATTTTTTTCTCTTTCTCATTGTAGTAATATCTGAATAATTCCCATTTTACCCGATTTACTTCAACAATATTTTTATTTGTAAGTTCAACAATTATTATATCATTATCATCGTCTTCTTCAACATTTACTACTTTACCGACACTGCCATTTATCCATCTTCCTTTGGAGTCATTGTTAACAAGCATAACCTGTGCACCTTTTTTTAAAACAATTTCTTCCGGACAGGGAAGATTTTCTTTCTTTTCCTGTATATTTTTAAATTCACCTTCTATAATACCCAAATATTTATATTCCCTTCCTTTTAATTCATTTAATCTTTTATTATTTATTTCTTCAGCCTTTTTGTTTGTAGTAACAAGATATATGTATGAATCATTTTTTGAAGGTTCAAAATCTGGTTTAAATCTTTTATTCAAATATTTAATATCTTTATCTTCAACAGTATTATTTCTTATTCTGTTCAACACTTCAATAAATTCTTGGTCTTCCTGTCTATAAATCTTCTCAAGTTCTACAAATTGCATATTTAATTCATCAAAGATTTTAGATGAGAAAAAATATGGACTATTGTATTCCTTTTCAAAAATCTCGCTCTCTTCTTTCTTAACAACTGGTTGTAGTTGATATAAATCACCAAAACAGACTAACTGAACACCACCAAAGGGTTTATTTTTTTTTCTTCCAAATTTTTTCATAAACTCGTGCATACAGTCAAATAGATCAGCACGAACCATTGATATTTCATCAATAATTAATATATCAATGTTTTTATATAGTTCTGTATTTTTTATCTTTAATTTTCTTACTTTCTCAATAGTTATATCTGGTTTAAACCTGAAAAAAGAATGTATAGTTTGACCATTTACATTCAAGGCAGCAACACCTGTTGGTGCAAGAACAACTACGTTCTTATCAGTTTTTTCCCTGAAATATTTTAAAAGTGAAGATTTTCCTGTTCCAGCCCTTCCTGTAATAAATACATTTTTGCCTTCTTCAATCAATTTTAATGCTTCTTCTATCTTTTCATTTATCTCAAAAATCATCTAATCAATTGAGTGCAGAGGTAAACCAATAGATTTTAAGAGAACTTCCTTTATACCTTCTGAATAAGTGGGATGCGGAAATATCAATTCAAGGGATTCTTCAGGCTTAATCTTTTTAGAAATGAATGTGGAAAATATTGTGATGAGTTCTGAAGCGGTTTCTCCAACTATTACAGAACCGAGAATATATCCTTCTTCGCTTAAAAGTATCTTTACACCACCCTGGGTTTTGTCTTCTGCAACTGCCCTTCCATTCCCGCTGAACTTGAATATTTCTTTTCTGTATTTTATCCCTTTTGAATTTAAAGACTCTTCGGTTTCACCACAAGCTGCATATTCAGGTTTTGTATACACAACCCTTGGAACAACACTTTCATTGAATTTTTTGCCTTCTCCAAGGATATTATCAACTGCAATCTCTGCTTCATAATAAGCAGTATGTGCAAGCATATTTCCACCAATACAATCACCTGCTGCATAAATATTTTTTATGTCTGTCATTAAATAATCGTCAACCTTGATAAATCCTTTATGAACACTTATTGAATCAGGAATACCTTCTTTAGAAAGTTCTCTTCCTACAGAAACCATTATTTTATCAAAAGATAAACTTTTTTCATTTCCTTCTTCAAAGATAATTTCCTTTTTACCATTATTTGATTTTATTTCCAGAACCTTTGTTTTCAAATGAAATCTTACTCCTATTTTTTCCATTTCTTTTCTTAAAATTGAAGAAAATTCACGGTCTTCATTAGGTAAAACTTCTTCCATTATTTCAAAGACTTCAACAGGGACACCAAGGCATCTATAAATATAAGCAAACTCAAGGCCTATAACACCACCGCCAATAATACCTATTGATTCTGGCAATTCTTGAGAGAATAAAGCATCTGAACTTGTCCAGTAATCGTCTGCTTTAAAAGGTGGTTTTTTAGTAATCGAACCTGTTGCAATCATTATTTTATCAAATTTATATTCTTTATTATCAGAAACAATTGTATCTTCGGAAACCAATTCTGCCTTACTATTTATTATATTCACATTTCTTTTCTTTAAAAGTAAATTGATACCACCCTGAAGCCTTTTAGTTGAAATTTGAGGTGTCCTTGAAATTTCCTTCCAATCAAATTTGACACCATCAAATGATATACCCTTATTTTTCAGTTTATTTATATTATCAATATTTGATACAAGTTTTATAAGTGATTTTACGGGAATACAACCTTCATTAACACATACTCCACCTATTTTATCCTTTTCAAATAAAGTAACATCTAAACCCAATAAAGATGCCTTCAATGCACCAAGATAACCTGCTGGTCCACCACCAATTATTCCAAGCTTCATATTCTCTCCCTTAGGACTGATTTTAATTCTTTTATAAATTCAAATATGTTTCTATTTTTTATTGTAAATCCTGCTGCATTTCTGTGGCCACCACCATTGTAAATTCCTGCTATTGCGTCTACATCAACATCATTTTTTGAGCGAAGGGAGATTTTTAATTCATCATCCCTTTCCTTTACTATTGCAGCGGCCTTTACTCCATCTATCATAAGCCCGTACTGGACAACTTCTTCTGTGTCTTCTTCTTCTGTGTCAAATTTAGCCATCATTTCCTTTGTTACATACATAATGCTGAAACCGTCTTCAACATCAAGGGTTTCAAGGATAGCACCAAGAAGTCTGATTTTTCCAAGGGTCTCTCTATACCAGATTCTTTCAGAAACAAGACTCGCATCAACACCATAACTTAAAAGTTCTGATGCTGTGCTCAAAGATTCAGCTGTTGTATTTGAATACCTGAAAGAACCAGTATCAGTAACAAGACCAAGATATAAATATGTTGCTATCTCTTTGTCAATTTCGCAGAAATTTTTCAATATCTCGTAGGCAATTTCACAGGTTGAAGAAACCTGTGAGCGAATAATATTTATTGTTCCAAAGAATTCATTACTTATATGATGGTCTATATTTAGAACTGGTTTGGTGAAATCAATTTTGTTTCTAATCTTACCAATCCTATCGGGGCTTGCCGAATCAAGTATTATTACTGCATCATAATCAGAATCAGGTGGTTCTGTCTTTATAATTTCAATCTTTTCAAAATGCCTGAATCTTTTTGGAACAGGGTCGATATTGTATATATATGCATTTTTGCCTTTTTTCTTTAATGCAAGTGCAAATGCTATCTGGGAACCGACTGCATCACCATCAGGGTTTTTGTGAGACGATATAAGGAAATCATCATATTTCGAAAGGAATTCTAATACTTCATCCAATAATTTCTTCTCCTATTGTATTTTCAGTATCGTCATAGTGAAATGAAAGTCTTGGTGTGTATTTAAGTCTCATCTTTTCACCAAGCCTGTGGCTTATAAATCCGCTTGCCTTATTTAATATTTCTTCCATTCTGTATTTGTTCTCATCCTGTGATTTAAAATAGACCTTTGCATTTTTTAAATCACTCGAACAATCAACATCTGTTATTGAAATAAAATTTATTCTTGGGTCATTAATATCCTTTGCAATGATAAGAGAAATCTCTTTTCTCAATGTTACATTTATTCTATCTAATCTGTTTTTCATTTTTTTATCTCCGTTTTATAGTTTATTATCTGAACATTGAAATCTCTTTCTATCTCTTTAATGGCTTCGGAAAGAACAGAATTTACTATGCTTGCTTCATTCCCGACGGTTGTGATTGCTATCAGCGACCTTTGCCAGGTATCATTATAACCAACTTCACTTATAGAAACATTAAACTTATTCCTTATTCTTGACTTTAATGGGTTTAAAATTCTCCTTTTTTCCTTTAATGAAGAAGACAAAGGTATGTGAATATCTATTGTTGTTAAACCGACTATCATAGTTCTCTTGCTTTTTCTGTTACTTCGATTATTTCAATTATATCATCTTCTTTAAAATCTTCAAAATTCTCAACACCTATTCCGCATTCAAAGCCTTCCTGAACTTCTTTCACATCGTCTTTAAATCTTTTTAAGGACGATACTTTTGATTCACAAACAACTTCGCCATTCCTTATAACCCTGCATTTGTATCCCCTTACTACTTTACCAGATGTAACATAAGAACCTGCAATAATACCAATCTTTGGTATCTTGAATGTTGCTTTCACCTTAACTTTTCCGATAGTTTTTTCAATCTGTTCAGGCTCAAGCATTCCAGACAATGCCTTTCGGACATCTTCAATTGCATCGTAGATTATATCATAAGTTCTTATTTCTACTCCTTCTGCCTTTGCTATTTCTTTTGTTTTAGCATTTGGTTTTACCCTGTAACCAATTATTATGGAATCAGAAGCAGATGCAAGAAGAACATCATTTTCATTTATTTCGCCAACAGCTTTATGAACTATGTTTACTTTTATTTCATCTGTTCCAAGTTCAATAAAACTATCTGAGATTGCATCAACTGCACCCATATCTCCACCTTTAACAATAACATTGAGTTCTTTTAATTGACCAGACATTAAATCACTCTGTATTTTTTCAAGTGAAATCTTTTTCTTTCTTACAAGTGATTCCATTCTCTGTATCTGTGCCCTTTTCTCTGCAATCTCTCTTGCTTTCTTCTCATCTTTTATAACCTGAATAAGTTCCCCTGCGTGTGGTAATTCTTCAAAACTGCATATTTTTAAGGCAAGACCAGGGGTTGCTTCATTATAAAATCTATTTCTTTCATCGACAATTCTTTTTATCTTTCCATAAGATATTCCTGCTACTACTGAATCACCAATCCTGAATCTTCCTTTTTTTACAACAGCAGTGCAGATATTACCAAATCCCTGTTCTTTCTTTGCTTCAATAACATAACCTTCACCGGGACCTTCAAAAGGTGCTTTTAGATTTTGATGCTCTGCAACAAGTAAGATTGATTCAAGAAGTTCATCTATACCTTCACCGGTTTTTGCAGATATGTCGACAGCAATCACATCTCCGCCATATTCCTGAACAAGCAATTTCTGGTCCGCAAGTTGTTGACGAACCATAAGTGGATTTGCGGTCGGAAGGTCTATTTTATTTATAGCAACAATTATAGGAACTCCAGCTGATTTTGCGTGATTTATAGCTTCAATGGTCTGTTCCTTAACGCCTTCAGTTGCGGACACAACAAGAATAACAATATCGGCAACTTTAGCTCCCCTTGCTCTCATCTGTGTAAATGCCTTATGACCGGGAAGGTCAATAAAGGTGATTATTTTACCGTTATATTCAACAT
The DNA here is from genome assembly GCA_965649055.1 of Caldifarciminota bacterium. Lineage (GTDB taxonomy): Bacteria > Hydrothermota > UBA3072 > UBA3072 > B12-G15 > CBFGJG01. The sequence goes on from CBFGJG010000004.1 coordinate 15,605, forward strand.
GATAAGCACCTATCTTCTGTGTAATCTTTCCTTTCTCAAGTGCTGTGAGATTTATGTTTTGGATATATTCAAGGAGGGTAGTCTTCCCGTGGTCTACATGACCCATAACTGTTATTACAGGTGGTTTTTCCCTGTAATCGCTGTATTCTTCTTCGGATATTTCTTTTTCAAATTCTTCATGAAGTTCAACTTTGAGGCCATAATCTTCTGCAAGAAGTGTTATTGTTTCAAAATCAAGTCTTTGATTAATAGTAACAGGTAGACCAAGCTCAAGACATTTTAATATTATCGTGTTTGGTTCAACTTCAAGAACTTCTGCAAGTTCACTTACTGTTAGTGAAGAAGGTATTTTTAATTTTTCTTCGTCTATCTCTATATTTTCAGCTATTTTCTTCTTTTTATATTTTTTCTTTCTCCCTTCTATCTTTGCCTTTGTCTCTTTTATTCTTTTTTCAATCTCTTTTTCATCTATCTTCTTTTTCTCTTTTCTCTTTTTCTTTTTTACAATTCCTTCCTGAGGTGCGACATATATCTCAAGTATTTCTTCTTCGGGAGGTTCTTCTGTTGTGATTACTTCTTCAATTTCTTTTGCAGGTTCTTCTTTCTTTATTTCCTTTTCTTCTTTTATTTCTTCCTTTATTTCTTTCTTCTTTTTTAGAGAATCTATTATTTTTTTCTCATCTTCTTCAGTTAGACTTCCAAGATATCCTTTAACAGAAAGACCAAGTTCGTTTATTATCTCAAGTATCTTTTCTTTTGTCAGGTTTAACTCTTTTGCAAGTATGTAGACTCTTTTTTTCATTATTCACCTAAATTCAAAGCCTTATGTATCTCCATAAATATCTTATCAACTGTTTTTTTACCAAGTCCCGGTAATTTTATGAGTTCTTCTTCACTTGAAGACATAATGTCTTTTGCTGTTTTAAATCCATGTTTCTTTAAAATCTCAACAACCTTCTCGTTTAAACCAAGTTCTTCAATCTTCAATTTTTTTCTCTTAGCTTCTTCTACTTCCTTGTGATGTTCAGACTGTGAAACAATCTGGATATTATATCCTGTTATTTCATTCGCAAGTTTAATATTTGATTCATCTTTTCCTATTGCAGTTGAAACCTGATCATCCGGGACAACACATATTGCTTTATTACCTGGCTTTTTTATCATGACTTTTAAAACCTTTGCAAGTGAAAGAGATCTTCCTATGAACACTACCGGGTCAGCACTCCATGGAATAATATCTATTTTTTCACCACTTAATTCCTTTGATATTCCCTGAATCCTTGTTCCCCTTGGTCCAACACATGCACCGAGCGGGTCAATCTTTTCATTCTTTGAGTAAACTGCAATTTTGCATCTAACGCCCGGGATCCTTACAATTTTCTTTATCTCAACTTCGTTTTTAAGTATCTCGGGAATTTCAAACTCAAGGAGTTTTGCTACAAATTGCTTGCTTGTCCTTGTAAGATATACAACAGGTCCTTTTATCTTTACCTTTTCCCTGTCAGAAGGTCTTTCTTCTACCATCTTTACAATTGCTTTTATAGTCTTACCTTTCTTAACAATCTCATTTGGAATCATATCTTCTTTATCAATGAAGGCTTCTATGTCTACAAGTTTCACATAACATCCGGCAGCATAATGATTGGTAATTGTTCCTGTTACAAGTTCCCCGATTTTATTCTGATATTTCTTAAGCATAATTTCTCTTTCAGATTCCTTAAATTTCTGTATGAGATTATTTTTAACCTGATTTATTGTGTATCTGCTGAATAGTTCCGAGACAGGGTAAGGATAATATATTTTATCACCAACCTTTGCGTCAGGATTTATATTCAATGCATCTTCAAGTGAAATTTCTTCAATCTCGTTTTTTACATCTGTTTTGTTTCTCACCACCTTCTTTTCGAGATAAAGCTTCACTTCACCTGTTGATTCGGAAATTTCACATATAAAACCTTCTTTTTTGTTAAATTTAAGTTCTGCAGCTTTAAGGATTGAATCCTTTAAAGCCGAGACAACAAATTGTTTATCAAATCCCTTTTCCCTTGCAAGTTCTGTTAACATCTCTACAACTTCTCTATTTATCATAGTGCCTCCTATTTATCCCAGGTGAAGATACTTCAAGTGTGTATCTTGTTTTTATTAAGTCTTCAACATCAAGCCTTGTGGATAGTTCCTTTGATATCTTTACACAATCATCAAGGGTAATTCCACCCGGCTTATCAACAAAAACCCTTAAAATTTTTACTGGATATTTCATCTCAATTTCTATAAGTTCATATTTTTCATCTTCAAAAATGCTCAATGTTTCAAGCACAATTTTCTTTATTTTTTCTTTTAATTCTTCAATTCCTTCCATATTTTTTCAACACTTTCCTTTACTTTTTCTGGTTCTGTTTTTATTATTTCCCTGTTATCCCTTCTCGAGATTTCAACCTTTCCTTCTTTCATAACTTTTGGACCAATCGTAATCCTGATTGGAATTCCAATCAAATCTGCATCTTTAAATTTAGCACCAGGCCCAATGTCTCTGTCGTCTAAGAGTATTTCGTATTTCTCTCCTAATATTTTATAAAGATTTTCGGAAATTTCAAGTGATTTATTATCTTTTATATCAACAAGGGTTATTATTGCATCAAAAGGGGATATGGAAACAGGCCATATTATTCCATCTTTGTCGTTGTAAATTTCAATTGCAGTAGCCATAATTCTTTCAACACCTATACCATAACTTCCCATCACTATTGGTTTTTGTCTTCCATCTTTATCTGTGAAATTTGCACCTATTGCTTCGGAATACTTTCTTCCGAGTTTAAAAATATGTCCAAGCTCGATTGTGTTTTTTAATATTATTTTTGAAGAACATTTCTTACATATATCACCTTCTTTTACATTTCTTATATCAACAAATTTTAATGGCTTAAAATCTCTTCCAATCTCAATTCCCTGAAGGTGATAATCATCTTTATTTGCGCCGCTCACAAGGTTTCTTCCATCTCTTAAACTTATATCAACATACGAAGGGATATTTAATCCGACAGGACTTATATAACCTTTAGTGGCACCTGTAAATTTTTTAATCTCATCATCACTTGCCGGTCTTGAATTCTTAAATAATTGCAAGAATTTGTTTTCATTTACTTCGTAATCACCCCTTATAAGGACAAAGAAAGGATTCCCGTTTTCATCAATATATAATAAACTTTTCATAAGCATATATTCAGGGACTGAAAGAAACTGAGATACTTCTTTTACAGAACCTGTGATGGGTGTATGAATTAATTTAAGGGAAGAACTTTCACCAAAATCCACAGGCAAAGGCTCTGTTTCAGCAACATCAATATTTGAAGAATATCCACATTTTTCACAAAAGACAATGCTGTCTTCGCCTGCTTTTGACGGAACCATAAATTCGTGAGATTGTGAACCACCCATAATTCCGCTTGATGCTGAAACAACTATAGTATTTAATTTAACCCGACTGAAAATTTTTTCATAGGCTTCATAATGAAGTTTATAACTTTTGTCAAGACCTTCTTCATTAATATCAAAAGAATAGGAATCCATCATTATAAATGTTCTTGCCCTTAAAACTCCACCCCTTGGCCTTAACTCGTCCCTGTATTTTATCTGGATTTGATACCACATTTGCGGAAGGTCATTATAGGATTTGATATCAATCCTTGCAAGCTCGGTCATTATTTCTTCGTGTGTTGGAGCAAGTGCATAATCCCTTTGTTTTCTGTCTTTTAAACGAAACATCTCGTCTCCGTATTCTTCCCATCTCCCTGTTTTTTCCCAGAGTTCTTTCGGGGTTAATGCAGGAAGCAATAGTTCCTGTGCCCCAATTCTATCCATTTCTTCCCTTATTATATTTATGATTTTCTTAAGAACCTTCCATCCTAAAGGAAGATAAACATATACACCACTTGATAATAATTTTATAAAACCACCCCTTAAAAGTAAAATATGGCTTATATTTGTTGCTTCTTTCGGTGTTTCTTTAAGGGTTGGTATGTAGCTTTCAGTCCATTTCATAAATATAAAATAACAAAATGTTATAATATGTCAATAAAAATTTAAACTTAAAAAAAATCCTTGACAAAATTTTAAAAATCATTTATAATAAAAATACAAAATAAAAATTAAATTCGCTCTTTGAAATTAGAATAGTTTTTTATACCGGATTAAGGGATAATTTATTACAAATTACTAACTTTGTAATAATTTTCCTGAACGACGCCTGAAGTTTTCCACATTTTTTCCACAACGAGATAACAAGTTATTGATAATAATTGAGTTATAGCGAAAATTAAAAAAAATTTCAAACTCATCGTCGTTGTGGTTCAAAATGAATGAGTTATGAAAAATGTGGATAAAATGTGGATAATTTTTAGGTCTGTGTCGGAAATGCCCTTATAAGTTATTGGTGTTAAATAACTTTCAAGGGGTGCTGTAGCAATCGAACTCCCGTAAGATCGGGATTGCAACCGCATCGATGAAATCGCTCAACTTCATAGCGTTCCTCCTTTGTAGCAATCGAACTCCCGTAAGATCGGGCTCGAAATAATGGGGACTAGGGATTAGGCATTAGGGACTGGTATATAATAAGTTTATATTTCGATAAAGAATAGATGTGAGAATATAAATAAAATGCTTACAAGACTTTATAAGTCTATTAAATAACTAATCCCCAGTCACGAGTCCCCAGTCCCTAAAACACTCCCGTAATATCGGGCTCGAAATAATGGGGATTAGAGACTTGTGGAATATGGAATAATGTTAGTAGATGATTTGGATGTTTTTAAATTATCACATGGAATTTTATTAAAGGTTTATGAGCTAACGAGAGAATTTCAAAAAGATAAGATATTTAATTTAACAATGCAATTAAGACGGATATAAAGTTCTATATCTATAAATTAAATTGAGGGTGGGCAAAAAAAGATTGAAAGACAATTGTTAATAATTTTTTTGATAATTTGAATCCTTATATAAACATTTTATAAATTTCAATCAGGTATTATTAATAGTCTGGTTAAACTATTTTCCTTAGAGTGTTTTACAATTTATAAACTCATCTGGAATTTCATTATTCAAAATATCAAATAAGCCATTTATTAGAAGATTCACATTAGCAATATTAATTTGGTTTCTTTCTTATATACAGATTAACAAAAAGGTGAATGGGCAGATTTTTAATGGTTAAGATAGCAATATATTTTGGGAAAATTAAAAAATAACAAAGATTTATTTGACAAAAATTTTTTTAACTTTACAATAATAAATAAACAGGAGGTATTTATGATTCTCTTATTCGTTTTAATAAATACAGATTTCACCTATATTTTAAAGTGTTCAGAACCTGAAATTATCTCTGAAAATGGATATGTGAAACTATCTTTGACTGATTATAATTATTTAAGAATTCCTGGTAAACCTGAAATGCCGTTTAAACCAATTGTATTTCTTCTGCCACCTGATGCAATCTTTAAAACAATTTCTTTTGAATTACTTGATTCGACAATAATAGACCTTCATAACCTTATATTTCCTGCTCAAAGATATATACCATTTTTTAAAGATAGTAAGGTAGAAAGGGTTGAACCTGATAAAAATGTATACAGTTCGAATGAACCTTATCCCGGGATATTAATAAAGAGTTTCGGAGAAAGCAGGAAAGGCGTCTTCAGACTTTTGACAATTAATATCTATCCAATCCAGTATATACCAGCGCTTAACAGGTTAATTATATACGATATCAAGTTAAGAATTGAATATGAAAACTCTGACAAATTCGTGAAGATAAACAGAAATCAATTTGAATTCCATAAGAAGGGTGTTGAGAAGTTAGTAATAAATCCAGAAATGATTGATTATTACAGGAGGTAAGGATGAAAAGATTATTTCCGATATTTTTTATAAGCCTTTTCATATATCCACAAAGTTTAAAGATACTATATGAACCATTAGAGGGTGTTCCACTTTACCCGGCAAAAACCACACCTTTAATGAAAGAGATTAATGTCTTAGAAACAAGGCAAAGCCCTGTTAATTTTTATAGAACATCTTCTCATCATCCTGATAAAATTGGACATACAGATTTTAAAGAAATATACGGAAGACCTGTTGTAAATTACCCATTAGAGTTTTTAGATTCAAAGGTATCATACGATACACTCTCATACTGGAATACTGCTTCAACAAATTTCTTTTACTGGAATCAGCCGGATAACTATGGTGATATAAATTATTCTGTCCGCTTCACACCCATTAACAATGGAACATTGAAAAGTGCGATATTCTGGTTCTATAATCTTGTAGGTTCTGGTAATATAAGGATTCATGTATGGAATGATAATTGGGGTTATCCTGGAACAGAACTCGGGTATGTTGATTTTCCAACATCAGGTATAGCCGGCTGGCCTTATGGAACTATAATAGATCTTTCATCTTTAGGGATAAATGTTACAGCAGGGAACGATTTTTATGTTGGATATTCTTTATTATCAGGTGTCAGCACCTTAGGACTCGTTTATGATACATTTGGTCTTGCACCTGAAAGATGCTATGATTATTGGCCTACCTTTAGTATGTGGGAAACATCCGACTGGATTCATGATAATATTACATGGCTTATTGAGGCAGTTGTTGAGGTTGGTGCTGGTGGACAACCTAATCTCACATATTACACACCAACGGGATGGGATGGACCGATAGTTCCATCATCTGTATCAGGGACACACACAACAGGTCCAAATCTTCAGGGCGGTGCTACGACATATATAGACTGGGCTATTATAAATAATGGAAGTGATACTGCACTGGCAACATTCTATATTTATCTTTATTCAGATGGAATACCAATAGGAGGATGGTATACTGATTCACTTCCACCTAACTATTATACTTATGTTGAAGATTGGACATATACATTCTCATCAGGGAATCATACACTTGGAATATTTGCAGATTCAACAAATACGATTTCTGAAAGCAATGAGACAGACAATAAATATTCGCAGGTCTTCTCATGGGGTGGAGGTGGTGGAGGAGGAATTTCAGGTGTGAAATATATTATTATCACAAGTCCGAGTTTTGTTTCATACTTTGAACCACTTGCATGGTGGAAGACCAAAAAAGGTGTCCCTGCAAAGATTGTAACTACTGATTACATATATGCAAATTATTCGGGAACTGATAACCAACAGAAGATAAGAAATTATATATCTGCACAGGCTGATTCAGGTGTATTGTATATACTCCTTGGTGGTCAGATGGACTGGGAACATGGTGAAGGTATAGTTCCAAGAAGGGATGTTTGGTGCATGCAAAGTGGAGGTGGAGGATATCCAGATGAAGATACTATCCCAACAGATATGTATTATTCAAATCTTGATGGGAACTGGAATGGTGACGGGGATAATGTTTATGGTGAGATGGGTGATAATGTAGACCTTTATTCAGATATTGCAATAGGAAGGGCACCTGTAAAAAATACATCACAGGTTACAAATTTTGTGAATAAGGTCTTAACTTATGAAAAGAATCCACCAACAAGTTATATTAAGAAAATACTTCTTCCATCTGTGAAGCTTTTTGATTATTATTATCATGGAGTAAATTATTACGGATATGTTGTGAATAATGCAATCTCAAATATAACACCAGCAGGCTGGCAGGATTCAAAACTTGAAGATAACAATAATTCGCAGTCATGGAATTTAAGACAGGCTATAAAAGATTCACTTAATAATGGTTTCCATTTCTGCCATTTTGCAGCACACGGTGATGAATACGGACATTACTATCTCTTAGGAAACACTGTATACAATTATTCAGATGCACAAACAATGAACAATGGAACAAAATATTCAATCATAAATGCAATTTCCTGTTTTACAGGTGCTGTTGATGAGGCAGGTTCATCTGCAAGTTATGATTGTATCGCAGAACACTATGTGAACAGGGTTTCAAATGGGGCTGTTGCAACTATTATGAATACAAGATATGGACTTGCTTATCCACCGAGTATGGGACCATCAGAGGTTCTTGATACAACATTCTATCGCTTGATATTTCTTGAAGGGTTTTATCACCTTGGTGAAGCACATATGGAGGCAAGGGATAGATGGGCAAGCTCTGCACAATCAGATCAGGGATTCAGATGGTGTGTTTATGAGTTAACACTTTTTGGTGACCCTGAAATGCCTATATGGACAGATACACCACAGAATATGAATGTATCTATAAATCTTGATTCACTCATTGTTGGACAGAACAATAATCTTATAGTAACAGTCCAGACTGCGAAGGCACCTGTGCAGAATGCCCTTGTCTGTCTTGCAACAAAAAACTATGATGTATATGATACATTATTAACAAATTCAAGTGGCCAGGCAAATTTCACTGTGAATCCTTCAGCTGAAGAGACAATATTTATAACTGTAACAAAACATAATTACATACCTTATGAGACATACAGACTTTCAAAAATCTCCACAGGTATCTCTGATGATACGGGAAAACTAAACTTCTATCTTTCTTTAAATTCCGGAAAAGGAATAAATGTGAATTATGATATTCCAGAAAAAGGCGAAGTGAAAATATCTGTTTTAGATATTGTTGGAAGGAAGAAAGAGATTTACAGAAATATTGTAGAAAAAGGAAAACATAATATTGTATATAAACCAGAAAAATTCGGTGTTTATTTCATTATGCTTGAATATAAGGAAAAATCTATTCTTAAGAAGATTGTTTATTTTTAATGGTATTTTTTAAGTTTAAAAAGTAAAATTTTTAAAATGCTCAAAACATAGAATTTTACAGAATTTTAAAAAAAATACTTGACAAAATGCAAGATTTTATATATATTTCAATCAACCAAAAGGAGGTGATTGGTGAACAAAAAACAGATAATTGAACAAGTTGCAAAAGATGCAGGTATTTCCAAAAAACAGGCACAGAAGTCGCTTGACTCTGTTCTTGCAAACATTCAGAAGGCACTGAAGAAAGGTGACAAGGTTACATTTGTTGGATTTGGAACATTTATGGTTAGGAAGAGGAAAGCAAGGATTGCAAGAAATCCAAGGAATCCAAACCAGACTATTAAAGTTCCTGCAAAGAAAGTTCCTGTTTTTAAAGCTGGTAACCTGCTTAAAAAATCAGTATCTTAATGATAGGGGGCTTTAAGCCCCCTTTTTTTTATGCAAAAAATTTTTTTAATATTCGCATTATCACTTGTTATTGAAAGGGCACTTGAACAGATAAGTGAATTTATCCCAAGAAAGAGAAGAAAAAAAGTTATGTGGTTACTTTCAATGGTATTATCACTTATAATTACTTTCATATGTAAGATAGGTGTGTTAAGAGAACTTGGGATAATTCAAGGTAATGGAATTGTCTATTTTCTTGATTATTTTCTTACAGGTTTGATAATTAGCAGTGGTTCCGAACCTGTTCATTCACTTATAATCGCACTTGAAAGCAAAAAAGAGGAATTGAAACAAAAAGTAAAAAAAATTGAGAAGAACTGAAGAAGCAATCATAGATTTCATATATAAAAAATTCAAAAATTTTAGAAAGATTAAAAAAGGTATTGGAGATGATTGTGCAATTTTAGATGATTATGCAATAACAAAAGATATATATATTGAAGGAACTCATTTTACAAAATTATTGGAACCAAAGGCTATAGGATGGAGGACATTTGCAGGTGCTTTGAGTGATATTGCAGCAGTAGGTGGGGAACCTTTTTATTTTTTATTCGGAATTGGACTACCACAGGATTACGATGAGAAATTTTTTAGAGCATTAATACAGGGGATTAAAGAATTGTCAGATATGTTTAAGGTTCAGGTAATAGGTGGGGATACTGTAAAAAGCGAAAAGATAGTTCTTTCTTATACTGTTATTGGAAGAATTAAAAAACCAATATACAGGATTGGTGCAAAAGAAAACGATAATATATACATTACAGGAAATATTGGTGGATCAAGGCTTGGATATGAATTTAATCTGAAGAATGAAAAGTTTTTATTCCCGATTCCAAGGATAAAAGAGATAAAAAATATTTTGAAAAAATATAAAATAAATTCAATGATAGATATATCAGATGGACTTGTACTAGATTCCATAAGGGTTTCAAATGAGAGTAATGTCAGATTCAATCTGTTTTCCAATTTGATTCCTTTGAATAAAGAAGCTATAGATTATTGTAAAAAAAATAATCTGAATCCAGTGGAGTTTTGTATAAACAGTGGTGAAGAGTATGAAATACTTTTTACTTCACCTGAAAAAATAAATATGGAAGGTATTAGAATGATAGGATTTGTTTCAAAAGGAAAAGGTGTTTACCTTGATAACAGGAAAATAAAACATAGAGGTTTCAAGCATTTCGATGAAGATTAAAAATATCTGTATTCCCTGTGCATTGGATTTTGCATACAGAACCCTTAAATTTACAGGATTTGAAGATAATGAGAAAATTATGAAGGAAATTCTAAGGGAGGTTGCTTCAATTGATTATTCTTTAACACCTGCACACCTTGGAACTATTATATCAAGAAGGATAAAAAAACTAACAGGGATAGAAGACCCATATAAAGAAGAAAAGAAGAAACAGAATGAAATTGGGAAAAAGATATATAAGATTTTAAAAGAGATAATTTCAGGTTCAAAAAATTCAGTAGTTGATGCAATTAAAATATCATGTGTTGGAAATTCAATAGACCTTGGCGCAACTGGAATTATAAATATAGATTTTGATAAAATAAAAAAAGAATTAAATTTTGAGCTTGAAGAGAAAAAACTAAAAGATTTTATAGAGAAACTGAAAAAAGCAAAGAGTGTATTTTTTATAAGCGATAATGCTGGTGAGATTATGTTTGATAAAGTATTCCTTGAAGAGATAAAAGATAAAAAACTATATGTGAGTGTAAAAACCAAACCAATAATCAATGATATTACGATAGAAGAAATAGATGATACGGGAATAAAAGATTTTGCCGAGATTATAGAAACAGGAACTGATTCGATAGGTATAATGATGGATGAAGTAACTGATGAGTTTAAAAAAATATTTTTCACAGCTGATATGGTTATTGCAAAAGGACATGGAAATTTTGAGACACTTGTTGATAGTAAAAGAGAAGTTTTTTTCATGCTTAAGGCGAAATGTGATTATGTTGCTCAAACACTCAAAATTTCTAAGTATTCATATTTTACAGGTAATAATTCTATTGATTAATTTTTTAAAAAGATTTTATATAATATCCTGTTTGAAGAGTTCTTTATAAAGTTTACATTTTTTTATTAATTCTTTATGCCTTCCATCACAGACAATTTTCCCATCATTCATAACAATAACCCTTTCAGTAATGAGGATTGTCGAAGGTCTATGTGCTATAAGTATGAGCGTTTTTCCTTTAAAAAATTCCTTCAATATTTTAGTAAATTTTTTTTCCGATACGGAATCCATACTCGATGTTGGTTCATCCATAATTATTATATCAGGTTCTTTTAGCATTGTTCTTACTATTGATATCATTTGTTTTTCACCACCTGATAACATAGAACCTTTTTCACCAGTTTTTGAGTAAACATTCTCTCTGAGTTTTGATATTATTCTATTAAATTCAAACTTTTTGAGTGCTTCTTTCAATTCTGTTTCATTCATTTCGTCAATACCATATATTAAATTATTAAATAGTGTATCGTTAAAAAGAAAACTTTCCTGAGGTATTATCCCAATCTTTTTTCTATAACTTTCTGTCTCTATATTTCTTAAAGATATTCCATCAATTAAAATTTCTCCTTTATCAGGAATATAAAATTTAGAAAGTATATCAACAAGTGTTGATTTTCCCGAACCTGATGGTCCTACGAGTGCTATCCATTCTCCTTTTTTTATCTCTAAGTTTATTCCTTTTAAAGCTTGATTCTCTTTATAAGAAAAATGAACATTTTTAAATTCAATCTTATCGTTGAATCCTTTGAATTTTATTTTGCCATAATATTCTTTGTTCAGGTCAGATGAAAATAATTCGAGCATCCTTGTGGACGCTGTAATTGCCTGCTGGATATATGAATTTGCCCAGAAGATTCTTTTTAAAGGTCCCATAATTGAAGCTATTGAAGCTATAAAAACAAGAAACTGGTCAGCTGAAAGTGATTTTTCAATAAAAATAAGTCTTCCTCCGATTAAAAGGAATATAACACCAATAGCAGCTGTCAAGATCTCAACCGATGGGGATGATAAACCGCTTACAAAAATATATCTTATAGTTGAATAAAAATATGTTTTAACATTTTCCTTGAATTTCTCAGTCTCTTTATCTTCTTTTGAAAATGCCTTCATAATCTTTATACCTGAGATTGCTTCTGAAAGATTTTGAGTAATAATTCCAAAGTTATCCTGGAGTTTTTTGGACCTTTTCCTTATCTTTTTGTTTATAAAATAAAAAAATATTGTTAAAACCGGAAAAAACAATAAAGCTAATATTGTTAGTTTCCATGAGATTATAATGGAGAGAAAAAGGTAAACGAATAAAAGAAAGATTTCCCTTGTGAATACTGCAATTCCATTCACATAACCTTCTCTCAGATAATTCGCATCATTAACAAATTTTGCAATTATATCACCTGAACCTTTTTCCTTAAAGAAGCTTAAAGGCTTTCTGAGTAGATTCTGGAAAAGTTCTATCCTTATATCTTTCAATATTGATTCACCAAAATAGAAATTCATTATATTGTCAATATACATTATTAAAAATCTAAAAAGATAAATTATAACAACTATTATTGATATTTTCTTTAAGGCTTCAAAATTGGAATAAGAAAAAACAAATCTTTGGAGGAAATTCGCAATTGGATTTAAAAAGCCGTATCTTGAAAGAAAATCTGGAACGCCACCTATTCCAAATAAAACCCTGAGTAACGGTGATAAAGTTCCAAGTGTTAATCCTTCAGAAAGAGACCTTATGAAAAGGATTAAAATTAAAATAAGGAATTTATATTTTTCCCTAAATAAAAATCTTAGAATAAATTTTCTTTCTTCCATTTCTCTATTTCAAGAATCTTACCAACAAGATAAAGAGAACCTGTTATAAGGTAAGGTGGTTTTAGTTTTTTTAAAAATTTATAAGCATCTCCAACATCTTCAAAGTATGAAAATTTTTTCCTGTTTTTTTTTATTTCCAAGATTAAATCTTCTTCATTTATCGCCCTTTCACCACCAATTTTTGCGAGTATAAAGTTTTCTGTTAATTCAGAGAGTATTTTAATCATTTCTTTATAAGGTTTTCTTTTAAGACAGTAAAAAAGAACAACGGGTTTTTCTTTTATAACATTTTTATAAGTCTTTGTTAAAATCTCTATAGACCTTTTGTTATGCGCTCCGTCGAGGATTGTAAGTGGATTTTTCTTTAAAATCTGGAATCTTCCCGGGAATATTACTTCCTTCAATGCATCTTTTGTTTTCAGATAATCAAATTTAAAAGGTGATTGATTAACCGCTTCTATTGCAGTTGCTGCATTCCTTGCCTGATGTTCACCTGTCATTTTTATGAAATATTCATTTCCATTGTATGAAAATAGGGTTCCATCAAGCGAGATATTTTTTATTTTAACAGGTGTATCAATACCTACAAATGTTACTTTTGATTTTGCTAATCCGCTGATATAATCCCTGACTATCTTTTTCTGTGGTGATGAAACAATCGGAACATATTCCCTTGTAATTCCCATCTTTTCTTTTGTTATATTTTTCAATGTTCTACCAAGTATATGTGTATGGTCATAGGATATTTCTGTTATAACTGAAACAACAGGCTCAACAACGTTTGTTGCATCAAGTCTTCCACCAAGCCCCACTTCAAATACCGCAACATCTACTTTTTTTTCTTTAAAATATAAAAATGACATAAGGGTCAAAGTTTCAAAAACGCTTCTGTAACTTCCATTCCTTACCTTTTCCTTTATATAAGATATTAAATCAGCAAATTCCTGTTTCCCAATTAACTTTCCATCAATGCTTATCCTTTCCCTTATATCAACAAGATGAGGGGATAGAAAAAGGCCTGTTTTATAACCATTAGAATTCAAGATTTTTGCAATGAATAACGAAGTGCTTCCTTTTCCTTTTGTTCCTGCAACAATAAAAGAAGGAAAATATTTATGGGGATTACCAAAATCATTAAGTGTTTTCTTGAAATCATCAAGTGATTCAGGGTATTTTACCTTCGCTGATTTTTCTCTGTCTATCAGGGAATTTAGAAATCTATTTGCTTCTTCGAAATTCATCTAAATTTTTCCATCCAAGAAAGATATCTCCAAGATGTTTTTTTATAACATTGATAAGTTTATCTTTAAATTCGCTGGCTTCTTTTATATCAAATCTTGGTGCTCCTTCGTTTTTCTTATAAATAATAATAGAACCAGGTATTGGGACAGCATAAATGCCATCATTATAAAGATAAATATCTTCTTTTTTATAAAGATTCTTATCTACAAGTTCAGGGAAAATTGAATATATCATAGCGTTTTCATCAACACCTGCATGTGAACCTGATTCACCAAAATATTCTTTTGTTAGTTCAGAACAAAGAATCCACCAGTGTATAGCTGCACAATAGACATTTCTTTCCCTGTATATTTTGTACACTATTTCTTTTAACACATTATTGTTCCCACCATGACCATTAAAGATTATTATTTTCCTGAAACCTATCGATGATAATCCTTTTAGAACTTCTAAAACATATTCTTCAAAAACCCTGTCATCAATTGTAATTGAACCGGGATATGGAAGAAGTGAATGTGTTATCCCGTAACTTATAGTTGGGCTTACAATTGCATTGAATTCTTCGGCAAGGTTATTGGCAAGAAATTCGGGTATAATATTATCAGTCCCGAGTGGACCACACCCGTGTGCTTCGATTGTTCCTACAGGAAGAAAACAGGTATCAATTTTTTCTGGAACTAACCTGCTTAATTCCTTCCAGTTAATCCTTTCTAATCTTCTTTCCATCTTCTGTAATACTCTATTTTTTCCTTCATCTCTCGAACTGCGTTCCCTAAACCTGTAATAACAGACCTTGCTACGATTGAATGCCCAATATTAAGTTCTATAATCTCCTGTATCTTTGCAATTTCCCCAACATTCTGTAGGTTCAAACCATGACCTGCGTGGACTTCAAGACCCAAGGATAATGCTTTTCTTGCTGTTGATTCTATATCTTTTAATGTTTTTTTATCAAGTGTTTCTGCATACTTTCCTGTATTAATCTCTATAGCATTTGCTCCAATATCCTTTGAAATAATAGCAGCTTCTATATCCGGCTCAACGAATAAAGTAACTTTTATGTTATTCTGTTTTAATCTTTCTATAACTTTTTCAACCGCTTTACTCATTTTTTTTAGGTCTAACCCACCTTCTGTTGTTATCTCTTCCATTCTTTCAGGAACAATACACACCCAGTGTGGTTTTACCTCGTTTATAAAATCCTGAATATTTTTATCGATAGAACATTCAACATTAAGATGGGTTTTTACAACCTGCTTCAACAATCTTATATCCCTTTCTTTTATATGCCTTCTGTCTATCCTTAAATGAACTGTTATACCATCTGCTCCATTTGACTCTGCTATGATTGCGGCTTCAACAGGTTCAGGATAATTTACACCCCTTAATTCCCTTATTGTTGCTATATGGTCAATATTAACACCAAGCCTCATTGCTGTGAGATTCTCCTGTCTGTCTCCCTTAATCTCTTAACAAGTGTGAGAATAAGTGCACCTATAAGGGGTTCTTCTTCCATTTTTTTTCTTAATGTTTCTGCATCAAGGACCTGAACAATTGTTTCTTCAATTGCTTCTGCAGTTGCAGAACGTGGTCTTCTGTCAAGAACTCCCATTTCACCAACAAAATCTCCACTCCTTAATTCTGCGAGGACAACATTGTTTTTTATTATCTTGACCCTGCCGCGCAGAATGAGATACATCTCATAAGATGGGTCACCTTCCTTAAAAATAATTTCTCCTTTTTTAAAGGATTTTTCCTTTGTCATTTTAATCTCCTTGATGGGAATTTTCTTTCCCAATCAGAGACTAAAGTTGCAACAACGAATATACTTGAGTAAGTTCCTGATATAATTCCAACAAGAAGTGTAAAAGCAAAATCATGGATAACCCTACCACCAAAGAAGAAAAGTACAACAACTACAAACAAAGTGGTTAGAGCGGTTATAATTGTCCTTCCAAGGGTTTCATTTAGGCTTCTATTGATAATTGTATCGTAGTTATCTTTCCTTAAGAGTTTTACATTTTCCCTTATTCTATCCGAAACGATGATTGAATCATTTATTGAATAACCAAGTATTGTTAATATAGCAGCAATAACTGATATTGTTATTTCTTTGTTCGTTATTGATAAAAATCCAAGGGTTATAATGAGGTCGTGAATGAGCGCAAGAACAGATGCGGTCCCTATTCTAAAAGTGAATCTTATAGAGACATATAATAGAATTCCAACCATACTTAAGATAACAACCCAAAGAGTTCTTAATCTCAAACCTGCACTTGTGGAAGGTCCAACAAGTTCTTCCCTTGGATATTCAATCTTGTTATCTTTAAAACTTTCGCTTATCACCTTTTTTATGTTTTCCATTACCTTTGGGTCTGTTTCTTTAGTCCTTACAAGGAAGATATTTGTCCCGGAATACTTCTGGATATTACTTTCTCCAAGTCCAAGTTTACCCAGTGTTGCTCTTAATTCACCTATACTTACCGGTTTTTCAAATGAAACTTCAAATATGTATCCACCTGTGAAATCAACACCATATCTAAAACCTTTATGTGCGATAACAGAGCCTATTGAAATTAAAATCAGTGCTAATGAAAGATAGTAGGCTATTTTTCTTATCTTAATAAAATTTATATTTGGGTTTCTGAAAACAATGAGCATTTTTATTGATTTTATTCTTCCAAGAGAGACAGTATCAAGGATCATTCTGGATACGAATAATGCAGTGAAGAAAGATGCTACAAGACCTAAAGAGAGTGTTATAGCGAAACCCCTGATAGGTCCTGTACCAAACCAGTAAAGTATAAGTGCGGTGAATATAGTTGTAACATTTGCATCAAATATCGTTATAAATACCCTTGAATATGCAGCTGCAATAGAAGTCCTTAGAGTCTTCCCAGCAGAAAGTTCTTCCCTTAATCTCTCATAGATTAAAACATTTGCATCAACAGCCATACCAATTGTTAAAACAATACCTGCAATACCCGGTAGTGTTAATGTTGCCCTGAAAGCAGATAACATAGCAAGGAGGAATAAAACATTCAATATGAGCCCAAAATCTGCTATAATACCAGGTATAAAATAGTAAATTATCATAAATATGAAAACAATTAGTGCTGCAATAATGAATGAAAAGCTTCCCTGTCTTATTGAGTCTATACCGAGTGAAGGACCAACAACCCTTTCTTCGACTATATTAAGAGGAGCAGGTAATGCACCTGCTTTTAATATGATTGCGAGTGTTTTTGCATCTTCAAGTGTAGAACCACCCATTTCAATAAGTGATTGCCCTGATGGGATTCTTTCTTTTACAACAGGTGCAGACTGAACAACACCATCAAGGACAATAGCGATTCTTTTTCCAATATTTGCACCTGTTATCATTGCCCATTTTCCTCTTGCTTCCCTTGTCATGGTGAGTTCAACCCTTGGTGCATAAGGATTTCCTGGTGTTCCGAGACCCGGAATAGCATCAAGTATCGCATCACCGGTAAGAAGAGGTTCTGCCTTAACAAGGTATAAAGGGTAAAGGGAATATCCCTGCATCAAAATTTTTTCACCCCAGAGGAATTCATATCCATATGGTATAAGTTCTTTCACTTTTTGATCATTGAGTAATCTTTCAACATTAGTCCTATAGTTTTCTTCTATACCCTGCATTTCTGATACAAAATATCCTGAAAGTGTCATTGTATCACCGTATGTTTTCTTTAAATATTCATCTATTACACTTAAAGTATTTTTTAAGATTTCGGGATCTGCAACAAGTTTGAATTCAAGGAGTGCTGTTTTCCCTATAATCTCTTCAGCCCTTTCCTTGTTTATCACACCGGGAAGTTGTATAAGTATTTTATCCGTTCCCTGTTTCTGTATAATAGGTTCTGATACGCCAAATTTGTCAATTCTGTTTCTAATAATCTCAAGTGCCCTATCAATAGCACCTGTCTGTTCTTCGGGTTTCAACTTCGATTTGTCTATCTCAAGAACGATATGCATACCACCCCTTAAGTCAAGACCAAGATGTAGCGCCCTTGAGGATAACTTTTTTAGCTGTAAAGGATCAAAATAACTTTTGTCTTCTTCAGTGAGTCTAAAATACCTATAAGAATAAGACAATTGCCAAATAGAAAGACCTATAAGGATTACTACTAAAAGATATTTCCATTGTAGATTTCGCATTTAACCTCCTAAATGAATATTTTTTTGCCTTTACCAATTATTTCGTTTAATGCGTCTTTGAAATAGTTTGTTGTTTTTAGAACTTCAGGGTCAACTGATTCAGAATAAAACTTGTAAGATGTTTTTATCTCTTCGCCAAGAAGTTCTTTTAAGTTCCCTTCTGCAAGACCCCTATCTATCTTTTCCTTATGATATAGAAGTAGGTCCCTTGCAAGTGAACGTGCAAGCCTTTTTGCATGTCTGTGTTTGTTTTTTTTCTCTTCAGGCCAGTCAGGTGGAAATTCTGCAGTATCTCCACCTATACCTAAAGAAGCCTTTAACCTTTCTGCTGCTGCGGCGAATTGTGAAGGTGTAGGTTGTGGCTTGGGAGGTGGTGTTGGTGTAGGTTTTGGTGTGGGTGTCGGAGTAGGAGTAGGTGTTGGTTGTGGTTTAACAAATGGAGGTGTTGGGGTAGGTTTTGGTGTCTCTATAGTAGGTGTTTCAACTATAGGTTCAAGATGGATATTTAAAGGTTCTCTATATATTGTAAAAACATTTCCACATTTTGGGCATTTTACAGGTGCACCACCAACAGGAACATCTGAATCATTTACCCTGTATTTTGTCTTACATTTAGGGCATTCAGTAAACATATTTTTCCTCCAAGTTTATAATATAAAAATAAAAGAATTTGTAATTGTGTCAATAAAATTTTAAAAATAATTCCATTATAATAGCACCGCATATTCCTGTTGTGAAATTATCGTCTATTTTGTTTGGAAGCATCTCTATTATGCTTGAGGTTAATGCTCCTATAAAGATAACAATTAGAGGAAGATGAAAATAAAGATTAAGAATTAATCCAATAATAATGGATGAAGTGAAAAAGGCGAGACTACCTTCGATACTTTTACCCCATTTAAACCTGTGTTTACCATAAGGAATTCCTATGAGATTTGAAAATGTATCACCTATAATAAGATATGATATTGATAATATTGCCACAGGTTTTGAAAAAATTCCAATGATAATCGAAAGGGCTATTAGGAAGAAAGTATCTCCAAGGAGGATACCGGGTTCTTTTTTTAAGACACCTTTTGAATGTTCATGCAGGACATTGTAAAAATTAGGTGTTATCTTCCGTATAACTTCTATTGGTGTAAGAATACCAAGAAGATAAAAGATTAGCATCTGAACAGGTATCTTTGAGGGTGTAAAAAAATAAAGAACCGGGAAAACGCTTCCGGCAAGGATTCTATAAAGTTTTCTTGCTTTTATCTTCATGTTTTTTCCTTATATTCATTTCTTTAATTGTATCTATATTTGCGATTGTTCCTAAGGATAAAAAGATAATAAAGAATGGAAGAACCCATTTTATATGTGACCAGTAGATAAGAAAAACTATAGAAAGACCAATACCAAAAATTGAGACTATAAGGAAGGGATTTCTTGGTGATTTTCTTGTTATGTAATAAAGAAGAAGTGCAATGGGGAAGAATTTGGGAAATAGAAAAAGGAGTATACCACCTGATGTTGATGCACCTTTTCCACCTTTAAATCTTAAAAAAATAGACCAGCAATGTCCGGAAAGTGCTGCAATACCTGATAGCCCTGTATAGAATGGATGAATTTTAAAAATATATTTTGAAATGAGCATAGGTATAACACCTTTTATTGTATCAAGTATCCATACTATTATTCCATAAATCTTACCAACTTCCCTTGAGACATTTGCTGCACCCGGATTTTTAGTTCCAACCTGAAGGATATTTACCCCTTTCAAACGTGAGATAATAATTGCAAAAGGTATTGAACCAAAAATATATCCAATTAGAAGGGATAAAACTATCTTCATAATATAAAAATAAAAAATATTTATGTTTAGTCAAGTTTAAAGGTTTTTATTGACATTTTTTATTCGTTTTATATATATAATTTATGAAATCAAACCTTGAGAAAATAGGAGTTATATTCATAGGTCTTTCAGGTCTTTTTTCAATTCATTCTGTGACAATTATGTCATTTTTTTTGATACTTACATTGATTATTCTCTTTATTACTATTGATAAGCAAAAGTTAAAAAAGATTAAAAATAACAGATTCTTTATACCATTTTTATTACTTTTCATTTATCTTTTAATCCAGATTTTTTTATCAAAGAACAAGATGGTAGCAGTTAATTATACAAAAGGGTGGTGGACAATAATCTATCTTTTTATAATACCATTATTTGTTAATGATAGAAAAAAAAGAAATCTAATTTTATTTTTTTATATAATAGGTGCAATACTTGGAATAGTCTGGGGATTTTACAAATATTTTACTTACTACATAAATTCAATATATAGATTAAGAGGATTTGGCGTTGGTATTCTACCATTCGCATTATTTATGGGATTTGGGCTCCTGTGTTTTGTTTATTTTTTTATAAAGAAGAAAAAATATCTTTTTTTAATACCTATAACACTTTCATCCCTTGTAATTAATTTCTCAAGGTCCATAGGTCCATTTCTTTCACTATTCCCAGCTATTAGCGTTTTTATATTAGGAAAAGATAAGAAAGAAAGATTTTTTCAGATTTTTTTATGCTTTATCATACTTATCCTGAGTTTCTTTTCTGTTGAAAAAACAATTGTTAAAGGTGTATCATATACAGAACCTGAAAAAATAACAAATGCAACTGCAAGAAAATTATACTGGAGATATTCATTGTATTGCTTTAAAAAATCACCAATTTTAGGTGTAAAAACAGGGGATTTCTGGACATATACTGATGATTTTATTTCAAATAATATACTTACTGAATGGGAAATTAAACATATACAAAGAGCATTAAATACAAAGTTTCATGCTCATAATTTTTATATTGATACACTGGGTAGAACGGGTATAATAGGTTTTACATTGATATTAATTTTTATAGTTACATTTTTTTACGAAATTCTAAGGTATTATAAAAAAGATAATGAAAGGTCCATTCTACTTTTATCTTCTTTAGTTTATATTTTATTTTATTCATTTACAGAAGACCCGTTTTTTAAATCTGATATGGCTTTTCCGCTATATTACATTTTTTGTTCAAACACAGGATATGATAATAATTAAAACTGATGAAGAGATTAAAATAATAAGAAAGGCTTCAAGGATAACAGCAGAAACACTTGATTATTTAAAAGGATTTTTAAAGGAAGGGATAACAACAAAAGAATTGGATAGAATAGCAGAAGATTTCATTCTGTCAAAAGGTGCAAAGCCTGCATTCAAAGGATACAGAGGTTATCCTGCATCAATATGTGCATCGGTGAACAATGTTGTGATACACGGAATTCCAAATAATTATAGACTAAAAGATGGGGATATAATATCAATCGATATAGGTGTAAATTACAAAGGTTATTTTGGTGATGCTGCAAAGACGTTTCCCATCGGTAGGATTTCTGAGAATGCAAAGAAACTTTTAGATGTTACTGAAAATGCACTTCTCATAGGAATAAAAAATGCATTACCAGGGAAAAGAACAGGGGATGTTGGAAGTGCGATTGAAGAATATGTGGAAAGTTTTGGTTTCAATGTTGTTAAGGATTTTTGCGGTCATGGGGTTGGAAAGATGTTACATGAAGAACCTGCAATACCGAATTTTGGGAAAAAAGGATTTGGTGTTGAGTTTCAGAAAAATATGACTGTAGCAATAGAACCAATGGTTAATGAAGGTGTTTCTAATGTTATAATTTCTGAAGATGGTTGGACAGTCAGAACAATGGATGGACTTCTTTCAGCACATTTTGAACATACGATATTGATAACTGAAGATGGTAATGAGATTCTAACAATTTTATAAGAATTGTTCTAACATTCAGTCCAAAGTTTTTTCCTAAATCCTTCAAGAGGTTCTTCTGGAAGTTTTTTGAAGGTTGCGAATGTATTAAATTTTATCTCATCTAATGTATTTCTGAAATTTTCTTCCCTTGCTATATGATGGTCAATTATTATATTTGGACAATCTTCCAATATCTTAAAAATATTATCTAAAAAGGGTCTTTTTAATCTCCTATCAATATATAATGGAGGTCCGTCAAGTATTAAAATATCAGGTTTTTTTGATATTATAAAGTCTGTCTGATTTTTGAATATTGGCCCGGATATATCCGATGAATAAAGCATCTTAAAACCATTCTCTTCTATTACCGTTGATATTACTGTTGCAGGTGTATTGCCGTGTGGCAATGGTTTTGAGAATGTAATTTTTGTATTCTTTATTTTGAAATCCTTACCATCACCTATTTCATATTCGTTTATAATGTTTGTTATTTCTTTTGAACGTTCTTTTTGCATATAATTTACATTTCTATAGTCCTTTAAAATCAACATCTTTCCCTTGAAAAGTGGTATAAAATCTTTTGTGAAATGGTCATGGTGAAAATGTGTTATAATTACAATATCAGAAATTTTCAAATAATTTTTTATATTTTCTTTAAGTTCAAAGAATCTGTCTATTTCCATTTTATGTGGTGGGAGGGAAAATCTGTCAGGTGAAAGGTCAATACCGGGGTCAATAATTATTTTCAGGTCTTCTGTCTTTATGAATACACAGAAACTTCTTACACCCATACTGTCTGATGCAAGAGGAACTATCTCCATATTAGTATAATAACAAGGAATTTTGATTTTCAAAGAATTTTATATTTAATTGTATAAAATATTTTAAGCTAAATTTTACATAGAATTTGTAAAATTTGTGTTAAATAATCTGGGAAAAATTTACATATTGAAAATTTAGATTTTTTATTTATAATTAGTAATATGAAAAAAGCTTCGGTTGTTATACCAGTTTACAATTCTGAAAAATTTATTTATCATACATTATCTTCTGCACTATCACAGAGTTATAAGAACCTTGAAATAGTTATAGTGGATGATACATCAAAAGATAATACCGAAAAAATTATAAAGGAAAATTTTAGTAATGAGTTAAATTCAAAAAAAATTATTTATATAAAAAATAAAGAAAACCTTGAAAGATGCGAAAGCAGAAATATAGGAGTAAAATATTCAGGTGGGGATTATATATTTTTTCTTGACCACGATGATATGTATAAGGAAGATTATATTAAATCTGTTATACCATATTTCAATGAATATGATTTGATTTATTCAATCCCGAGAAGTTTCATAGATGAAGACAATAAGATAATAAGGGTCTCTAAAATGAAGTATAAGGAAATTGGTGAAGAAATATTCTCCGGGAATATAGGCTACTCAATTGGAATAGCAATCAGGAAAGAGTGTTTTACAGGATTCAATAAGGATTTTTTATACAGGGAAGACTGGGAGTTCATTATCAGAAATTATATGGAGGGGAAGAAGATAAAAATTCTTGATAATGATAAAATCTTTATTAGAGAACATAATAAAAGGACTGGGAATGATTTTAGATATTGTGTTGCAACATTGAATATTCTGGAATCTTATTTTGAGAAAATAGAGAATAAATACAGACCTTTTATGCTTTTCCATGCAGGAGAAACATGTTTAAGATTTGGTAGATTTCTTGAAGGTTGGAAGATGGTTATTTTGGCATCAATGATTAACAGCGAAACATTGCTCAAAAAAAGACAATTAGGGAATTTGTTAAAATGGGGGTTGAGATTAAAGAGAATATAAAGAAAGTCCTTGCTTCTGCAGGTGGAGGAAAGACAACAAGATTATCTACAGAATTTATTTCGATTTTGAAAAACAATCCTTATAGTTTAAGAAATATCCTTGCAATCACATTTACAAATAAAGCAGCAAATGAGATGAAGAAAAGGATATTGGAAAATTTGAAAGAAGAAGCGATTCAAAAAAAAGATAAATTAGCAGAAATCCTTGTGGATAATATAATTAATAATTTCAGTGATTTCTCAATTAAGACAATAGATAGTTTTATACATTCAATGATAAGAGCGTTTCAGTATGAACTGGGACTTAATCTCGAAACAGAGGTTAAACTTGATGTAGAGAGGTATTATGAAATTGCGTTTGAGAGGTTGATGGAACTTTCATTAGAAGACGAAAAAATAAAAGAGATATTTATCAAATATGCAGATTATTATTTTGAAGACGCAAAAGGATTGCGTTTCTGGGAAAATATGTATGAAAAACTGAAAAAAATGTTAAAGGATATTTTTGATAAGGAAATTAAACTAAGAGGATTTGATAGAGCAGATGATTTAACATCTGTATCCAATTTTACATATTGTCTTCATAACCTGATAAATAAATACATTGGTTGCATAAATGAAATAGAGAAAGAAGAAAACATAATACTTATCGAAAGATTCGGGGACTATATAAGAAGGTTATTCGATATTTATCAAGATATACCATTTATATATTACAAGATAGGAAGTAGATTCAGACATATTCTTATAGATGAATTTCAGGATACAAGCATAGTTCAATGGAATAATATTGAACCTATAGTCCATAATATTATTTCTGAAGGCGGGACATTTTTCTATGTCGGTGACCCAAAACAATCAATATACCAGTGGCGCGGAGGAACCCCTGCCCTTTTTGAAGAGGTGAAAGAGAAATTTAAAAATTACGGTGTTAAAGAAGAAAATCTTGATATAAACTATAGGTCAAGGGAAATTATAGTTAAATTCGTAATGGATATTTTTAATATTGAGAACATTAAAGATATAAAAAATAATATTAAAGATAAGGATATTTCTGAGAGTATTTTTGAAGAGTTTGAATTACATATACAACATTTCGAGAATGTTGAACAGAAAATTAGAGATGATAAAAAAGATAGTGGATATGTTGTTATTAAGAAAAAAAATGAATCAGAGATAGAAAATTCGATTGTTGAAGAATTGAAAGAGATAAATAAGAGAAGGAATTATTCAGATATAGCAATACTGGTTCGAACAAATAAACAGGTAAGTGATATTGTAAAGATTCTGAGTATGAATGGAATACCATATTATACAAGGGAAAATCTTGATGTTTTTGAAAATGAAATTGTAAGGGAAATAATATCATTTTTGAAATTTATAAATACACCTAACGATAATCTCTCATTCTTTAATTTTATAACAGGGAAATGTTTTCTTAAGGTATCTGGTATTGAAAAGGATTTTATCATCGAAAAGTTTCTCGATTGTAAAGATAAATATTTCTATTCATACTTTCAGAAGATTTTTGAAAAAGAGTGGGAAAAATTTATAAAGCCATATTTTAATAGATTTGGATATATTCCTTTATATGAACTTATAATTGAATTTATTCGAGATTACAAAATATATGAAAATTTTAAAAACGAGATAGGGTTTGTAGAGGCATTCCTTGAATATATTTATAAAATAAAAGATTATGGGAATGATATTTCTACTATTATAGAAAAAATAAATGAAGAAAAGGTTAAGATTAATCAGGGAATATATGAAAATGCAGTTACTGTATCAACCGTTCATTCTGTAAAAGGTCTTGAATTCCCTGTTGTTTTTTTACCTTATCTTGAATACACTTTGGATCAGAAGTATATTCCTAAAGAATTTTTTATTGGTGAAAATGATAAGATATTTGTAAGGTTTAAAGATGAAAATGAAAAAAACAAAGAAGAAACAGAATGTTTAAAAACTGAAGAAAACATTTATAAAGAAACCATAAAAAATGAATATTATAAAAATGCTGTCCGTATACTTTCAGAAGAAATTAATTTGCTTTATGTCGCATTAACAAGGGCAAAGGATGAATTATATATTTATTATACAACCGCAGAAAAAAATGAAATAAAATTAACTTATAAAGGTCTCGGGAAGTTATGGAACTTAATTATTAATAAGTATATGTCTGAAAAAGGCGAAGAATTAAAAATTGGAGACCCAATAACCAAGAAAAGTGAGGAAAAAGGAGTTGAATATTTTTACCCTGAAAGAAAATCAGGTTATGATGATATGATTAAGTCGATTGTAATAAAAAAGAAAGAAACTTTTATTGAAGAAGAAAAAATTGGAGAGGCATTCCACAAGGTCTTGGGAAATGTTTACAATATAAACGAGGAAGATATATTTAACGAACTTGAATACGTTGTTAATTGTATGTTCCCAAAAAATAAAAGAGAATACTATAAAGAAAAAATAAAAGCGTTATTAAAAAGTTTAATTGAATGGCAAGAAATTAAAGAAATTTTAATGGGTGATGAGATTCTTTTAGAGAAATGGGGTTGCGACGAAGATGGTATGTTAAGGATTGACAGAATTATATTTGATGGTGATAATATAAGGATTATAGATTTTAAGACAGGAAAGGAAAATACAGAAGATAAAAAGCAGATTGAAAGATACAAAAGATTCATAAAAAGTGTTCACAAAGATAAAAAGATAAAAGGTTTCTTGATTTATGTGTTAGATAGAAAAATCGAGGAGGTGTAATATAGAAGTATTTGTTATTCCTTTTAAATCAAATTTTTTAAAAAACACTGCTAAATTTTTAATAGAGAGATACGGAGATAAAATTTCAGATATAAAAATAATATTCCCCAATAAAAGACCAGGAATCTATATTCTTGAAGAAATAAAAAAAATATTAAAAAAGCCATTTTTTCCACCAGATGTATTATCAATAAATGAGTTTGTATTTAATCTTTATACCATAGATTTCAAGGATAAAAGACTTTGTGATAATGAAGAAGAACTGGTCTATCTTATTTATAAATCAGCAAAAGAAATAGATGATGAGAAATTTTTTAATAAAGAGATACTTGAATCTTTTGATGATTTCTACCTTTTTGGGAAAGCACTTCTTGGTGTAATAAACGATATGGAAATATTTCATGTTGACTATAATAAGATTGAAGAATATACAAAGTATGAGGATGATAACATTAATAAATACACAATTAAACTTTTAAATAATATTTCAAAGATTATGAATAATTTCTATGATTATCTTGATAAGGAAAAAATTTTCTTCAGAGGCCAGGCATATAAGTATGTATCAAAAAATTTAAAAAATCAAAACTATAGAATAGCATTCTGTGGATTCAATGCTCTGAATAAATCCGAAGAGATAATAATGAAACATTTTCTTGAACAGGATTCAATAATGATTCTACAGAGCAATGTAGATGAATGGGAAAAAGATGTTAACTCTCCATTCTATTTCCATAACCTTCTTAAAGAAAAATGGGGATTTAATCCAGAGATTATTTGTGAGGAAGAGATAAAAGAAACAGAAATAAATATTTTTGAAGCACCTTATATTCACTCAGAGGTTCTCGCATTAAAAGATATTAATAAAGAAAACACTGCTATAGTTCTTCCTGATAATAATACATTATTACCTGTTATATATAGGGTAAAAGATTTATCAATAGATAAATTTAATGTATCAATGGGATTTCCCTTTGCAATGACTCCTGTCTATTCTCTTTTTAAGGTATTTATAAAGATTTTCTTAAATATGGATGATCGCAAGATATATATAAGAGATTATATTGATTTTATCAGGAATCCCTATATTAAAAGATTAAAAATAAAAAATATTGAAATATCAGAAATTATTTACATTGTAGAAAGAAAACTGATGGATAACCATAAAAATTTTGGATTGTCCTTTGCAAGCATTGAGGATATTGAAGATATCGTGCGTAATAATTTAGAAGAAAATAAAAGATTTGAATATTTTAAAGAATTTAATAGTAAATTCATAAAAATCTTCAAAAATGTTAAAAGCGTAAGAGAAATTACCGAGAATTTACTAAATGTTTTTAAATTCATTTTTGATAATCAAGATTACAAAGATAATATTTTTTTAAATCAATTTCTTTCTGTATTTTTTGATAAACTTGAAAATATTTCGAATTCTTTGATAGGGGAATATGTTTCCACGGATAAGAAGGGAATGTGGAATCTAATAGATATGATTGTAAAAGATATTACTATACCATTTTCAGGAGAACCACTTGTAGGGCTACAGATTCTTGGATTTCTTGAAACAAGGTGCCTTAACTTTGATAATGTTTATATGCTTGATGTTAATGAGGGTATAATACCTAAAAATAAAAAAATAGATCCTATTTTACCATTTGAATTAAGATGTGCTATTGGTCTTCCGGATTATAAACAGGATGAATCAATGTTTGCTTATAATTTTTACAGACTTATATACGGTGCAAAAAATGTCTGTCTTATTTATACAAATGCAGAAACAGGTGAAACGGATAATTACAGGAGCAGATTTATTGAGAAGATTATATGGGAAAATGAAAAAATGAATAAAAAAATTGAAGTAAGTAATATTGTATTACCAGCAAATTATATAAAGAAGGAAAAATATGAATATAAGAAAAACGAAAAATTGATGGAGATTCTTAAAAATGAAGTTTATTCAGGGACAAAACTTGATACTTATCTTAGATGCCCAATGAAATTCTTGTTGAGATATGTTTTGAAAATAGAATCTCCGGTAGAGATAGAAGATGATATTAAAGGAGATAAGATAGGTATTTTTGTTCATAAATTGTTTAAAGTTTATTTCGAGCCTTTCATCGGTAAGAAGGCAAATGAAAAAGATAAAAATGGATTCTTTTTAATTTTTGACAATGAATTTGATGAATTTTTCAAAGAATACGATAAAACAAAAAAGATATTTCTTAAAGAAGCACTCAAACGGAGATTAGAAAAAATGTATCAGACTATTGATAATATTAATAGTGAAAAAATCTGTTATCTTGAGAAAGAAATAGAAAGCACAATTACCTTAAATGGTAAGGAAATAAAATTAAAAGGCATAATGGACAGAATAGATATGTCGGTTGATAATTGTTACATAATAATAGATTATAAGACAGGCTCTAATGTTGAAACGCCTAAAAAATTAGACAACATAAAAAAGGAAATCGAAAAAGCAAATAAGTTTTTATCGAGAGAGGAAGTTGAAAAAAATATTAAAACATTACAACCTTCATGTTACATATATCTTTTTTCAAGATATAAAAATATCAGTCCTGAAAAAATAAAATTTTATTTTGTAAGATTCAATGAAATAAAAAAAGTAAGTCCTTGTAATAGCAATAAAGGTGAAAACAAAAAAGACGAAAATGAATTTAAAGAATATTTAAATTATCCAGAATACCTTGGATATCTTGAAAATGGATTAAAATTTGTCCTTTCGGAAATATTAGACCCTGAAATACCATTTTATATGACGGATAATGAAAAAACCTGTTTAAATTGTGATTATGTGTATTTTTGCGGAAAGAAGAAAAAGGATTATTAGATTTCTACAGGCATACCAAGTAGATATCCTTGACCATAAAGAATCCCGTGTTCCTTCAAAAATTCAAGGTCTCTTTCATTTTCTATTCCTTCTGCAATCATTATTGAACCAATTTTATTGGAGAACTCAAGCATTGATTTCAAAAGTTCCTGTCTAATAAGGTCTTCTGATATATTTTTTATGAGTGTTTTATCATATTTTAAATATTTAGGTTTTATCTCTGCTATCCTTTCAAGTGTTGAATAACCTGTTCCTACATCATCAAGTGCTATCTCAAAATTGAGATTCTTTAACTTGTCTATGAATTCACCATAAATATTTTTTTCATATATCACAAATTTCTCAGTTATTTCAAATACAATCTTTTTATCATTGGTAATTTCTTTAGAGAAATTTCTTAAAAAGTCCCCCTTGAACATATTAGGTATAAAATTAGGTGTAACATTAAGAAATAATCTTTTATCTTTTTTTATGTTTTCCGTTTTCATTAAAGCCTTTGAAAGGCAGATTTTCTCAAGTTCGTTTATCAGCGTGGATTTTGCCGCAAGGCTGAATATAATATCAGGTTCAAAGAAATAAGAATTTTTAGGACCCCTTGATAGTGCTTCAAAGCCAAATATTTCATTATTAGAAAGTTCATAAATTGGCTGGAAGTAAGTAAAAATATTCTGTTTTTTAATAATATTTTTCAATTCGTTTAAAAGTTCTTCTTCACTTCTTTTTTCTTTAAAATATGCTGAGAATCTTGCATTTTCAGTTGCCTGATATATTATTCTCTCTATTCTCATCATAGGTTCAAAAGTAAATATCTTATAACCGAAATAGAAAACTATTTTACTCCAAAGGTTTGAAATTTCTTGATTCACCTTTATATTCAAAAGACATTTCTGTATTTCAGAAATTGTTTTTTCCGCGAATTCTGAACTGATTTCTTCATTTGTATTTTCTTCCGAGAAGAAGATAAATAACCCGTCACTTTTTATTGATGATATTGCAATTATCGGCGGAACCTTAAATGATTTGGATAAGCATTCTTTTACATTTCTCGCAAATAACTTGATTGCATTGTCATAAGCTTCCCATCCATATATCTGCTCAAGCATATTCTCTCTTCCAATTGTCATATATATACAGCATATACTTCTATTTTTCGTAATCATTCTTCTCAGGTTTTCAAATTCTATGTTCAATGTTGGAAGAGATGTGTTTTCATCATAGAGGGCACTTTTAAATCGCAGAATATCCGCTTTTAATTTTAAAATTTCCTTATCCATTTTCTATCTTCCTGAAAATCTGTTCAATTCTTTTTATCAATTCATCAGAGGTAAAAGGTTTACAGATATAATCAATTGCACCTTCCTTAAGACCAATTATCTTATCATGTGCGTCAAGCCTTGCAGTGATAAAAGCAACAGGTATATCTCTGAAATTTTCATCTGATTTTAACATATTTTTAAAACTGAAACCATCTATTTCAGGCAACATAATATCAAGTAATATCAAATCAACCCTGTTCTTTTGCAGTATCATCAAAGCATCATTCACATTTGTTGATGTGAATGTGGCATAATTTGCATCATTCAACACCATAGAAACAAAGTTTAAAATATCTTCTTCATCATCAATTATTAGTATTTTTTTTCTTTTCATAAATTTCTCCCGGTATCTTAAAAATAATATGGAATCCTATTTTATCATTTTTAGCCCAGATTTTACCATTATGTGCTTCTATAATACTCTTACATATTGAAAGTCCGAGACCCATTCCACCATATTTTCTGCTTGAATCAACATCAATCTGGTAAAATGGTTCAAATATCATACTGAGTTTTTTTTCTGGTATTTTTTCGCTATTGTTGTAAAAATCAAATAAAACAAATTCTCTGCCATTCTCATTCAATAATGAGTTATTAATCTTAATAAACCCATTTTCAGGTGTGAATTTTGAAGCGTTAAGGAGTATATTTTCGAAGACATTCTTTATTTTTTCTTTATCAACTATACAATCTTTTACTTCAAGATTAATCTCTGTTTTTATATTTTTATTTTCAAGATATGGTGAAAAATCCTGCAATGTATCTTTAATTATCTTTTCAATATTTGTTTTTTCAGGTTCTATTTTTACACCTTCAAGAAGGTATTGGGAGATTTGTAATAAGGAATGTATGTCTTTATTCAGTCTTTCAAGGTTTCTTTTTATAATCTCAAGACTTTTCCTCTGCTTTTCATTGGGTTCTCCAAGTTTACCCTTCAAAAGGTAATCAACATAACCTAAGGATGCAGTTAAAGGCGTTCTCAATTCGTGGGAAATATTCGCAATCATCTGTGTCTTTTGCTTATCCCTTTCTTTCAGCTCGTTTACTAAGTTTTTTAAATCCATAATATTTATTCTTATCCTTTCAGACATAAAATTAAAAGTATCGGCTAATTCCTGGAATTCATCATTTGTCTTTATCTTTATAACCCTGGAAAAATCACCTTTTGCTATTTCTTTAGCAGCGTTTTCAAGAATTGAAATATTAGAGGTTATAAGACCTGAGAGGAATATAGAGATTATTGCGCTTAGTATTAATATAATGAATAGGATTGTGGAAGAAATTTTTATAATGTTACTGATTTCTTTCTTTAACCTGTCATATGAGAAATAATAAACAATAGAAAATCTATGAACACCAAATCCATCAATATAAGGGTATATTATTCTAATATCTGAACTTTTTAATGTTTTAGGTTCAAGCGATTTTAAGTTGTCTAAAACAAACTTATCGTCAGTATATCTTATTTTCTGGTTTGTTGGCATGCTTGACTCGGTAAAATCAGAATCAAAGAGTATTTCACCATATAAATCAATAATCTGCAATTTTTTTAAGTCATTTGAAAGGGTAATATGTGTTATTATGAATTCTCTGAATTTGAAATATAAACTATGGTAATATCTGATATACATATCGGCAAATTTATCATAAGTTATCCTTGAGAAAGTCTCAGCATTTTTATAAAATTCTTCCTTTAATTGTCTATATGATGAAAGTAAAAAAGATATATAAAGTATAACATATATAATTATCACTCCCAGAGTTATTATTATACTCACTTTGTATCTAAAAGGTATCTTCATTTTATAACCTTTATTTCCTTTAACATTAATGTTTTATCCAGCCTTGGAGTCCATTTTATTCTTTTTGAAAGAACAAAAACATCCTTTTCCCAAACTATTGGTATCTTTGGTATATCTTCAAGTATTAATCTCTGAACATATTGTAATCGTTCCAGAATGAGGTTTTCATCTGTTGTTCTTGAAAGTTCTTCCATAATACTATCAGCATATTTATTCGAATAACCAATATTATTCTGTGTCCCATATCCTTTTTCAGGTTCGTATGTGTGGAAAGAATTTGAAATAATGCTAATACCATCATATGAAGTGGGAATCCTTGCAATAATATATAAATATGATTCTCTTTTTTCGACTTTTTCCCAGTACTTATCAGATGGGAGGGGATTCTTTTTTATTTTTAAACCTATATTTTCAAGGTCTTCTATTATACCTTCTGCTATTGGTGCCCTTGCATACGAATAGTCAAATGTAAGTTCAGGAATATTGTTAATCTTAGATATAATTTTTTTTGCTTCTTCAGGGTCGAATTTAATAGGTTCAATTGAAAAATCAAATCCGAAAACACCAGGAGTGAAAAATTGATTAGCAGGAGTTGCAAAACCATTATATACAGTGCTGCATAATCTTTCCCTGTTTATACCTATATTTAATGCGTATCTAAAATCTTTCTTACTGAAAGGGTATTTTTTAAGGTTAAATTCAAGGAATCTTATTCCTATTCCCGGGGTTGTAACAACCTTTCCGTATTTTGAAAACTCATCAACCTGAGAAAGTGGAACATAAGATACAATATCAGCAATACCTTCTTTTAATAATCTTAACTTTTCATTGGAATCACGTATATAAAGATATTTTGCCCTTGAAACATCCGGTCTTTTATTCCAGTATTTATTATTCCTTATAAGTATGAGTTCTTTATCATCCATTTTTTCAAATCTGTAAGGGCCTGTTCCACAAGGGGTATTTTCCATTGGGTCATATCCTTCTGGAATTATAAATACGATGGAAATATCAAATAAAAGCGTTGAGTATGGATATTTCGTCTTTATAACAATCTTATTTTCATTTATTTTATAAATTGTATCAACCCTATCTTTGTAAATATTAATCTCCGAGTTTGGAATTTTAAGAGGTCTTTTTAAAGAATAAATTACATCTTCAGGTTTCAATAATTTTCCATTATGAAAATATACGTTTTTTCTCAATGTGAATACCCAGGTCAAACTATCTTTCTTCTCCCAGTATTCTGCAAGGACACCTGTTATTTTCATATTTGCGTCAAATCCAACAATTGGTTCGTATATATTCGAAAGAATTGAAATAACAGGTAGTTCACGGACTGCATGCGGTTCAAGGGTTGATGGCGGTGAATCTATAATGATAGTAATTTCATTTTTTTTATTGTTACATCCTGAAAAAATAAATATTATTAAAAGGATAAATAGATAATATCTCACAAATTCCTCCATTAATATTTTAATAATATTTTTTCTTATGTCAATAATTTCCTTGAAAAATAAAAAATTTATCATATTATTTATAAAAAACGGAGGTTTTATGAAAATTGCAATAGAGGATATTATAAAAAGAATAAACAGTAAATACAAGGCAACGGTTATTATAGCACTTGATGCAGAAAGATTGAACAAAATCAGGAAAGAAACAAATTTTATGAGCGAGGTTGAAACACCGGAAGAGAAAACGATAATTCAGGCTATGAGAAGATTCATAGAAGGTAAGATACAATACAAATTTATTGAAGATGAACAGGATACTAAAAAATAAAAAAATACTGATAGGAATTTCAGGCGGAATAGCTGCGTATAAAGTGCCTGAACTTGTAAGGAATCTTTTGTTAAACGGTGCAGAAGTAAAAGTAGTTCTTACTGAGAATGGTGCAAGGTTTGTTTCAAAATACACACTTGAAATACTTACCGGTGGAAATGTGTACACTGATATGTTCTCCGGAGGGATTCCACACATCAAATTTGCAGAAGAATCGGACCTGATTGCGGTAATTCCAGCAACATACAATATAATAGGGAAAATAGCAGGTGGTATCGCTGACGACCTTCTTACAACGGTTATCTCAGCATCTAAAAAAAGTAAGATTTTATTCCCTTCAATGAATACAGCAATGCTTGAAAATCCAATATTTATAAAAAATATTGAATACCTTAAATCTCTGGGATACGAAATAGTCGAACCATCCGAAGGAATTCTTGCCTGTGGAGCTTCCGGGAAGGGCAGGTTACCGGATATGGAAATCATACTATTCCATATTTGCAGGGCACTTTCAGATAACAGTTTTAAAGGTAAAAGGATAATGATAACAGCAGGGGCTACTTGTGAGAAGATAGACCCTGTAAGGATAATTACAAATTCATCATCCGGGAAAATGGGACTGGAGATTGCAAAGACATTCACACTCCTTGGTGGAGATGTCCTGCTTATTATGGGAGGTCATTCTGTTCATATCCCCCCTTATATAAATGTCAAAAAATACGAAAATTCAGATGAATTATACTCACTGGTGATGAATAATATAGGAAATACGGATATACTTATAATGGCTGCAGCTGTATCTGATTTCAAACCGGAATTTCATCCACACAAGATAAAAAGGGATAAAGAGCTCATACTTAAACTTATACCAACCGTTGATATACTTAAGGAAGTTGCAAAAATAAGGGAGAAACAGATTATAGTCGGATTCTGTTTAGAGGAAGAGGCAAATGTGGTAGAGGAAGGTTTAAGGAAGATGAAAGAAAAAAATTGTGATATAATGATAGCGAATACTACAAGTTCAATAGGAAGTGATATTGCGAAGGGGTATATTCTTTACAATAAAAATGAAGAATACTTTGAAATGACCAAGGAGGAATTGTCTTGGCACCTGACAAATATAATCAGGCAATTTTATATTTGAACTATTTAAAGACAATTGGAATGGAAGAAATTATTTTGAGAACAGATAAGATATCATTATACAAGGATTTAATTAGAAAGATAAACGAATGCAAAGATTGCGAACTTTATAAAGGAAGACTTAACGCAGTCCCCGGTTCAGGTTCAATTTTTTCAAAACTTATGGTAATTGGTGAGGCCCCAGGTGAAAAAGAAGATAATGTTGGTCTACCTTTTGTTGGTCCATCAGGACAGAAACTTACTTTATGGCTTAAAGAAATCGGGATACAAAGAGAAGATATATATATTACAAATGTTGTTAAATGCAGACCACCGCATAACAGGGAACCAACAATAGAAGAAGTTTCTAAATGTAGAAAATTCCTTGATTTTCAGGTTGAATTTATAAAACCAACTATTATTTTATTACTCGGGAATATTGCTCTTGAATATTTTACCGGTGAAAGAAAAGGAATTATGAAAAGAAGAGGAATTGTTTTTAGTTATAAAAATATTTTAGTTCTTCCCACATATCATCCTTCCTTTATACTTTCAAATCCAGATAGAGAAGAAGAAGTTAAAACAGATTTTAAAAAATTAAAGGAATTATACTATGAACATTAAATCATTACCAAATGCTGTTGATATTGAAAAAATAGTTCTTGCATCTATGTTTATGGACATAGATGCAATTGGTAAAGTTGTTGAAATATTGCAACCCGAAGATTTTTATTCTGAACAGCATAAAAAGATTTGCAAAGCAATTTATAATCTTTACGAGAGGGGAAGACCTATAGATATGGTTCTTGTTATCGAAGAATTAAAAAGTGAGGGACAGTTTGAAGCAGCAGGCGGAAGCGCCTACTTTGCTGAAATTTCAGAGGCAGCAGTTTCAAGTGCAAATATTGAATCTTATGCTGAAATTATAAGGGAAAAGGCTATACTCAGAGAGATTATAAAATCAGGGAATCTGATGATAGAGGATGCATACAAAGAAAATTACGAGATAGAAGAACTCCTTGATAAAGCGGAATCAAGAATATTTAACATAAGAACAAAAAGGAAAAGAGGCGAAATAAAGAAAGTGAATGAATCACTCAGTGAAATATTTAAAATAATTGAAAAAAGGAATAAGGAAAAATCTCATATAACAGGCATACCAACCGGATTTTCAAGACTTGACAACTGCACATCTGGTTTACAGAACGGTGAAATGATTATTATAGCAGGTAGACCTTCAACAGGTAAAACTGCTATTGCTTTGAATATGGCTTCAAGAATGGCCCTTGAGTCCCGTATACCTGTCCTTTTTTTCTCACTTGAAATGCACTATGAACAGCTTTTGTATAGGCTCATATCTTCTGAATCAGGTGTTCCCAGCTTAAATATAAGGACAGGATATTTTACAGAACAACAATTCAAAGATATATCTTTTGCTATTGCTAAACTAAATAAAGCACCAATATGGATTGATTCAACACCCGGGATTAATATTTTTGAGTTCAGGGCAAAGGCAAGAAGAATGAAAAAAAACGAGAATATAGGAATTATTTTTGTTGACTATCTACAATTAATATCAGGACCTAAGGCTGAAAATAGAACCCAGGAGGTTTCTGCGATATCAAGGGCTCTAAAAGGTATTGCAATGGAGCTTAATATTCCTGTTGTAGCAATATCACAACTTTCAAGAGCACCAAAGGAAAAAATTTCACGAAAAGGTGAAGAACCACCACCTGTTCTTTCAGACCTGAGAGAATCCGGTCAGATAGAACAGGACGCAGATGTTGTTGTTTTACTACACAGGGAAAGAATTGAAGGTGAAAATGTTGATCAAATTCCCGAGATGATCAAGATAAAAGTTAATATTGCAAAGAATAGAAATGGCCCTATTGATATGTTTGAACTTGGATTTATAAAGAATATAGTTCAATTTAGAGAAATTGCAGAATTAGCAGGAGAAGAATAGGTGATAAAGATAGAAAATGTTCATAAATCATTTAATGATAATTATGTTTTAAAAGGGGTAAACCTTGAGATAAAAAACGGCGAGACTATTGTTATTATTGGTAAAAGTGGATGCGGAAAGAGTGTTCTCTTAAAACATATCATGGGTCTTATAAAACCTGACAGGGGTAAAATTATTGTCGATGATATAGATATCACATCTGGCAAGAATAACCTTTTTGAGATTAGAAAAAAGTTTGGGCTTGTTTTTCAGAGTGCTGCATTGTTTGATTCATTGACAGTGGCAGAGAATGTTATTATAGGCCTTATTGAACAGAGAAAACTGAAAATGGAAGAAATGATGAAGATAGCAAGCGAAAAGTTAAGACTCGTTGGTTTAAATAATATTGAGTCTTTAAAGCCGGCTGAGCTATCTGGTGGTATGAAAAAAAGGGTAGGTATTGCAAGGGCACTTGCACTTGACCCTGAATATATTCTTTATGATGAACCGACAACAGGGCTTGATCCAATTATGGCTGATAAGATAAATATGCTTATAATAGATTTGAAGAAAAGACTCAATAAAACAACCATTGTGGTTACACATGATATGCATAGCGCATTTAAAATCGGTGATAGAATTGCAATGCTTAACGATGGAAAGATAATATTTGAGGGAAAACCGGAAGAACTTCTAAAGTCAAAGATTGAAGAAGTAAGAGAGTTTATACAGAGTTCATCAGTCGGTTAATGAAAGAAAAAAAGACATTCATCTGTCAGAACTGTGGATATGAAAGCCCTAAATGGCTTGGAAGATGTCCTAATTGTAATGAGTGGAATACATTTGTTGAGGAAATCCAAAGAAGGAAAGAAGTAAAAAATGTTAGAAATGTTTTTCCTTTAAATTTTAAAGAAGTAGAAAGTGTATCTGTAGAAAGGATAAAAACAGGTATTGGGGAGTTCGACAGGGTTCTCGGCGGTGGAATAGTTAAAGGTTCCCTTGTTCTTATAGGTGGTGATCCTGGAATAGGAAAATCTACACTTCTTACGAGTATCAGTGGTTCGTATTCTTCTATGAATAGAAAGGTTCTTTATGTATCAGGTGAAGAATCTATATATCAGGTTAAAATGAGGATAGAGAGGTTAAAAATTCATAATGAAAATGTTTTTTTCCTTTCGGAAACAGAGATTAACAGTATAATAGAAGCAGTGAATAGATTTGGCCCTGAACTTTTAATAATAGATTCAATACAAACTATGTATTCGGAAGAGATTGACCTGCCGGCCGGAAGTGTTTCACAGGTCAGGGATGTGACTTTTAAATTGATGAATCTTTCAAAGAGTTCCGGAATAACAACAATGATAATTGGTCATATAACAAAAACAGGTGTTATTGCTGGACCGAAAACACTTGAACATATGGTTGATACTGTTTTATACCTTGAGGGTGATACAAACTATTTATTCAGAATATTAAGGACCGTGAAGAATAGATTTGGTTCTACAAACGAGATAGGTGTTTTTGAACTAACAGAAGAAGGTTTAAAAGAGGTTACAAATCCATCTTCTTATCTAATTGAAAATAGAGTGAAAGATGAACCGGGAAATACTATTGTTCCAACAGTTCAAGGGACAAGACCAATATTGATAGAGATACAATCACTTGTGATACCGGCAAGATACGGAGTTCCAATGAGGGTAGCGACTGGGATTGATTACAAAAGATTGAATATGCTTATCGCAATAATTGAAAAAAGACTTGGTTATAATATAGGCACCAACGATATATTCTGTAATATTACCGGTGGTTTAAAGATTCTTGAACCTGCAATTGATACCGGGCTTATATTCTCTATTGTCTCAAGCTATCTTGGGAAAAAAATAGATGAAAATATATCAATGATAGGAGAAGTTGGTCTTTCAGGAGAAGTAAGGGCTGTTCCTTTTATTGAAAAAAGAATACAGGAATGTGAAAGAATGGGTGTTAAAAATTTTATTATGCCAAACCAGAATGTAAAGATAAGAGATGGAATAAATTTGATAAAGGTAAAGAATATAAAAGAAATTAAGGAGGAACTTAAACTTTGAGGAAAAAATATTACTTAATACATTTATCTGCAATTCTCGATGGAAGGATATTTATACTTATAAAAAATGGAATAATAGATGGGATTCCTTTAATTTCAGAAGAAGATGCTAAAAATCTTCCTGATGATATGAAGAAAAAAATAGAGAAAATAAAGATAATAAAAGGTAATATATTTAATGTCTCAAGAAAAATAAAATGTAAGGTTTTTATATGCAATGACAAAGAAACAGAATTAAAATTGAAATCAATAAGGGTTGATGTTGTAGACCTGTCAATTTTATCTGTTCTTTGCAGAAAGCCTTTAAAGTTAGGTGATGTTATAGATGTTCAAATATATAATAATAAAAATAGAATTTTTCTCGATGACGGCACAGAGGTCTTTATTGAAGAGGTTTTACCTGAAGGTAGATTTAAATGCAGGATAACAGGGATTCTTGAGACAAATGATTCAAGAAAGATTAATTGCGAGGTAATTAGATGAGGATAGGAATAGGATACGATATTCACAGACTTGTCGAAGGAAGAGAATTTGTTCTTGGTGGAATTATTATACCTTCAAGAAAAGGTATGCTTGGTCATTCTGATGGTGACCCGTTAATACATTCAATCATTGATGCAATACTTGGTGCAACTTCACTCGGTAATATTGGGATTTATTTCCCTGATACTGACCCTAAATATAAGAATATTAAAAGCACGGAGTTACTAAAAGAAACTATGAAAATTATAAAAGGATATAAAATTATAAATATTGATTCGGTTGTGATATGTGAAGAACCCAAACTAACAGATTTTGTGGAGAGGATGAAAGAGAATCTCGGAAAGATAATGGGTATTTCTAAAAATTTAATTTCTGTTAAACCTAAAAGAAAAGAAGGTCTTGATTCAACCGGAAGGAATGAATCAGTTGAAGTTATTTCTGTATGTCTTTTGGAGGAGGAAAAATGATACTGTTATTTCTTTTGATGAATCCTTTACAGGATTTTAAAGTTGCTAAGGGATTGTTCGATGATGGGATGTATGAACTTGCAGAAAAGGAATTAAAAAATTTTATCGTTAACTATAAAGATAGCGAATATGCAAAAGAAGCAGCATTGCTTTACTTGAAAGCACTTTACGCCCAGGAAAAGTATGAAACTATAATAGGTGAGAGTAAAAAACTAATACTTGATTATCCGGAAAATAGGGAAGAAATCCTTATAATAAAGGGAAAAAGTGAGATTAAAATCAATAGATTTAGTGATGCAGAAAGGACATTCAACCAGTTACAGGACAGAAAGAAAAAATATTCAATGATCGGTGATATGTATTATGGAAAGGGTGATTATAAAAATGCAATCATATATTATCAGAAACTAAATGATGATTATGGTAATTTTTCTATCGGGTGGTGCTACTATAAATTAAAAAGATGGGATGATGCAATGAGATATTTCAAAATGGTGAAAGAAAAAAAATATATTGAAGAGTCCGAATATATGATTTCCAAGATTAATATTATTAAAACAGGAAAGACTGATGAGTTAATAAAATTTTTAAAGAACTATCCAAAAAGTAAATTCAGAGCTAACGCACTTCTAACACTCGGAGAATATTACGAAGATAAGAACATACAGGAATCACAAAACTATTATATCAAAGTTGTTAATGAAAAACTTGAATACTCAGATTATGCACTTTATAGAATAGCACTAAACTATTTTAAGAGTGAAAAATATGACTCTTCACTTTATTATTTTAATCTTGTAGAACCAACATCAAAGTATTTTGGAGATTGCCTGTATTATATTGCAAGAATAAATTCTTTAAAAGGTGAATATGATATTGCAATAAATTTATTCAAGCAGGTGGCTAATGATTATAAGGAATTAAGGGAACAGAGTATATTCAGGATTGCTGAAATATATAAAAAGAAAGGAGAAATAGATAAAGCTGTTGAAAATTTCAAGATTGTAACAGGTGAATTAAAAACAGGTGCTAATATAGAAATAGGAAACATATTCCTGTCAAAAGGCCAGTTCGACAGTGCTTTATACTATTTTTCGTTAAGTGATGATGATAAGATGGTTTTTTTAAAGAGTATAACATATTTTAAAATGGGAAATTACGATGAGGCTATTTCAAACTGCCAAAAAATAATAAAGAGATCAAAAGACACAGAATTAGTTTTAAAGTCAAAACTCCTTCTTGGAGATACCTATCTTGAAAAGAAAAGTTATGATGAGGCAATCAATTTTTATACAGAGGTTTTAAATAATAATATGAGAATCCTTTATCCTTCAGCACTTGAAGGATTGGGATGGGCTTATTACGGGAAGAAAGATTACAATGCTGCATTCAATTACCTTGACAGGTTATCAAAAGAATTCCCGGATTATCAGGGAAAAGGTAAAATATTTCTCACTA
Organism: Caldifarciminota bacterium; assembly: GCA_965649055.1. GTDB lineage: Bacteria > Hydrothermota > UBA3072 > UBA3072 > B12-G15 > CBFGJG01. The sequence goes on from CBFGJG010000004.1 coordinate 57,797, forward strand.
TGGGCGATATTGCGTATTCAATGAAAGATTATGAAAGGGCTATTGAATATTACAGCAAAGTTAAAGGAGAGGAAGAACCTGAATCTTTTTATAAAAAAGGGCTTGTTCTCTTTGATAAAGGTGATTACACAGGTTCAATAAAAATATTGAATGAACTTAGGAAGAAGTTCCCATTATATGAAAAATCAGATGATGCATTATATCTTATTGCACTTGCTTCAAGGAAGGCAAACGATATTTACGCATCTATAAACAATATACGTGAATTATTAAAGATGTCTGTATCTAAAGAATTAAAGGCTAAAGCAACCCTACTTCTGGCAGACAACTTTTTTGACCAGGGAAGATTTGATTCTTCTCTATACTATTATGAAAGATATACTTATATTTTCACACAACCACAAAAAGAGATGGTTCCCGGAATAAGAGGTATAGTTTATTCTGTTTATAAATTGAGGGGAGAGAAAGAGTTTGAAAATATAATTAATGATTACATGAGAAGATATAAGGAAACAATAATATATCAGGATATCGCAGTTATGTTTGCAAGGCTCTATCAAAATATTGGTAATTCAAAGAAGGCAATTGAGTTACTTGAAGGCATAAATACAATAGATTCGAAAATAGCACTTTTAGATGTATACAAGAAAACAGGAAATCAAGAGAACCTGATAAAATTATTGAATGAACTTTTGACAGATGAAAGGACTAAGGAAAAGGCATCTTTTGAACTGGCAAGTTATTATTTTAAAAGAAAAGAATTTTCAAAAGCAATTGAATATTCAAAAAATATAAATAAACCTGATATTAACTATATCTATATTATGTCACTTATTGAGAATAAAAAGATAGAAGAAGCACTTGATGAACTTGAAAAAAGAAATACAGAGGATTATAAAGAACTCCTGAAAGGTATTATATTAATCAGAAAGGGGGACGAAACCGGTGTTCAATACCTTGATAATGCTATGAAGAATGAAAATACAGCACCAATTTCCATTTATGAAAAAGCAGTATATCTTATTGGTAAAAATAAAGACAACGATGCAAAAGAGATACTTTTGAAAATGAGATATCTATATCCTGAAAGTGAGTATTATTCACCATCTATGATTATACTGTCAAAGATATTGATAAAGGAAGGAAAAAAATCAGAAGCAAGGAAAATTCTTGAAGAAATTATAGCAAGAAAGGATGGATATGAAAAAGATGCAAAAGCTATTCTTGATAGTATTCGTTAGCATTGTTGTCTTTGGCCAGTATCTTGATATACCTGATGTTACTGTTTATGGTGAAAAAGAGATAAACATTATTCCACCAAAGAAAAGCACACTTTTTTTTGTTGTAAAACCAGATTCTTTCGTCCTGAAAGATAAAGAAATAGAAATATCGGAAGGAAAGGATATAGAAAAATACGAGATGAAAAATTTTGGTTTTTACACAAAATTTTCCATTGGTTCTTTCTTTGATACTTCCCTTGTTTCTTTTGATGAAAGATTCAGTTTCTTTGCTCAAAAAGAGTATCTGCCTATACTTTTTGATGCCTTCATAAGAAGGGATTTTAAGTTTTATGATTATGATGTTTCAGGTAATCTTTCTTTCCATCCATACGATGGACATTCTTTTTTCGCGGAATACTCTAAGTTAAAATCAGATTCTATAGAAGAAATATTTGGTTTGAACTATCTTTTTTCAAATAGATTTGGAGATTTCAAGATAGGATTATTTACAGGAAATAGTGATATATACATTCTCTCTAACCTTAATTTTAGATTTAGAAATTATAACATTTCATTCAATATTTTCGACCTTTTCTTTCCTGATTCAAATTTTTTTCTTTCATTATCATACGATTTAAATGAATTTTCAAGAATAGGATTTTGTTTTAAAAAATATCCGTTACCGGTCTTTACATACATTATACCTGTAAATGATTTTTACCTAAAAGGAGAGTTTTCAAGTAGCAGGTATCCGTTTCTTCAAAATATTATTATATCGTATTTTGAACAATTTTTCATATGCGATAAATACAGAATTTCATTGGGGTATAAATTATTAAAATCTGGATATGCAGCCATTTTTATGAATGATAGTGTATTCCATGGATTTTCATTCTCAATATATAAGCCTTTTAACTTTAATATATATTATATATTTGATAATAAAATCTTCATAAATTCCGATATGGAATTAAATCTGATGGACAGATTCATTTTTACACTCCTTTTTTCATATCGAAATGGTGTAAATGTAAAGGCAGAGGCTGAATTCATTATAAATGAAATGCTCTCTCTTTTTATTGAATCCATATCATCATATGAAATTGACTCTTATAATATTAGAACAGGATTAAAAATAAGGAAGGTTTTCTAATATGGAAAGAAGGATACTTTTATCAATTGCTGGTTTTGACCCGACAGGGCTTGCAGGTATATTAAGGGATATTCAGGTTTTTAATTCTCTTGGTTTTCATGGTTGCGGTATGGTAACATCTTTAACCATTCAAAGTTCAAAAAAAGTATTCAAAAAAAAGGATATTCCACAAAAATATATATTTGAATCACTTTCAAAAATAAACCTTGATATATCCGGGATAAAAATAGGTATGTTAAATAATGAGAAGAGTGCTATGGAGGTCTTAAAATACATTGAACATTCAAGGATTAAAAATATAGTATTAGACCCTGTCCTTTTTTCAACTTCAGGTTACAGGCTGATAAACGAAAAGGGTATTAAATTTATGAAAGAAAGAATTTTTCCTTTTGTTTTATCTATTACCCCCAACCTTTTTGAGGCAAAAGCCCTTACCGGTGAGAAAAAAATAGAGAAGATTTTAGAAAAACTTAAAAGATTAATCAGTGGTTTTGTGATACTTAAAAATATCGATGGGGTCGATATATTTTTTGATGGTTCAAATCTTGTAGAGATAGAACCCTATCATAGGTTGAAAGATGCAAAGATGCATGGTTCTGGATGTGTTTTTTCTTCTGCATTGCTATCGTATCTTTCAAAAAATATGAATCATTTACAGGCTGCAAAAATGGCAAAGAAATATACTGAAGAAGAAATAATTAGTTTTTTAAAGAAACCTGTTGACTAAAATTTATGTTGTTTTAATATATAAAAAAGAGAGGTAAATATGAAAATAGAGTTTATAAAAAAGCTTATTGAATTACTTGAAAATAGTAATATTAATGAGATAGAGATAAAGAGGTTCGGGACATCTCTAAGAATAGTAAAATTAAAAAATCAGATTATCACAAATTTTCAGGAAACACCAAATCCGGTGAAGGTTCAGACACATCAGGTGAAAGAAAAGGAAGAAAAGGTAGAAACGAAGAAAGAAGAAGTAAAAGAGAAGAAAGATTATCTTATGATTAAATCTCCGATGGTTGGAACATTTTACAGGGCACCGGCACCAGATGCCCCACCTTTTGTTGAACTCGGTGATATTGTAAAACCAGGCCAGACTGTTTGTATTATTGAAGCTATGAAGATAATGAATGAGATAAAATCAGAATTTAGCGGTAAAATTGTTGAAATACCTGTTAAAAATGAACAACCGGTTGAATTTGGGCAGGTTTTATTCCTTCTTGAACCATTAAAATAGGAGGGAAATTGGAGCTTAGACCCATTCTTGAAAAGATGGTAAAGATGGATGCTTCAGACCTGCATTTAAAAGTAGGTCTTCCACCTATTTTAAGGGTGCATGGAAGACTTACCCCTTTAAATATGCAGCCGCTTACCAATGATGACCTGAAGGAAGCTGCTGCTTCACTTATGACAAAACAACAACAGGAAGAATTTGTAAAGAGGAAGGAAGCTGATTTTGCTGTAGGATTGAAAGGTCTTGCAAGATTCCGTGTGAACTGTTATGTCCAGAGGGGAAGTATTGCAATCGCGATGAGGACAATACCACACGTGATAAGGTCAATTGATGAGTTAAACCTTCCTCAAATCCTGAAAGATATTTCCCTTTATCCAAGAGGGCTTATACTCGCAACGGGAACAACCGGTTCAGGTAAGTCAACAACACTTGCTGCAATGATTGAATACATAAATCAGAATGTCTCGAAACATATCATAACAGTTGAGGACCCTATAGAGTATCTTTTCAGGGATAAAAAATCAGTGATTTCTCAAAGAGAGGTAGGAACAGATACATATTCTTTTGCAGATTCACTGAGGTATATTTTAAGGCAGGACCCTGATGTTATAATGATAGGTGAGATAAGGGACGTTGATACAATGGATACTGCTCTAAAAGCAGCTGATACAGGCCATCTTGTTCTTTCAACATTACACACCTTAAATGCTGCTGAAACAATAAACAGGATTATAAGTTTTTATCCACCACACCAGCAACAACACATAAGGGTTTTACTTTCTGCAACACTTGTAGCTGTTGTATCATTGAGACTGCTCCCGCTTAAAGATAAAACTGGAATGATACCTGCAACAGAGATTCTTATCTCAACACCTACAATAAGGGAATATCTACTTGACCCTGTTAAAACATTGAAGATTCCACAGGCAATTACGGAAGGCAGTCAGTATGGAATGCATTCATTTGACCAGTGTATAATGGATTATTATAAAAGGGATTTGATTGATTATGAAACAGCTATAAACAATTCGACTAATCCTGATGAATTCAAGATGAAGTTGAAAGGAATAGAAACATCCACTGAAGCAGGTTGGGGCGGGGCTTGAGTATAAAAAAATTACTTGTTGCAAACAGAGGTGAAATAGCGGTAAGAATTATAAGGGCTGCAAAAGAACTCGGAATAAAGACTGTTGCAGTATTTTCTGAAGGTGATGAGAATTCCCTCCATATATTCCTTGCAGATGAGTCCGTAAGAATAGGTCCAGCAAACCCAAAGAAAAGCTATCTTAATATACCAATGATAATAAGTGCAGCTGAGGTTTCAGGAGCTGATGCAATCCACCCGGGATATGGTTTTCTTGCTGAAAATCCCGTTTTTGCAGATACATGCATTGATAGTGGTTTTATATTCGTTGGTCCTTCCCCTGATGCAATAAGAAAAATGGGTGATAAATCAGAGGCAAAGAAGACAATGAAGCAAGCTGGTGTTCCTGTTGTCCCGGGGAGTGAAGAACCTTTAAAAAATGTTGAGGAGGCAATAGAGATTTCAAAAGAGATTGGTTTCCCTGTAATTCTAAAGGCAGTGAGCGGTGGTGGCGGAAAGGGTATGAGGGTTGCTTACAATGAAAAAGAACTTTATGCTAATTTTAGAATGGCTTCTTCAGAGGCAGAAGCAGCATTCGGTGACGGAAGAATATATATAGAGAAGTATATTGAGAACCCAAGACATATTGAGATTCAGGTCATGGGTGATATGATGGGTAATGTTGTTCATCTTGGAGAAAGAGAATGTTCAATCCAGAGAAAGCATCAAAAATTACTCGAAGAGGCACCTTCCACCATTGTGGATGAGAAAATGAGGGAAGAAATGGGAAGGATAGCTGTGAAAGGTGCAAAGAAAATAGGATATTATTCAGCAGGAACAATGGAATTTATTGTGGATAAGAATAAAAATTTCTATTTTATGGAAATGAACACAAGAATACAGGTTGAACATCCTGTTACTGAAATGGTGACAGGTTTTGATCTTGTAAAAGAGCAGATACTGGTTGCAATGGGAGAGAAACTGAGTTTTACTCAGAAGGATATAAGATTTAAAGGACATGCTATTGAGGCAAGGATAAATTCTGAAAGTCCCGAGAATGGTTTCATACCCAGTGTCGGAAAGATAAATTCAATTCATATACCGGGTGGTAATGGTGTAAGGATTGACACACATCTTTATCATGGATACAATATTCCACCATATTACGATTCCCTTATAATGAAGATAATTACACACGGAAGGGATAGGAATGAGGCGATTCTGAGGATGAAAAGGGTTCTTGATGAAATAATTATAGATGGTGTCCAGACAACGATAGGACTTCATAAAAAAATTCTTGAAAACGAAAACTTTCTAAAAGGTGAAATAAATACAAATTTTCTACAAACTATGGGTATATAATGTCTATAATAAGATTTGGTTCAAGGGAAATAACCTGTAAGATAGTTTACTATGGACCCGGAAGGGCAGGAAAGACCACCAATCTCCAGTATCTTTATTCGAGGATTCCAGCAACAAGAAGGAGCGAACTTGTATCCCTTGCAACGGAAACAGATAAAACGCTTTTTTTCGATTATATGCCAATAGATGTAGGCAATTACAGGGGTTTTACAACAAAATTTCAGCTTTATACAGTTCCGGGACAGGTTTTTTATGAGGATACGCGAAAACTTGTTCTAAAAGGAGCTGATGGTATCGTTTTTGTAGCAGATTCTCAAAGAGAAAGATTAGAAGATAATATTTTCAGTCTTGAGAACATGTTTCAAAATATGGAAGAAAATGGAATAGATATAAACGATACCCCTATCGTTCTACAATATAACAAGAGGGACATGAACGATATTTGCACTATAGATGAGTTACAGGAAATATTAAATAAGAATTTCCTGTATGAATACTATGAGGCAATAGCAATAAAGGGAGTGGGTGTTCCTGAAACTTTTAAGGCAATAGGAACACTTGTTCTTAAAAATTTAAGGGAGAAATTAGGTCTATGATTGAGGATACAGGACAATTTGATGATTTAAGGGTAGTTTTATCAAAACCCGAAAATTATGGTGTTGTTTATATTTACGGGGTAAACCAGGAAATTCTTTCGAATATAGAATATTTTATAAATTCTTCAAAGATAGTATTTTTAAAAATAAATGCAGAAAAATTAAAAGAAATTGACTTTTCGGGTATTGAATTACCAAAAGTTGTTCTGCTCCAGGATATTGAATATTTTGTAAGGAATCCTGAGGAGGAAAAATATTTTATCACATTAATTGAGAAATGCCTCAGGGAGAAAAAACAACTATTGATAACAGGTATGTTTTCACTATCGGAGATAAAATTATCTGATAACGCAATGTTATATCTAAAACATATCTTCACGATTAAATTTGAACATAAAGACAAAAAAGGTGATCAGTTCACTGAAATTATAAAGACAATAGAACCTGATATACCTGAAATAAAACCCGAAAACAATATTGTTGAGGAATTGAGAGAAGAATATAAGGCAAAAATGTATATTTGGAAGATGAAGGGGTTTAACACATCAAGGATTGAAAGTGTTATTGATGGTAATATAGAGGCGATAACGAGTGAATTCATTTCTTTCACAGCAGATATACAGAGGCTTATTGAACTGCAGAAAAGGTATGGAATATTGGAACTTCACATGATACCCGAGAAGGAAAAAATAGATATAGAGAAAAAATTGTTTGACCCTGATAGCATATCAGAATTAGAGTACAAGATTTCTTTCTATGAGAAGAGGGCAACATTAAGAAACCAATTTAAATTAATGCTCTCCTGGGATGAAAGAATGAATAGTGTTGAAGTTGATGAGAGCAATTCACAAATAGTTAGATTTATAACAAGCTTCTCACTTGAACCATATAAATATAAAGGTTTGAACCTTATAAGGGGCGATAGAGGATTTGGTAAATCCACATACCTTAATATTACAGGAATACAATTATTTGAAAATTTTAGAAATCTTGTTATAGCATTTATAACACCACATTCAATATTAAATATTGATGATTTTCTAAATGACCTTTCATATTTTGATATCGCACTTTTCGATGATATTGATAAGGTAATTTTTAGATATCAAAAGATTTTTTCAGATGATATACTCAGAATAATTTTTGACATGCCTGTCCTTGCTACTTTTACAAGCAAAGGATTTATCGATACTGTAAAACATTTTGAAATAAAGAATAATTTTGAAATTAAAGAACCCGGGATTAAAATAAAAAGAAAGATGATAGAAAAAATAACAAACGATAGCAAGATTATTGAAATGGCAAACGAAGAAGTCCAGAAGATAAAAGGCGGTTTTTATGAAATAGAAAACCTGATATCAAATTTATATTACGAAAAGAAAGAAGAATTACCCTCAAAGGAAATAATTGAAGAAAAAAAGGAAGTCGTTGAGATTAAGACAGAAGGTGAAGAAACGATAACAGAAATTCCAGAAAAAATAGATTTTAAAGAAGAAATCAAAGAAGAGATAAAAGAAGAAATAGAAGAAAAATCGGAAGTTTCTGAAAAAATTATTGAAGAGAAGAAAGAAATTCAGGTTCCAAAGATCGAAAAGATAGAAGAAGAATTACTCGAAGAAAAAGTAGCACCTGAAGAAACTAAAGAAGTTAAGAAAATAGAGTTTGTTAGCGAAGGTATAGTAATGGATATAGAAAATTATAGTTTAAGGATACAGAAGGAGCTGTAATGGCTATAAAGGGTTCATTAAAGGCAGCTTCTCTACCAGATGTGATACAGATGCTTTCTGTTGGAAGAAAATCAGGTGTTCTTAGTGTAACAAATGGAGAAATATTCATATTCATATATTTTGAAAAAGGTAAAATTACAGGTCTCGATTCAGTTAACAGACAATACAGGATAGGGGAATTGCTCATAAAGAATGGTAAGATAACAGAGGAACAGCTTGAAAGTGCACTATTAGTTCAGAAAGAAAACAAAGATAAATTACTTGGCGAGATATTACTTGAGATGAAATTTATCGATGAGGATATATTAAAAAATGCAATAACAGAACAGGTTAAAGAAGGGCTTTACAGTGCATTTTCATGGGAAGATGGATATTTCAGCTTTGAACCAGGGGAAAGCAAGGTAAAAAAAGTAGGTAAAATCTCAATTGATGCACAGGACCTTTTACTTGAAGCAGCAAGGATAGTTGACGAGTTAAGTATAATAGAATTACCTGGATATTCTGATATCCTTTTAAAGACAAAAACAGATACTGATGGTCTTAACGAAAAAGAGAAAGAGATTATAAATCTTATAGATGGGAAAAAGACTATGGAAAATATCCTTGATGAGACAAGAATTGATGAATTTGAAGCGATGAAGATTATTGGCAAATTATTACAAAAGGGATATATAAAAGGCTTGAAACAAACTTCTATACCGATAGAAAAGGCAATGGCGAAGATATCAGAGCATGAAAACCTTGGTATAGCATTTTTATATATGGAGATGTTCACCGAGGCGGAAAGAGAGTTTAGAAGAATACTTGAGATTGATCCTTTAAATGTTAAGGCAAAATTCTTCATAAGTATAATAAAATTTTTCAAAAATGATATTGATTCTGCTATTAGTCTTACTAAAGAGATAATAAATATGAACAATTTTTATCCATCTGTTTATGCAAATCTTTCTGTTTTTTATGAAAAGAAAGGCGAACTTGATGAAGCATTAAATATTATTGATGAAGGGCTTAAAAATTGGCCAGAAAATTCTAAGTTATTATTAAATAAGTTAATTATAAAAATAAAGAAAAACGAGATTGAGAATTTAAAAGAGATATTTGAGAAAATAAAAGAAACGGAGATAAACAATCCTGTTTTCTATTTTTATTACGGAATATATGAATGGAAGAATAAAAATTTGAATAATGCAATAAATATAATGCTTGAAGGTCTCAAGATTAATCCACAATTTCCCGAATATTACAATAATCTCGGCAGGTTCTACGAAGAAAGTGAAGAATACGAAAAGGCTGAAGCAATGTTTAAAAAGGCAATAGAAATAAAAAGTGATTACATCCCCGCAATTAAGAATATAGGTGATTTTTACTATAAAAATGGATACTATTCACTTGCAAATGAGCAGTATGAGAAATTGACCAGTCTAAACTACAGTGATGCAGAGGTTTACTTTAAGATGGGAAACATTGCTCTTAAGAAGGGCGATTTCCACGATGCATATAAATTATGGAGTGAAGGATTAAATGTTGAACCTGATAATGAACTTTTGAAAAGGAATATAGAAATTCTTAAGAAAGATTATGGATTTGGAACTATATAGTCTTATGAAAACTATAAAAAATTTACTGGATTTCGATCCTATGAATTATAAGGAAAAACCTTTTAAAAGAAGAATAAGGGTAAGAATGAGGGCACTTGGGTTTGAAACATACAAAGAGTACGAGGAATATCTTAAAAATAATATAGAAGAACAGATTAAACTTAAAGATACCCTTACCATTAATGTTAGTAAATTTTTCAGAAACTTAGAGGTATTTGAGATTATAAAAGATGAAATTATACCTAAGATTAAAGAACCTGTAAGATGCTGGAGTGCTGGATGTTCTACAGGTGAAGAACCTTATACAATTGCTATAATACTTAAAGAACTTGGTAAAGAGGGAAGAATAATAGGAACAGATATAGATACAGACGCACTTAAAAAAGCGAGGGAAGGCGTATACACTATTTTTTCTATGGACGAGATACCATACCAGTATATTAAAAAATACTTCGATGAGAAAGATGGAAAATATATAATAAAAGATTTTATAAAAAATTATGTTACATTCCTTGAACTCGATTTTAAAGATATTGAAAAATTTACAATGAAATTTGATATTATTCTTTGCAGAAATGTTCTTATATATCTTACAAAAGAATTTCAGGAAAAATTAATAACAAGATTCTATGAATTGCTTGATGAAGGTGGTTTTTTAATACTTGGTATGGCTGAGACACTTGGTATTGGTAAATATGAATATTTTTTACCTTATAAATTAAAAGAAAGGATTTACAGAAAAAATGGATAAGATATTTGTCAAGATAGCAGAGATGAAAGCAGGTAAAGCCCCGAGTGTAATTATAACAATGGGGCTTGGTTCATGTGTAGCAGTTTCTTTATATGACAGAGCAAATAAATTTGGAGGGTTGCTTCACTTTTTACTACCGGAAAATCCTTCTAATGATTCAAATTATTTTAAATACGGGGATAGTGGCATAAAAGAGATGATAAAATATTTTAGAAATAATGGCTCAAAATTAGAAAATATAGAGGCAAAAATAGTGGGTGGTTCAATTATGTTCACTCAACTTCTAAAAAGCACAGAGAATGCAGTTGGACCAAGAAATGTTAAGATAGCAAAAGAAATTCTTGAAAAACATAATATAAGGATTGTGAGTGAAGATACTGGCGGTGATTACGGTAGAAGTGTGGAATTTTATCTTGAAACAGGAGAATTAAAAGTTAGCTCTTATAAAACAGGTATAAAGATTATATGAAAACAATAAAGGTCCTTATCGTTGACGATTCTTCTTTTATGAGAAAACTTTTAAGAGATATACTTGAGGCACATCCTGAAATAAAGGTTGTAGGGATGGCTAAGAATGGGGAAGAGGCAATACAGTTAAACGAAACACTCGAACCCGATGTTATTACAATGGATGTAGAAATGCCTGTTATGAACGGAATAGAGGCAGTCCAGAAGATTATGGAATCAAATCCAAAACCAATAATAATGTTAAGTGCACATACAAGAGAAAATGCAAAGATAACAATTGAGGCACTTGAGAAAGGTGCGTTTGATTTTGTCCCCAAGCCTGGAGGTGAGGTTTCTACAAACCTTATAAACATAAGTGAAGAGATTACCGAAAAGATAAAGGCAGCATACTATGCTAATCTTCCAGCTTTGAGGGAGTCAGTATATTTGTCAAAGATTGAAAAACCAAGGGTATCTTCATCCCAAAAAGTTGTTGTTATTGCAAGTTCAACAGGAGGACCAAAAGCTTTATCATACATAATACCTAAAATACCAAAGGATTTTAATTCACCTATTATAGTTGTTCAGCATATGCCAGAAGGATTCACATCTGCATTTGCAGAAAGGCTTAAAAGTATAAGTAAATTGAATGTGAAAGAAGCAGAAGATGGTGATACAATAAAAAGAGGGAACATATACATTGCACCTTCCGGTTTCCATACAATAATAAACGAAGAAGAAAAGATAGTTCTTACGAGGGATAAACCTATACATGGTGTGAGACCTGCAGCTGATAAAACCATGGTATCCGCTGCTAATGTTTTCTTAAATAATACAATCGGAGTTGTTCTCACCGGAATGGGTAAAGATGGCGCTGTTGGTGTAAAAAGGATTAAAGCAGTAGGTGGTAAAAATATAGCACAGGATGAAAAAACATCAATAATATATGGTATGCCAAAAGCAGCATATGAAACAGGATGCGTTGATGAAGTGCTACCACTTGAGAAGATACCGGAGGGCTTGCTCAGGATGGTTTCAGATGATTAAAGAGATAGAAGATATTGTAAGGAAAATAAAGAATTCAAAGGATAAAATGGAAATATCAGAAAATATAAAAAGATTTAAAAATCTTTATAACAAATATTTACAGTATCTTGAAGATATGAAAAAAGATGTAAACAAGATAGAAGCAACTTTGTCAAGTTCAACTTTCGCTGAAAAACTTGTATTCTCACCTGTTGACGTTCAGACATTGATAGAAAAGGCAAAGAACGATATTGTGAAGGGAAATTACAACGATGCAATGAAGAATCTCCATCTCGCTAAAAAAATAGAACCGGAAAATATAAAAGTCTACTCATTACTCGGATGGGTTCTTCTTGAACTTGAAAAATACGATGAAGCACTTGCAGTATACCAGAAGGTTTTGAAGTTAGATCCATCAAACGAAATAGCAATGGTTCATATTGGTTTTGTTAATTATAAACTTGGAATTTTTGGTGAAGCAATTGAGAAACTCTCAAGGATAAATAAAGAGGGAAGAAATAAGGAAGCAGTCCTTTATTCCCTACTTTATCTTGGCAGGATCTATTTTGAAAGGGAGATGTTCAACGATGCAATAGAGATACTTGAGGAGGCAATATCTTTAGGGCCAAATCTTTTTGAGGCTTACTATCTCTTGGGAAAGGCATACCTGGAAAAGGGGGATAGGAAAAAATGTGATGAGATTTGGGAGAAAGCCATTAGTAAAGGTATACAAGATAAATGGGTGGATAAGATAAAGGAGGAAAAAAATGGTTGAAGAATACTGGGGTTTAAGGAGCAAACCATTTTTAAATACGCCTGATTTAAAATTCCTTTTTAGAAGTGAAGATTTTAAAGAGGGATATGCAAGGATTATTTATAACATAAACGAGATTAGTGGTGGACTCACCCTTATTACAGGTGAAATTGGTTGCGGGAAAACATATCTTGCAAATGCGTTGAAAAAAGACCTTACTGAATTCGGTCATAAGGTGATATTTGTAACTAATCCTATATTTACACAGACTGGTTTTGTGAGATGGATTGCTGAAAATTTTCTCGAACAGGAAAAAGTTCCTTATCAGAAAGTTAAAATTTTTACAGCACTTGAGAATATGCTTAAAGAAAATGCAAATAAGGATAAAAAATATATAGCGATAATAGACGAGGCTCAGATATTAAAGGCTAAGGTCCTTGAAGAAATAAGATTACTGTTGAATATTGAATCAGATGAAAAGAAATTAATTCAGATAATATTGCTCGGTCAACCTGAAATAGAAAAAAAGATTGAGAAGATGCCACAGATAAGACAGAGGATTAATATAAGATACCATATAGAACCAATGGATGAAGAAGAGGCTATATTGTATATTGAACACAGATTAAAGGTTGCAGGTGCAAAAAAGGAAATATTCAATGATGAGGCTAAAAAAACATTGTATAAATTAAGTGGTGGTATACCCAGGAATATAAATACTCTTGCGCAAAACTCTTTATTTGTAGGCTATAGCCTGAAAAAAGATGTTATAGACAAAGAAATAATAGAAGCAGTTGCTGAAGATTTAAGGATGGTGTGATATGAAAAAGAAAAAAATAAGTTTCCAGAAAGCAGTTGAAGAAACAAAAAAGGAAGAAGTAGTAGAAAAAGAAGAGTTAAAAGTTCCTGATAAAGAAAAAATTGAAATGAAATCCGAAAAAGAGGTTAAAGAGATTGAAATCAAAGAAGAAAAAGAAACAAAAAAAGAAGAAAAGACTGATTTTGTCAAAGAAGGAGAAGAATTAAAGAAAAAAAGAAAAGGTGAAGCGGTGATGGGAATAGCAATCATGAATGAATATTACGCAATACCTATTGAGGATGTTGTAGAGATAACAGAGGTTAAAATTGTTCCAGCACCTGAAATGCCTGAATTCCTTGATGGAATAACGGAGATAAGAGGGAAGATTATACCTGTTCTTGATCCAGCAATTTTATTGGGTATAGGGAAACAGGTAAAAGGAAAGGTTATACTTGTTGACATAAGAGGTGAACTGGTTGGACTTAAAGTTACAGAGATAATTGGTATGATAAAAATAAAAGGAAGAAAGGTTTATTCTTTACCTGAACCACTTTCAAAAATATTTCTTTCAACTGCTTTTGAATTCAACGGGAAAATTTTTGGGATTATAGAGCTTTCAAATCTATTAAGGGATGAGTATCTTCAGGAATTGAAAAAGAAGGAAAAATGAAATGCCTCATTTTTTCAATAGGAGGCTACAATTTCGGTATTAGCATCGATGAGGTGAAAGAGGTAGGAAAACAAAAAAATGCAAAAATTATTTCAAAAGAAAAAGATTTTTCAATCATAAAATATAGAGATAAAAATTTCTTCCTATTTGATATCTCAAAGATTTTTTTTCTTTCGGATTCACTTGATAATATAGTTTTTCTTACTAAATTTGAAGACATAGCATTCTTGATCGGAAAGATAAAGGGAATACATGATATAAATTTTAAAAATATCTCAAATACAATCTTTGATGTAGAATACATAAAGACTTTCGGTGAAATGGAAAATGAAACTATTTTTATACTTGATACTGAAAAAATTGTTAAAAGCAACAAGATAAAGAAAATAAAGACTTCAAAATGAAATTTTCTGTTATATCAGTGGGGAATGAATTAATACAGGGAAGAATAAATGATACAAATGGGACTTACATATCAAAAAAGTTATTTGAAAAAGGATTTGACCTTGTATTGAGAATACAGGTTCCTGATAAAGAAGAGAAGATTAAAGATGCCATTAATTGTGCAATTAAAAGATCGGATGTTATTTTAATTACAGGCGGACTTGGAGGAACATCCGATGATATAACAAAAGAAGTTGTAGCAAGTTATCTTAAAAGGAAATTAATAGTTAACAATAAAATTTTGATGGAAATTGAAGAATTTTTTAGGAAGATAAATAAACCTATGCCGGATTTAAATAAGAAAGTTGCATATGTAATTGAAGGTTCTAAAATTCATAAAAACAAAGTAGGCTTTGCCCCTTGCCTTGAAATAGATAAAGATGGTAAAAAGATATTTCTTCTTCCAGGGATGAAAGAAGAACTTGAGGACTTTGTTGATAGAATCATAGATTTTTGGAAATCAAATAAGAATTATTCAAGGACGTTTAAATTGTTTGGTATTACTGAGTGTGATGTTGAAAAAAAATTGGAGGATATTTTTGGAAAAGATGTTAGAGATTATGTTTTTTATTATCCTTCTTTTAAGGGACTTTCTGTTAAAATAATTTCAAAAAATGATGATAAATTTAGGGAAATTACCCGAAGATTCAAACATGAATTCAAGGATTTCATCTATTCTGATAATGATAAAGAGATTGAAGTTGTGCTTGGAGATATTTTAAGAAGAAAAGGTTTAACAATTTCCGTAGCCGAGTCCTGCACAGGAGGTTTGATATCAAATCTTATAACAGATATCCCCGGGAGTTCTGATTATTTTACAGGTGGTGTTGTCGTTTATTCAAATGATTCTAAGATAAAAATACTCGGTGTTGAGGAAGAGATATTGAAGAAAAATGGTGCTGTGAGTGAGGAAGTTGCTTTACAAATGGCTGTAGGTTGTAGAAAATTATTTGGAACAGATATAGGTTTATCAACAACAGGGATTGCCGGACCTTCCGGTGGGAGTAAAGAAAAACCTGTTGGTCTTGTTTATACAGGAATAGCGATAAAAGATAAATCATTTGTTAAAAGGTATATATTTAAAGAACCAAGGTTAAGAATAAAGATGAACGCATCCGTAGCAGCAATTTTTAATGTTATTAAGGAGTTAAAATGAGATTATTCTTTGGCATAGAGATACCCGATGCAGAAAGGGAAAAGATAGAGAAGATTAAATATAATATAAAGATAGATGGAAAAATAAAATGGGTTGAGAAGGAAAATCTACATTTAACATTACTTTTCCTTGGAGAAAAAAATCTCATTGAAGTTATAGGATTACTTGAAAAATTCAGATTTGAACCTTTTGATGTTTCTTTAAAAGGTTTCGGGGTATTCCCTGATTTAAAAAGACCAAGGGTTTTATGGATTGGTGTTGAAAAAGGTAAAGAAAAAATGAAGGAACTCTACGAGAAGTTAACCATGAGGCTTGAACCTTTAAATTTAGAGATAGAAAAAAGATTTTTTCCACATCTGACAATAGGCAGAATAAAATTTGGAAATGTGAACTATGAAAAATTGGAATACAATAGTGAGATTTTTCATGTTGATAAATTTGTCCTATTTTCAAGCACATTAACAAAAAGCGGTCCAATATATAAAAAAGAGAAAATTTTTAGTTCAGGAGGGTAATTATGGAAAATTTAACGATAGGTATAAAGTTTCTGGTGTTAAATGTAATATTCCTGATACTTGCAGCGCATATGGAAAGATCTGGATTATTTGATATTATTTTCTCACGAATTTCTGGGAAGAAATATTCAATGAATCTTATTGTTTCTATTGTCTTCTTATTTTCAACATTACACCTGTATCCATTGTTCATTGGGATTGGAAAAAGATTCTCAAAGAAAGCAGATAAGATTGAGGCAGTTTTTTCACTAATTATTGTTTCAATAATTTCAGGTAGTATCATATCACCGATTGGTAATCAACGAAATTTATTTTTATTATCTTATCTTTCTTCTTATTATCCTGAAAATATTAGATTTTTCAATCTATTTTTTAAAGATACATTTTTAATCTGGATTACATCTCTGATAATGTTGAATATAATAACTATTTTTTTAAAGCCACATTTTACAGAAAAGATAGAAGCACCAAAGTTCAGATATAAAGAATTATTATTTTTTGCTATATGTCTTTTTTTTGTTATTCCTTTTGGTATGGGTAAATTAAATTTTCTTGGTTTTTCCTTCATAGTTTTATTTTTAATGGTTGCATTCACAAGTTTGGAAACATTGAAACAGACAAAATGGATTTATCTTATCCCTGTTGTTGTTTCTATTCCCCTGAGCATTATACCATTTAAATCACCATTAAATCTTAGTGGCTATTTGATGCACTTTATAACATTTCTTTCATCAGGTGTTATTACATCAAACCTTTCATCGGTTATCTTTTCAACACCTGATTTGAATAGCATAGGTTTCTTAATAAAAGGAATATCCTGTGGTTCACTTATTCCTGTTCTTGGTTCTTTCGAATTTATAAATATAAAATTTATTATGAAGGAAAAAACAAATATATTTATTTTTATATTGTTTTCTTTAGCAGGTTTGTTAATATCACTGATAAAATAAAAGGAGGAAGGTATGGATGAAAAAAAGAAAAAAGCAATTGAGGAGGCGTTGAAACAGATAGAGAAACAATTCGGGAAAGGCACAGTTATGCAACTTGGTGATAAAACGATTGTAAAGGTTGATGTTATTCCGACAGGTTCGATAGGGCTTGATTATGCACTCGGTGTTGGTGGTGTCCCGAGAGGAAGAATAGTTGAGATTTTTGGGCAGGAAGCTTCAGGTAAAACAACGCTCGCTCTTCATATCATTGCTGAGGCACAAAAAAGAGGTGGAATAGCTGCTTTTATTGACGCAGAACATGCACTTGATCCTAAATATGCATCCAATATAGGTGTTAATGTTGAAAATCTTTTAATCTCCCAGCCAGATACAGGTGAACAGGCACTCGAGATAGCAGAGACTCTTATTCGCAGTGGTGGTATAGACCTTATAGTTGTTGATTCTGTAGCAGCACTTGTTCCAAAGGCAGAGATAGATGGTGAGATGGGTGATGCACATGTTGGTCTTCAGGCAAGATTGATGTCTCAGGCATTAAGAAAATTAACAGGTGTTTTGAATAAGTCATATACGAGTGCAGTGTTCATAAATCAGGTTAGATACAAAATAGGTATGATGTTTGGTCCACAGTATACAACACCGGGAGGACTTGCATTAAAATTCCATTCTTCTGTGAGGATAGATATAAGAAATCTCGGCGCTATAAAAGAAGGTGATGAGAATATAGGTATGAGGGTATCCTGTAAGGTTGTAAAGAATAAACTTGCACCACCTTTTAAATCAGCTGAATTTGATATTATTTACGGACAGGGTATATCAAAAGAAGGGGAATTAATTGATATAGGTATTAATCTCGGTATAATTGAGAAAACAGGTGCATGGTATAGTTATAAAGATGAGAAGATAGGTCAGGGAAGGGAAAAAGTAAGGGCTTTCCTTATAGAAAATCCAGATATAAAGGAAAAAATTGAAAACGAGATAAGGAGGAAACTGAATATATTAGATGAAAATCAACCTGAAGGAAAGGGGAAGGAAAATACTTCTTCTGATTGATGGGAAAAAAGAAGGTCTTTTCCCTAAAAGTTTAATAAAAGATATCAAAGAATCAGATGTAGATGAAGAGGAGATAAAAAGTTTATTTGAAAATATTATTATACCTTATGCCAAAGAGATAATTTTAAGAAATCTGAGTGTAAGGGATAGGACAGAAAAAGAGATAAAACAAATATTGCTGAAGAGGGAATTTTCTGAAGAAACTATAAAAAGGGTGATTGAAGATTTTAAGAATGCCAATCTTATCAATGATATGAAAACCGGAATATTTATCGTTCAAAATTCAAGGGGTAAAAGCAAGAATGAATTAAGGTTTAAACTTAAAAATATAGGTCTAAAAGAAGATGAGATAGAAGAGATTTTAAGGGATTATGACGAGAAAGAAGAACTGAAGGATTTAATCCCCAGGTTGATTAAAAAATACAAAGATATTGATAGATTGAAAAGATATCTTATGAATAAAGGATTTGAATATGAAAATATACAGGATTTATTAAGGGAATATAAAGAAGAATATTGATTTTATTCGACTTTAATACCTGTATTATCCATCATAAATAACATATTCTGAACAATATGTTCAACAGACATTTTTAATGGCCTTCCGGCACCATGCCCTGTTTTACGTTCTACATAAAGATATACCGGGTTTCTATTTATATTCATTAATCTTGCAGCCATCTTTAATGCATGCGCAGGATGAACCCTTGTATCATTCTCGCTTGTCCTGAAAAGTATAACAGGATATTCAGTATCATCTCTGATATTATGGTATGGAGAATATGAAATAAGGAATCTAAAATCTTCTTCTTTCTCAGGGTCTCCATATTCTGTCTTCCAGATATATCCTACTGAAAATTTATGGTAATTTATCATATCAAGAAGAGGGTTAGAACATATAACACATTTATATATTTCAGGCTTTAGTGTTATTACACCACCCATTAAAAGTCCACCATTACTACCACCTGAAATACAAAGAAATTCCGGTGATGAATAAGTTTCATTAAGATATTCTGATACTGCTATAAAATCATTGAATACATTTATTTTTTTATCCCTCATCCCATCCCTGTGCCATTCTTCACCATATTCATTACCACCCCTTATTCCTGCAACTGCGTAAACTCCACCCCTATTTAACCATGGAATAATTGTCGGTGAAAAATACGGTGAAATACCTGCTGAAAACCCACCATAGCCGGTGAGCCATGTAGGGTTTTTTCTGTCTTTCTTGATACCTTTTTTGTGAATAATATATACAGGGATATTCTTTCCATCCTTTGCTTTCACAAATAAGAATTCTTGTTCAATGTTAAGATCTCCATAATCTTCTCCCCATATCTTTTCCATATGTTTGGTCTTAAGATTATAAATAAAGATAGACCTTGGATGAACGAATGACTCGAATGATAAAAACAGAGTATCGCTATCGAAACTACCAGAGAAACGGGAACTCCCTTTATCAGGTAATTCTATTTCATTTTCAAATTCACCATCAATATTAAAAATCCTTATCCTTGAATATGTATCTTCTTTTGTGAGTAAAACTATCTTTCCACCACATATCTCAAAATGAACAATTATTTCATTTTTACTGTTAAATACAAGCTTCCATTTTTCTTCTGAAGTATTATCAATAGGTGTTATATAAATGCTTCCTTCAGGTGT
Source organism: Caldifarciminota bacterium (assembly GCA_965649055.1). Taxonomy (GTDB): domain Bacteria; phylum Hydrothermota; class UBA3072; order UBA3072; family B12-G15; genus CBFGJG01. Next base: position 78,004 of record CBFGJG010000004.1, read on the forward strand.
TTTGTATGTGGTTAGGAATATAACCTTATCTTTTATGATATCAACCTGAAAGTTTCCTTCCTTACCAACAAATAATGGTTTGAATTCCTTATCACCTTCTTTCTTATAATATACATCATCCTTTATCCATTCATTTATGCTTAAAATTAAATAATTTCTGTCAGATGATGAACCAATACCTATGAATTTACCATCCGGTAAATCCTTACCTAAAATGTATTCATCCTTCTCCTGTTCATCTCCAAGTCTATGATAGTATAAAACAGGCTTAAAACCATCTTTCTTTTCATTCCTTGTATAGTAAAATCCTTTATCATCATTTGACCATTCAAGTGATACCCATTTCACATCTTCAAGTTTGTCTTTTAATAATTTTTTCTTTTTTAGATCTAATACGAAAAGAGAACTGTTTTCATCTCCACCTTTTGATTTTCCGAAGGCAATTAGATTTCCATTATTTGAAACATATGCAAAATCAAGAGATACTGTGCCATCCTTACTGAATTTATTGGGATTTATAGCGACAGATCTATTCTCAAGGTCAAATTTTTCTTTTGAATAATATAGAACATAATGATTCTCTTTATATCTTCTGTAAAAAAAGTAATTGTTACCTTTTTTAAATGGTAAAGATATATATTCCTTTAATATCAGAGATTCTATCTCTTTTCTTAACTTTTCTTTACCTTTTATACTGTTTATATAATTCGAAAATCTTTTATTCTGTTCAACTATGAAATTCTTTGTATCAGGATTTTCAAGGTCTTCAAGGTATTTGAATTTATCGATAATTTCATGACCGAATATTGTGTCAACCACAGGTATTTCTTTAATTTTTGGATTCATAAAACCCGTAATTAAAAAAAAATTAGAAAGGAAGCTCATTTCTGTAATAAGAACTTAAAAATAATCTATAATTAATGGAAGAATATTGTAAATTTAAATTAAGGGAGAGTTTCCTGTAATATGCATTGAATCCAAGAATTCCTGCAACACTTCCATTGTAATATGATATCTTAGGATTTATATAAAAGAACTTCATCCTGTATCCCAAACCCATTTCATAATATGGCTTATAACCTTTTGAAAATTCAAATTTTAAAGAGGGTTCAACTACAAATGGATAAGAAAAATTTAAAGTTAACCTTTTTGTATTACCAAGGTATAAATAAGTGTTTGTATTGATGAATCTGTTAAAAGACCAAGATATAGCGTGTGAAAAACCATTGCTAAGGTTCATAATGTATATTATTGAATTGTATGGAAAAGAAAAAGATGTGTTTAATCTGAAAGAATAATCGTAAATCTTTGACAGGAAAATATTAAATGATAATATGTAATCACCGAAACTGTAAAGATCATAGTATTCAAATTTCAACAGACCCTGAACAACACCATAATTCATTTTGTTATAGAAACTTCTTCCAAAACGTGTGAAGGAAAACCTCCTTGATTTACTATAAATATCGAAATAATAAGATAGAATATCAGTGGTTGGAATTAGTGGTATGGTTGAACCGTTAATTGTGAAGATAGTATTAGGGAAATTTAAAATTGAATCATTAAGGCTTCTATCCATTGTATAAATACTTCCAAATATACCGCCTTCAGCTGTGTATGAAAGGATTTTAAATCCCATACTGAGACCGAGAACTGCGTTATCATAAGGGGTTGAAGAAGGCAGTAATTCCCGTCCTCTTAAGAAGGTTAACCTGAAGAAATTATTTTTATTCTGCGGTCCTAAAATTACTCCAATTATTGATGATTGTGGAGTGTTTCCCCTTCTTATTGTCATATCACCATATAAAAACGCAATTTCCTTAAAGAGATCAAGGTAAATTCCCGTTATCCTTCTTGAGCTAAGTGCAATCCTTGAAAGATTGGGATACTGATCTCCGATAGTAAGGGAAATAAAAGGAAGGTTAAAAGCAAATTTAAACTGACTCTTTAACTGGCTTTCTGAATAAAGGTCATATGTGTTAAGATAGATTTTATAATTGAATCTGGGATAGATACCTTCTATTCCGCCAAATCCTTCTATTATAGGGTTATCGGGATTTGTTGATATATGATTGATAAAGAATCCTAATTCATAATCTGTGTTGCTTTTCCTGCTGATTTTTTCTTTTTTTCTATCTTCTTTTGAAACATATGTGAAAGTGTGTGTGATTGTATCAGATGGTGTGAACAATGTAATAGTATGAATACCATAATCTAAGTTTTCAGGTCTTATTATGAGCGTGTTTTCGCTTATTTCATAATCACCTTTTATATCGAGACCATCAATTTTTACATTAAAATCAAGTGTTTCTCCTATCTCACTTATAACTATGAAAATATCATCTATTATCTCGTTGTTATCAGGATAAACAAGTAAAATTGATAAAAATAGGAATATCATTCTATCTCCAGCTCAAGATACCTTGTTTTTCTGTTCTCATCTTCAAACTCAATAATAAGTTTTTTTGGCTTGGTAATCTTTTCTGGTGAAGAACTACCTATGCATCTACCCGATTCACCCTCTGTGATATCAATGGAACCATTTTCATTGTAAAGATTCACAACACCTGATATAACATCAACATAAGTGGTATCTAAATTCTGCATGATTCTGAAATGTGTTCCTTTTACCGCTGCAACAGAATTAGGTGTCTCAACTTCGAAGCTTTTTCCTTTTATTATAGAAATTATCTCACCGAAGAACAACTTTACCCTGCTTACTTTCTTTGAATCTTTTGTTGTCTTTTCAGGGAAAGAAACAGAGCTAAGAGGCATAATCTCAATAATAGTTCCCTTATCAAGGTATCTTATCACCGCGAAACCATCTTTCCCTGTTTTAATTTCATCACCTATCCTCAGTATAGTTCCGCTTTTTCCGTCCCTTGTTTCTCTTGTTGAAAAAATCTTCACATCTCCTTTTGATTTTATTATGACAGCAACATCTTGCTGTATTGATAAAGTCAGCAATAATACAATACTCATCTTAACCTCACTTCTTTCACCTTTACATCTGGTTTTAAAAGGATTTTCTTAAGTTCTTCTATAGTTATGGGTTTTGTGTCAAGTGTAATGTTCCCTGTAGCAATAAATTTTTTATCTTTTATTTCTTTGAATACCTCATTCTTTCCAATCTTTTTTGACAGGATTCTTATTATCTCATCACTTCCTAAATCCTCTATCTTGAAACATAAAGGCATTGATTGAATGGTCATAATACCGGTGCTTGTTCTTAAAAATCCGGTTATCCTCCAGATATAGTTTCCTGATGTCAATGGTGGGAATTCTCTTGGATAGGAATACATATGAACTTCTTTTTTGAAGTCTTTCTCAAATATTTTATATTTATCAAGAAGTTCATCCGGGGAAAGTGAAAAATTAACGATCATTCCCAGGGTTAATCTGAAAGAATCACACTTTCCTGTCCATACAAAAACTGGTGTTTCATCTGTTGTAACAAGTGGGGCACCAAATGGAACACCCGGGGATAATGCTTCTATACCATATTCATCAACTATCTCAAAAGGGCATTCCCAGAAGGCCTCAGGGGATGTAGAGCCTGCCCTGATAATTTCAAATTTTAGTAAGTAATTTCCTGACGGAAGTTTTCCGGTTGAAAGAATAATCCTCTTTAATGTATCCGCAGATTCATAGATTTCAATTTTGTTTATTTTAAATCTGTCCGTATTGAATGATGAAGGTGTTATTGTTAGATTCTCGTTCGGATACAATGTGAATATTTCTGATTCACCCGATATAAAAATTATATTCTCTTTGATTATCTTAAAACTCAGATAATATTGAATACTCTGTGGTTCCTGATGGTTTATTGTCAATGTAAAGAAATCAACATTCCTGTATCCAAGGTTGAATATATCGTTAACCCAGAATACAGATGGAACATTACAAGTTCCATTCATATTTACTAAGCTTAAAATCAAAAAAAGCATAAAACCTCCCTTTTATAAATTATAAGAATAAAAATTGAAATGTCAAGTTTAATCTAATATATTGGTGTCAGTCATAAACTTTCAGCTTTTGTATTTTATTCGACCATTAAAAAAGGATTGGTGAATGGTATGGATAACGATAATTTTTACAATATTGAAATTGAAAAACGAGAAAGAAAATCGGTGGTTGGATTTAGATTGACTACACTAATTATAACAATAGTTTTTGTGTTGATATGAGGAGCAAAGCAGAAGTCATCTTTTTGCTGTTAGCTAAATTTTAAAAGTAGACTTCGTAAACTTGAAAAGTAGACTAAATAGTCTACTTTTCAAGTTTATTTAACATAGCCCCAAAAAACGGGAAGATCAGGGACATGGTGGTACAATTTATT
>CBFGJG010000005.1:0-25715 GCA_965649055.1 Caldifarciminota bacterium
TTTTAAGGGGATTGCGACACCTTTCTTGATCTTCCCGATATGGCGAAAACCACATGTCTGAAACAATGACCCGCTTTTAAGGGGATTGCGACCCGGGTATCCTCGTATTCGGATTGTATATCTCAATTATAAGTCTGAAACAATGACCCGCTTTTAAGGGGATTGCGACAAGACCCGTTTATTCCTAAGTTGAAAGTTTATGACTAACCCCCCAAAAAACACTTGACATTTTATTTATTTTTGCAAAAATAAGAAAAACGGAGGTAATATGTATTACGAGCAAAGCGGTAGTAAGAGTTTTTTAATTGCACTTATAACTTCTCTTGTGGTATCTTTAATAATAAATATTTTATTTCTTTTTTTGTCTCCTAATATAATGCCAAAATTTGGTAATACTGTGGAAATACCAAATCTTAAAGGACTTGATATTGAAACTGCAAGACAGATATTAGAGTCAAAAGGATTATCATTAGTTATAGAAAAGGAAGTAGAAGACCCTATTGTTGAAAGGGGAAAGATAGCATTCCAGAATCCTATTATGGGTTCAAAACTCAGAAAAGGTGATATTGTAAAGGTTATAATCAGTAAAGGTTCTCAATCTTCAGGTGGTGATGTAATAATACCTTTATTATCAGGTCTAACAATCCAGCAGGCAAGGGTAAGACTTTCAGAAGCGAATCTCACAATAGGGACAATCACAATGGAAATTTCAGATAAACCTGAAAGCACAATTATTAGGACAATACCACAGGAAGGTGAAAAAGTCCCTCCTAATTTTCCGGTAAATTTGATTATAAGTTCAGGTAAAGGAGAAACTATCGTTCCAAAGATAACAGGGCTTTCAATAACACAGGCAAGAAAAAAACTTGAAGAAGCAGGACTTACATTAGGTAATACAACAACTGTCTCAGACCCTGAATTCAGTTTTGATGTGATAATAAGACAAAGTCCACCAGCAGGAACACAGGTTAAAAAAGGAACAAAGGTAGATATAACATTAAATGTTGAAGAATATTAATGTTTGATAAAAAATATATAATTTCATCACTTATATCTTTTATTTTGGGATTTTTGTTTTTTTATTTTGTGTTCCCTATTTTTATTGCATATGGTAAATTAACCCGTGTCCCTGACCTTAAAGATACTACAGTTGAGAACGCTCTGAATATACTTTCATCAATGGATTTAAAAGGTGTTGTTTATGATAGTGTCTTTTCTGATGAGATAAAAAAAGGGAAGGTTGTTTATACAATCCCAAAACAGGGAAAAGAGATAAGGTTTGGAAGGACTGTGAAATTAATAATAAGTAAAGGTGGAGAAAGGATTCCTTTTATAGATGTTAAGGGTATGAATGTTAATGATGCAAGAAAAAAACTCCAGGATGCAGGTTTCATAAATATTGTTATTATGTATGTTCCCATTGAAGATACTAAAGGTGCGAAAGAGAATATTGTTTTGAATGTTCTACCTGATAGTGTGAAAGAAATAGAAAAGACAGAGAAAATAACACTTTTTGTATCCAAGAAACAGAAAAATGTTTTTCTTATGCCAAATATTGTTGATATGACACTTGATGAAGCATATAAGATTCTGTCAAAATATGGTTTAAAAATCTCAGAAATAAAAAGGGTATCACCTGACGATTCTATAATTATTGTCCAGAATCCACTCCCGGGTGTCGAAGTATTCTTTGGTGAATCAGTAAGTGTGATACTTGGTAAATGATTTTATTAAATCTTGCTTTATTACCTGTTTTTCTTCTAATCCTTTATTTTTATAAAAGGGATAAATTTGAGAAAGAACCGCTCTCATTAACCCTGAAAACTTTTCTTTTGGGATTTATGCTTGTTTTCCCGGCAATGTTTCTTGAAAATTTAATCACAGGCTTTTTTCAAGACAGATATTTCAATTTTATAACATTATTTCTCTATGTCTTCTTTGGTGTCGCAATAGTTGAAGAAGGACTGAAATTTTCAGTGCTTTACATTTATAATCTTAAAAAACCTGATTTTAATGAGCCATACGATGGTATATTTTATGCAGTTGTCGTATCTCTTGGATTTGCAGCAATTGAAAACATAATGTATGTCTTTTCAAGGGGTTTTCTTGTCGGTGTTCTTCGTGCATTCACGGCAGTTCCAGCGCATACAATCTTTGGAGTATTTATGGGATATTTCACCGGTTTGTATAAATTCAATAATAATAAATTTTTTGTGTTTCTTGCTTTTTTCATCCCGGTAATTTTACACACAATATATGACTTAATAGCTATGAGTAGATTGAGATTTGCTTTTTTACATCTTGCTATGTTTATAATTATTTTTGTTCTGTTCTCACTCTTATTTATATATCTTTTAATTAAGAAATCTCCTTTTAAGAAATAAAATATGATGAAACTTATATTAAGAATATTCGTTTATTCGTTTCTCATAGTTTTAATTTTTTTTACCTTTTATTTTGATATATATACAAAGATAAAAATTTTATCAATAACATTAGATAATATCGGAATAACTAATGATAATGATATTAAAAACTTAAGAAAATTTCTGAATAAGGAGCATATCAAATATTGTGAAAATAAAAAACTTTATTACTTAAAAAATGATAATGATTTAAAATCAATGATTGAGTATGGTTATTTAAAAAAGTTAATTAGTAACACTCTTTTTACTGTTGACTCTTCTGTGAATTATCCTTTCATCACAAAACAAGCTTATTTCGTTTTAATAAATGTTATGAAAGATTTTCAGATGTATTTTGTAAAGAATAATACAATTCTGGTAAAACCTGTAATCACTTCCGCATCAAGGACCGACTCATTCCAGATTGAGTTAAGGAAAAAAAATAAAAATGCGTCTTTAAAGTCAAGCCATTGTTATGGTGTATCTGTTGATGTATGGTATAATGGATTCGATTTTGAAATGAATAATCTTGAAAAATTTATATATTTTAGATTTAATAAATATTTTCCATCAATTGATAATGAGAAGATAAAAAAAATCCTTGTTGAAGTGTTAAAAAAATATCAGGATGAATCTAAAATATATGTAATATATGAAAGAGAACAACCCTGCTTTCACATAACATTATTGTATTAAATAATCCTTGAAAAAAATTTTTTTAGATGTATATTTTTTCTATGATATACGGTTTAATAATGGCAGGTGGAAAAGGTGAAAGGTTCTGGCCTCTTTCAAGAGAAAGAAGACCTAAACAATTCTTGAAATTACTTTCAGATAATCCATTGATTATTGATACATATAACAGATTAAAATTGTTCATACCGGAAGAAAACATAAGATTGGTCATTACTAAATCTCTGAAAGAGAATTTTATTGATTCAGGTTTTAAAGAAGATATACTGCTTGTTGAGCCATTCGGTATGAACACTCTTTATGCCCTTGCATACGCATCTGTTTACTTTTACAGGAAAGATAGGGATGCAATTATCTATGCATTCCCATCTGACCATTTCATAGGAAATGTTGATATATTTGTTAATACAATGAAGAGGGGTGAGAAAGTAAAAGAATTAGACTGCCTTGGAACATTTGGTATATCACCAACAAGACCAGAAACCGGCTATGGTTATATTGAAGTGGGTGAAAAAATCGAAGAAGGATTTTACAAGGTTAAAAGGTTTACCGAAAAACCAAATCTTAGAACTGCAAAGGAATTTATAAAAACAGGAAATTTCTTCTGGAATAGTGGTATGTTTTTTTTCAAAGCAAAGACGATGATAGAAGAGATAGAAAATTTTCAACCTCAGTTAAAAGAAGCAATAGAAAACCTTATTTTAGATTTAAATGAAGAAAATCTATTAAAATTTTATTCAACCGGTAGCCCGATTTCTATTGATTATGGAGTAATGGAAAGAAGTGAAAAAGTATATATGGTTCAGGCTGATTTTCCATGGGATGATATCGGAACCTGGACTGCACTTGAAAGAATTGTATCGAGTGAAGAAGGTTCAAATATAAAGGTTGGTAATGTTAATGCATATAATTGCTCAAATTCAATTTTCTTTTCAGAGAACGGGATTATTCTTGCTGAAGGTTTAAAAAATTACATTGTTGTTCATACAGATGATGCAACTCTGATATTACCAAAAAGTAAGGCACAGGAAATTAAGATGTTTCTTAAAGATATACCTGAAAAATTTTTATAAAAAGGAGGATGTATGAAAAAATTGTTTTACTTTTTTTTAGTCCTTTCAGTTGTCGGTTGTATAAAACAGGTAAAGCCTAAAACTGATGTAACAGAACCTGTTTTTATTGAAGAAGATACAACCACGTATAAACCCATAGATATTGTTAAGGATACAGTTCCTAAAATAACTGAAATTAATCCTGTTATTGAACCGCCAAAAATCGAGACCCAGAAATATATCTACAGGATTCAGGTAGGGGCTTTTAAGACCGCAGAATATGCTGAGAGATTAAAGACAGAAATCAGTTCTCTATTTAAAGTGAATGTTCTGGTAAAGTATGAAGGTGGTTATTATAAGGTTCGAGTGGGTGAATTCAAGACAAGGACAGAAGCAGAAGGTTTTCTTAACAAATTAATAAACTCGGGATATAACGGTTTTATTAAGGAAGAAGAGATTAAATAATTTTGGTTCTCTGGGTTGCAACAAGAAATAAAGATAAAATTATCGAGATAAAAAGAATATTAAAAGATTTTAATATAGATATATATTCATTACTTGACATAAATGAAAAAATTGATATTATTGAAGATGGTTCTTCTTTAAGAGAGAATGCTTTGAAGAAAGCTGAAGCACTATTTAGATTAAAAAAAGGATGGGTAATTGGTGAAGATACAGGGCTTGAAGTTGAAGCACTCAATGGAAAACCCGGTATATATTCTGCGAGATATAGTGGTGGTGATTACAAAGAAAATAGGTTAAAATTATTGAATGAAATGAAGGGGATGAAAAATAGAAATGCAAGATTTAAAACGGTTATTGCCCTGATTTCACCCGATGGAAAAAAATATTTTTTTGAAGGAATAGTTAATGGCAAAATAGGAGAATGTGAAAAAGGGAATAATGGTTTTGGATATGACCCAATTTTTATACCGGAAGGTTCCGATAAAACCTTTGGTGAGATGACAGGGGAAGAAAAGGACAGGTTCAGCCACAGAAAAAAGGCATTTGAGAAATTTGTTCAATTTATTCGGGGCGTAGCGCAGATGGTTTAGCGCGCCTGGCTTGGGACCAGGAGGTCGGTGGTTCAAGTCCACTCGCCCCGACTCCTACCACCGACAAAAGGGGTGTGGGGAAAAAGGTTTTCCCCACTTACCTTTGAAGGGGGTATATTAAGGGGGAAATATGCATAATAAAAAAAATGAGTAATATTATATTTCCCCCTTAAAGCGAAACGAAGTGAAGCTCGGTGGTTCAAGTCCACTCGCCCCGACTCCTACCACCGACAAAAGGGGTGTGGGGAAAAGATGCTTTTTCCACTATTTTAGTAGGTAAGCAGGATATAAAAAAGTAATATTTACTGCAATATTCAAATTATTATCAAATTTTCCACTATATATATCAACTCTTCCAGTAAGAGTAAAGATTTTTATTGACAATTTTATTTTCTTGTTAATTATAATAATATGAAAAAAATAATTTTTTTAATTTTTATTCCTTTTATAACCAACGCGTTAAATACAAGAATAACATTGCTTACAGGTGGTAATTATACAGATAGTTCTTTTGATTACCTCTTGTTTGGTTTTCTCGGAAAGCTTGAATTTTTTGATATTGTTGAAGGTATAGGTTTAGGTGGTTCAATATTTGAAAAGATTGGAATTTTTACATCTTCTGAACAGGAACTTTCAACCTATGAGTTATATCTCAACAAAGTATGGTTAAAGACCGAAGGAACATCTTATTTAAGTAAAGATTATACAATGTTAAATCTAATGTTTGGAATAAAGAAAAAATATCTGTCATATATAAATCAAATGAATGAAATTCCAGTGATTGAAAATTATTTAAAACCATTTGCTGGTGTTGAAATATCATCTGATATTTTTGGTGTTATATTGAAGGCATTATCTTCAAATGATAACAAGATTAAACTTGAATACGAATTCAAAATAAAGACATATTATGATGTAACTTTTCAGGTTGGTGGAACCTTTGGTGAAAAAATATTCGGTGTCCCCTCTGATTTTCATTTCTATTCAGGGATAGAATTGTTTTTTTAAATTTTTTTCCTTTTTATTGATATCCTTGACATTTTTTATAAATTATTAATATTTATAAAAAGGAGGTTTTATGGATAAAAGAATTGATGATTTTTTGAAAAAACTAAAATGGCTCGGTCATGATGGTTTTCTTTACGATGGTAATATTAAAATTTATATTGACCCTTACCAGATAAAGAAAGGATTACCCAAAGCAGATTTAATCTTAACCACCCATCCGCACTATGACCATTTCTCTAAAGAAGATATAATGAAGATAAAGAAAGATGATACTGTTATCGTTGCTTCAGAAGGATGTGAAGACCTTGGAAATACAAGGTATTTGAAACCTGATGAATCTATTGAGATTAAAGGGTTGAACATAAAAGGCGTTTATGCATACAATGTAAATAAGGAATTCCATCCAAAAAAGAATAAATGGCTTGGATTTATCATAGATATTGATGATGTGAAATTGTATCATGCAGGTGATACGGATAATATTCCCGAGATGAAAAATTATAAATGTGATATAGCATTACTTCCTGTATCTGGAACCTATGTTATGACTTCAGACGAAGCGGTTGATGCTGCAATTAATATAAATCCCAAAATAGCAATACCAATGCATTATGGTTCTTTTATTGGTTCAAACAAAGACGCTGAAAATTTCAAAAATAAACTGAAGGGAAAAGTTGAGGTTGTAATACTTGAAAGTTTATGATGTCATAGTTGTAGGTGCAGGACACGCAGGAATAGAAGCTGCACTTGCATCTAAAAGGATGGGAGGTAATGTCCTTTTAATCACAATGGATTCCAAAAAAATCGGTTATATGTCCTGCAATCCTGCTGTTGGTGGCATTGGAAAAAGTCAGCTTGTATTTGAGATAGATGCACTCGGTGGCGAAATAGGTTATAACACTGATAAAACTGGTATCCAGTTCAAAACATTGAACAAGAAAAAAGGGCCAAGTGTATGGTCCCTGAGGGCTCAATGTGATAGGGAAAAATATAAAGATGAAATTTCAAAGGTTGTTCTTAATGAGATAGAAATTAAGGAAGAAGAAGCAATAGAAATAATAGTTGAAGACAAAAAAATAAAAGGTATAAAAACAGATAAAGGGAACTATTATGAAACAAGGACTGCTATTATTACAACTGGAACATTCCTAAATGGTCTTATACATATTGGTCTTAGAAATTTCAAGGCAGGAAGGTTTGGTGAAAGACCTTCTTCTTTATCAGAATCTTTAAAATCACTTGGATTTTCAATAGGGAGACTTAAAACAGGAACTTCTGCAAGGATTCTTAAAAAGAGTATTGATTTTGACAGAATGATAATCCAGAAAGGCGATGAAGAACCAAATCATTTCTCACACAGGACAAAGGAATTCAATCCACCTGATATTCCCTGCTGGTTAACATATACAAATAAGAATACACATAACATAATAAGAGAGAACATAAAATATTCACCGCTATATTCAGGTATAATTAAAGGAATTGGTCCAAGGAATTGTCCATCTATAGAAGATAAGGTTATGAAATTTCCCGAGAAAGATTCCCATCCTGTTTTTGTTGAACCTGATGGTATTGATTCTGAAATCTACTATCTGAACGGACTTTCTTCTTCCCTACCCGAAGATGTTCAGATAAAATTCCTGAAAACCATTCCCGGCCTTGAAAATGTTGAGATTGAAAAACCAGGATACGCTATAGAATATGATTATGTCTTTCCCACACAAATAAAACATTCCCTTGAAACCAGATTAATTTCCGGGCTTTTCTTCGCAGGACAGATAAATGGAACATCAGGGTATGAAGAGGCAGCTGCACAGGGTATTATAGCGGGAATAAATGCTATGAATAAAATTCTATTAAAAAAACCTTTAATAATTAAAAGGGAAGAAGCATACACAGGTGTTCTCATTGATGACCTTGTAATGAAAGGAACCAATGAACCTTACAGGATGTTCACATCAAGGGCTGAATACAGGATTATATTAAGACAGGATAATGCTGACTCAAGGCTTATGAAGTATGGTTTTGAAGCTGGTCTTATTGATAAAGAAACCTTTGAAAGGGTTATTGAAAGGGATAGAAAGGTGAATGAGTCTATAAAAAAATTCTCAAAGATAATGATCGCACCTGAAAAATTAAAAGGACTCAGAAAAACAGAATCAGTATTTAAAATCCTAAAGATGCCTGAATATACATTTAAAGATATCAGGAAATTTTTGGATGAAGAAATTGATGATGAAATACTTTTTAGGGTTGAGATTTATGCAAAATACGATGGATATATCCAGAGGGCAATGAATGAAATAAAAAAATTTGACAAGATATACGGTATAGAGATTCCTGATTCAATTAACTATGATGAAATAAAAACAATCACTTATGAGGCAAGGGAGAAATTAAAGAAAATAAGACCTGAAACATTAAGGGATGCTTCAAGGATACCGGGTGTTAATCCATCAGATATTTTTGGAATATATGTATATTTGAAAAAGAAAGGAGGAATTTTTGGGAAACTATCTTATATGGGATAAGAAAAGATTTGAGAAAAAATTCGGGAAGAAAAATGTTGAAGATACAGAACTATTATTTGATAAGGTTGAAAAGAATGGTTTTATCTCTGTTCAATGTGAATATAAAAAGATAAACGAATTACTTTCAGAATTTGAAAGATTTGGAGACCATTTTATCCTTATTGGCGGAGATGATCTGATTCCCTTTGGTAGGGTGAAAAATCCCTGTATGGATGGTGATGAAGAAGTTCTAACAGACAATGTATATGCTTCCGCAGACAAAGATATACTTTTACCTGAAAGGATAATATCAAGACTACCCGATGGAGACGACATTGTTTTTCTTCATTTTCTTATAGAGAATCTTGGAAACTGTTTTGATGGTAAAAAGCCTTTTGGATACACAGCAAAGGTCTGGTTAAATGCTTCAAAAGAAGTATATTCGGTTATCAATGGTAAAGATATTTATATTTCACCACCATCTGACTATAGCAACATAAAAATTCCAAAAGACACAAGATATTTTTATTTTAATCTTCACGGTTCTGACGAGACACCTTTCTGGTATGGGCAGGAAGGGAACAGATACCCAATAGCACTAAAACCTGAAAATCTGAAAGATTCAGAATCAGGTATTGCTGCTTCTGAAGCCTGTTATGGTGCGTATATAATTAAGAAGAAAATAGAAGATGCAATATCATTAACTTTTTTGAAAAACGGGATAAAGGTATTCCTTGGTTCTACAACTATCGCATATGGACCATCAAGACCACCATCAACAGAAGCTGACCTTATAGTAAAATTATTCTTTGAAGAATTTTTAAATGGAAAGACAGCAGGTGAATCTTTCTATCTTGCCAAACATAAATTCTTCAAAACAATGATAAAAAATCAGGGTTTCCTTGACGAAGATGACCAGAAAACATTACTGCAGTTTGTCCTTTATGGTGATCCAACAATAAAAATTAAGGAGGGAAAATGGAAAAGAAAAAAATAGAGAAGATTGTTAGAAAAATTATTAAAAAAGACTATCCAGAATTCAGTGATATTGTTCCATATATTGAAGAAAAGGAAATTTCTATTTCTGAAAATGAGTTTAAAAAAGCAAAGATGAAACCTGTAGGGAAAAAAAGTGTCTGGGTTGCTGTATTCAGGAAATATTTTAAATCAGAAGATGGAACCGAGATTGAAAAAACAATAAGGGCAACTATTTCAAAAGATGGTGAGATAATAAAGATAACAGAATCACATTGATGGTATAACTTCCCTCAATGCATTCAGAACATCCGGATAGAATTCAGATCCTTCTTTAAGTGTTAACTCATCAAAGATTTCCTGATAATCTTTCTTCCTTTTATACTTTCTACTACTTGAAACTGCTGCATCAAAAACATCACCAACTGCAACTATCTGGGATTCAAGGGAAGGTCTTTTAGTCCCTTTGGGATAACCTGAACCATCTATTCTTTCATGGTGTTCTAAAACGATATATGCTTCATCATGCATTCCGATTTTTTTCAAAATATTGTATCCTTCTATTACATGTGATTTTATAACATCCCAGTCTATATCATCCAGTTCTTCTGTCTTATTCAGGGTAAACCATGGAATCATTATCTTTCCAATATCATGTAATATAGCAGCAAAAGAGATTTTTTTAACAAGCTTATCTTCAAGTTTTAAATGGAGACAGATTAATTTTGCAATCTGTGCAACATTTGCAGAATGTTCAGCACCAAGGTTCCAGTCCTTATAACTCAAAATGTCAAGAACCGCATCAACAAAACCTTCTTTCTTTAGGAACTCTTCTTTATCAATCCTTAAATGCTTTGATAATATATCTCTAAATATCTCAATGATTGTGTATAATGTCTCTTTCTCACTCAAAGTGTTTCCGTAATATGCTGAATTTGCAAATGCTTTTAATGCATAGTTTATCCCTTCATCAAAATTATCTTTTTTTGAATAAATCAAAGCCTTTAATCTATTTGTTGCTGGTAAAACATATCTCCGAAATTCAGGATTATGACTTTTTATAAGATTCAAAATTATCTTTTCTGAATCAATAAGTTTTTCGTTCCGTATTAAAACCTCCGCCTTGTTTAGTTCTGTAAGTATATCTATATATCCTGTTTTATCTGTTTCTTTAAGTATCTCCTGAAGTTCCTTTAACTTTATTTCTTTATTTTCATCTATATCTGTTTTTAATATTGAATCTATATAATTGTTAGCAACAAGACCAAGTGTTAAACTGAAATCCCTTCCTGTTATTTCATAAAACTTTTCTTTTCTTCTCAGGTTTAAAAGAAATTGTAATGCCTCATTATAAACCGCATCTGCCTCAACATATTTTTCCCTGTAAATATGATAAATATTACCAAGTGCATTCAGAAACAAAGGAAGAAAATACTCTGCATTTCTATAATTTCTAATTTCTTCTATAAATTTTTCTAATTCTTTTTCTATTTTCTGTGTAGGGTATCCTAATACAACATATGCAAACGCATAATACATCCTGTTGTAATATTTATCAAATTCATTGTAAAACCTGTAATAATCAGCATCAGCCTTCATTAATTTGTAAGCTTCAATTGGTGCAGCAAGTTCTTTCAGTCTTGTGCATATCTTTAATATATCCTTTTCTTCTTCTCTGTCTTTCTTTAAAATATAATCAAAAAATTCAAGGAATTTAATATTTATTTCCGTTAAATCATTATCCTTTATATCTGCTAATGATTTATATTTAGAAAGAAATTCAAAAAAATAAGGATTCATCCTTTTAGTCTTTTTTCAATAAACTTCGCGGCATTAAGATTTATTAAATCATATCTTTCACTTTCGGGTGTCTCCATAATTATTGGAAGTTCCTGAAATCTCTCATTCTCAAAGAATCTCATAAATCCTGAAAGTCCTATAAATCCCCTTCCTATATGATAGTGTCTGTCAACTTTTGATTCTAATCGTGTCATAGAATCATTCATGTGAATTACCTTTATCTTTTCAAGCCCGAAATTATCTTCTATTTCTTTCAATAAATCTTTTATCTTATCTTTCTTTCTCAAATCATATCCAGCCTCAAATGCATGGGATGTGTCAAAACAACAACCTATATTTTTAAATTTTTTTATAAATAATCCTATATCCTTCATTTTTATATAGGATGTGTTTTCAAGAAGTATTGTTATCTTATCATTCAGGATCTCTTCAAGGCTTTCATTAAAGTATTCAATCTCTCCCTCTTTTACTCCAAGATGTATTACAAAATATCCTGCTTCAAGTTTTATACTTCTATCTATCTCCTCTTTTATTGCTATTACTGATTTTTTCCTCAGATTCCTGTCCTTTGTGTTTAATTTAGGAAGATAAGTGGAGTGAACGACAAAGTCTTTTATTTTCTTTTCTTTCATAATTTTTTTAAATTCATTCACATCATCTTCTTCTATCGGTTTTTTACCCCAACCTCTCGGATTTGACGGAAATATCTGGAATGTCTCAGTTCCTTCAAGCATTCTTAAAGGAACATTTCTAAAACCACCTGTTATTGAAAGATGAAAACCAAATCTCATTTTAATTTATTAAGTCGATTATTTTTATTGATTCTTTCTTTAATTTACCTTTCCCGTAATCATTTTTTACGATTATCAGATTTTTTGTATTAAGTTTTTCCACATTTTTTTGTGCTTTTTTTATACCATCTATTATCTCTTTCTTAAAACCCTGCTTTTTTAATCTTTCCTCTGATTTTTCTGATTTTACAAGTATAATTTTATCAAACCAATCTTCTATACCCCATTGAGAAATGAGTGCTGCATCTACAAAGACAATATCACTTTCAGAATTATCTATTTTTTTCCTTATCTTTTCAATAATTATAGGATGGACAATCCTGTTTAATTCACCAAGTTTTTTACTATCCTTAAAAACAATATCCCTTAATAAAGGTCTTGAGATATTATCACCTTCAAAGACCTCTTCACCAAAAATTTTCTTGATCTCATACTTTACATTATCTTCTTTCAGGACTTCCCATCCTATTTCATCAGCATTTATCACATCATAGCCCATTTCTTTAAATATTTGTGCGAGTGTTGTTTTCCCTGAACCTGCTTTACCAGTTATACCTATAACCTTTTTTTTCAACAAAAAACCTTCTTTAAAAATCTCATTCAGATAAACTATCTTTTGTTTCCCTGTTTTATTCACTAAGGTTATCTTAATATCCTTTACAAATTCAGATAAAACCTGTCTGCATGCACCACAGGGATAAACAAATCTATCTGTGTCAGAAGAAATTGCTATTTCAATAAAATCTGAATCACCTTCTGAAACTGCTTTAAAAACTGCGACCCTTTCTGCACATATTGTTAAACCATAGGATGAATTCTCAATATTTGAACCTGTATAGATTTTTTTTCTCGTTAAAAGTGCTGCCCCTACCCTGAATTTAGAGTAGGGGCAGTATGCATTATCCTTAGCCTTGATTGCTTCTTTTACTAAATCAATATGTGTGTGAGAACTCACCACTCATTATGTTTCCAGCAGTGTCCTTAATACCTCTTACTTTTACAGTTTCACCAGACATTGTTGAACCATCAAACCTTCTTATGTATACAACTGTCACATTCTTACCACCAACATATTTATCCATAATGTCAAATGTGAGTGGAACTCCATCTGTGCATACAATTGTTGCTGGGTTTATTGTGCTCTTATCAACAACTTCTGAGAATATTATCTCTGGTAAAGAAGCAGTACCCCAACCTGTAACTGTTGGCTCTTTATAGTCACCGGGCAAGGTATCAGTGTAATTGCTCTTGAGATTCACAACTGTAAACTCATATTCAATAAATCCGGGATGCATTTTGTTCAGTTTATTCCCTGCTGGATCTTTCAATGCATCACCATAAAGTCTGAATAAATATTTTCTTCCCGGTGTAAGATTCGTTGCAGGTGTAAAGAGGATTCTTCCCCACTGTGCTGCTGCGGTATCTGACTGATAGCTCAGTGTTCCACTAACTTCCTGCCCTGTAAGTTTATCAAACAACTTGATATTATTTGTATTGACAGTTGCAGGGTCAAGAGTTGACTTTAATGTCCCACCAAGTGTATCAGGTTTATAATCCCTAATACTAACACATATCCTCGCATCATAGCACCATGCAGTAAGTGCAATAGTTGTATCTGTGGGATGCATTGGGAAGGGATTAACAAATATAAATGGACTTGAAAGGTCAATTCTCAATGGTTTCCAAACTGATGGGGTTCCATCATCTTTTCTTGTTGAAAATCTCTGATAGAAATCATCATCCCCTGGTTCACCCATCACACCATCATTATCAATATCCAATTTATTTCCGTAGGCATCCCTTGTTCCACTACCATAAAATACAACAACATATGTCTGGTTTGGAATAAGATTTCCTGATGGTTTCAATATCAACATAGATACTGTTGAACCATATTCCCATGTTGCTGTGTATGGAACAGGAGTTGTCATATCTTCAACCTTATAGACCTTTACATCAGCGGCACCACCTTGCATATCTGAATCCCATCTTAAATAAATCCAAGAACCTACACTATCAGCCCAGTATGGGACTGAATTAGGTGTGGATACCCATCCACCAAAAAATGATGCATTAATCTCTCCTAAATCAACTTCCATCCATGCAGAATGGTCTATTTCAGAATCAAATATTGAGAGATCTTTTTTAGCACATGAGAAGACTAAAAGCACTGCAAGTATTATAAATATAAATTTTTTCATAAAAACCTCCTATCAATAAAACTTAAGAGTTGTTGAAATTCTCAGCGAGCGTATCCAGGAAAGGTCAAGGATTGTCCCGGTAGGAGCAAACATAGTTATGAAGTCAATTGAAATGTTATTGTTTGGATGCCAGCCAAGGCCATAAGAGAAATTAGTTCCCTCGTGTGACTCATAGTATTCAGATACTCTGTATTCAGGTGGAAGGTCAGGGGGGTTTATTGTTACGGTTGTATCACCATCTCCTTCAATATTTATGATCACTTCATTTGTGTAGCTTTTCAATTCGAATTTCTCAACTGAACTATGCAATGTCTTCATCGGATTTGCACCAAATCTTATAAACCAATTCTTCTTTGGTGTAATTGCAATCTCCACACCAACGGGAACCCTGTATGTTGTCCAAGAGTGTTTTTCTTCGATATTATATGTAGCATTGAATGAACCAGTCTCTGTATAATCATCTGAATCCAATACTTCGTTATCACCATCATTGTATGTCTCAATATAATATTCTTCATAAATTCCGTCATATGTTAAGGAATTTTGTGATGTGCTTATATTAAGCCCAATACCGAATTCTACATTCTCACCAAGCTTCCTTATTATCCTGCCAAAGAGGCCGAAACCCATTTCATTATAGCTTAAATCTACTGAATCAACAGCGTATTCATTATAAGTTCCTCTTTCTATGAATCCCATAATGCCTGTAATGTTTTCTTCTATATAACCCTCTTCACGATCTCTTCCGTAATCTCCACCCATTCCATAGAAGAAGTTGAAGCCTAATTCATTCAATCCACCTTCATCTTTCTTAAGTGCATTTAAACTCACAATAAACTGGGTAACTGGATTAACCCACTGATAATAACCTGAATAATTCGAACTTTCATTATTCATATAATTTTGATTATTAGGTGCTAAATCCTCAAAGTAATTTGTAAAACCTTTATAATCCATCGATTCCTTATAAAAATCGGCACCGATTGTTAAACCAGTCCTATAACCAGCAAGGTCTTTTAGCAAGAAAGAGAAAGAATACATATTGGAAGGATAATCATATACATATTTATCAGTTTCATTCATTCCAGCTACTGCATTTAAACTTTCAACCATGTTCGGATAAAGGTCGTAAACTCTGAAATTAAGTGTGTCAAAATAATCTTCTTTTAAAAACATTTTGTTTCTATTGTAGTTGAAACCAATTATGCTTGCGCCAAGGTCATAGGTTAGAACAGCTGCAGTTGATGTCCTTAGTTCGTCATAAAAATCTGCTTCGTGTTCAGTTGCATAGTTGTGAATATCAGGGTTACCATCGCCATCAACATCAATAAACTGGTTCCAGATTCCATATACTGATCCATAACCATCAACTGAGCCAAGCCCAAGCGGGTCAATAGATACATAATAAGGAACCGTGTTTTTAAGTGTGCTCCAGAAGAATGCAGTTCTCAATGATGGAACGATTTCAGGAAGTAATGCACCAATCATGAAAGACTGGTCAGAATAGATGTTCATCAGTTGTTCCGATGAGCCTGTCAGGTTTGAAAGTTTTGTAAAGAGTCTCCAGCCCTGAACATCATATATCATCCAGGGTGTAAGGATCATCTCAAGGTCATCATCAAGAATAAATGTAGATTGTCTTTTGAAAGACTCAAGCATCAGTTGTTGGGGGACAACTATCAATCCTACTAACAACAAAACAACACAAAAACGCTTCATAAAACCTCCTTTTTAGGTTTTAGGTTGAACTTTCCCTGAACGCATCTTCTATATGATGTAATCCACTTTTAGAAAATGTCAAAACATCAAACCTTACATCGTAATTCCTATAATCTTTTTTCATTAAAAATAGTTTAGCAAATTTTATCATTTTGTCAATCTTTTTTTTATCAACAAATTTTTCCGGTTCACCATAGTCTAAGTTATCTCTTCTTTTAACCTCAATAAAAACAATCGTTTTATCTTTTTCAGCAATCAAATCCATCTCAAGATACCCAATCCTTAAATTTCTTTCAATTATTCTGTAACCTTTATTTATAAGATATTCCTCAGCCTGTTTTTCACTGAAATCTCTGTATCTGTGATACTGGCTTGAATGTCTTCCTGTGAATCTCACAAGGACCATACCTTGTTAATGCTTTTATGTGTTCTTTTGTTCCGTATCCTTTATTTTTTGAAAACTGATATTCGGGAAATAGAATATCGTACATCTCCATCATTCTATCCCTTATAACCTTTGCTATTATCGAAGCTGCAGCAATTGTTATTGATTTTTCATCTCCTTTAAAAATCCCTTCCTGGGAAAATGGAAGAAATGGTATTTTAAATCCATCTATAATGAAATGTTCCGGAAAAATCTTTAAAGAACATATTGCCCTTCTCATTGCTTCGTAAGTTGCATTAAGTATATTTATCCTGTCTATTATAATTGGTTCAACAATCCCGATGCCAATGCTTAAAGAATTTTCAACAATAGCATTAAATAATTCTTCTCTTTTTTTAGGGGTTAATCTTTTAGAATCCTTTACACCTTTTATCTCTGTTTTTGGTCTCAAAACCAACGCACATGCAACAACAGGTCCTGCAAGTGTCCCTCTTCCAACTTCATCAATACCACATAAGAGAGTTACACCTTTCTCCCAGTAATCAAAATCTATCATTTCTTTTCTTTTATCTTCTTTTCTTTACCTTTCTTCTCCCTTAAATAGTATAATTTAGCCCTTTTTACCTTACCCTTTCTTAAAACCTGAATCTTTGCAATGTTTGGTGAATGTAAAGGGAAGATTTTTTCAACCCCAATTCCCTGTGATTCCTTTCTGACTGTAAATGTCTTCTTTAAACCTTCGCCCCTTATCTTAATAACAATTCCGTCAAATTTCTGTAATCGTGTCTTGTCACCTTCTTTTATCTTATAGCTCACCCTTATGTAATCACCCGGTGAAAATTCAGGAATCTCTTTTTTTAAGAACTGGCTTTCAACTATTGATATTTCTTTCATCTCTCATCTCCTGTTTTATTTTTTCAAGCAATTCCTTTTCCTGTTCATCTAATTTTACTTTTTCAAGTATGTCTTTTCTTCTTAAATATGTCTTCTTTAATGCTTCTTTCTTCCTCCATAATTCAATCTCTTTATGATTACCTGATATTAAAACTTCAGGAACACTGTATCCACAATATTCTTTTGGTCTTGTGTATATTGGTGGTTGTAGAAATTTATCTTCAAATGAATCAGTTTTGACAGAATCTTCATTACCTACTGCACCAGGGATAAGTCTAACAACCGCATCAATCAGCACCATTGCAGGAACTTCACCTCCTGAAAGAACATAATCACCAATCGAGATTATTCTATCAACAAAATTTTCTATCCTTGAATCAATACCTTTATATCTTCCACAGATTAATGTGATAGTATCCATCTTTGAAAACTCATTCGCTATCTTCTGATTAAAAACCTCCCCATCAGCAGAAAGAAGAATAACATAACCTTTATCTTTAACTGATTCAAGTGCATTATATAAAACATCAAATCTCATAACCATTCCACTCCCACCACCATACTGATAATCATCAACAGACCCATATTCATTTGACGCAAAATCCCTAATATTTACAAAATTAAAATCTACGATTTTTTTATTATAAGCCCTTTTTATAATTCCTGTTTCAGTAAATCCCTGAAAAATTTCAGGGAATAAAGTGAGTATATTTATCTTCACAAAAGGGCTTAAATTAAATAACTATGGTGCCTTTGGTTCTAAAATCTCAAGGACAGCCCTTTTCCCTGTCTTCATGGAGGCTGCTGTAACTATTGTTCTAATAGCCTTGGCTGTTTTCCCTTCCTTGCCTATTATCTTTCCGATATCACCTTCTCCAACTTTAAGTTCATAAACAGTTGTTCTTTCTCCAGTAACCTCTCTCACAACCACCTTTTCAGGATGGTCAACAAGTGCCTTTGCAATGAATTCAATCAGTTCTTTCATCTTTTACCTCCGTTTTTTGTGTTTTTCTTTTTACAAGGCTTAAAACCCTTGTGGTAGGGATAGCACCCTTTGCAACCCAATCATTGAACCTTTCAAAGTCAAGTGAAAAATCATCTGTCTTTGCATTATACCAGCCTAATTTCTCAATGAATTCAGCATCTCTCGCCTTTCTACCATCAATTACCACTATCTGGTAATTCGGACTGTTGTTCCTTCCAACTTTTCTCATTCTAATTTTTACAGCCAATTAACCTCCTTTTCTCTTTTAAAAAAATATATAAATTTTTACAAAAATGTCAAGGATAAATTTAAAATGTTTTCGGGAAATAAACAAAATAATATATAAAACTTCTTTTCCGGAGATTAGATAAACACAAATCTTTATGTTCTGAAAATATGACAGTTTTTATATTAGTTATCTTAGTTTAAAAACTCTTCCAAAATCATTATAAAAATAAATTGACATAAAAAAATTTGATATTACATTACAGATTATGAAAAAAATTATAAAAAATAGTGTTATATTTGCACTTGATTATGTAGGTGGAGTTATATACCTTATAGCAAAAACTATAATTCTTTTGCCAAAAGTGGTGAAAAGACCCTACCTTTTCTTCCTGCAATTCTATTTTATAGGTTTTGAATCCCTCCTGATTGTTATTATAACAAGTGTCTTTGCAGGAATGATTGTTGCCTATCAGGCCTGGTATCAGGCTCAACAATATATACCTATGGTTTATATAGGTATGTCTGTTGCAAAGGCAATGATGATTGAGCTGGGACCATTACTTACAGGACTTGTTGTTGCAGGAAGGGTTGGTTCAGCAATGGCTGCTGAGATTGGAACAATGAAGGTTACCGAACAGGTTGATGCGCTTGAATCACTCTCTATTAATCCAATAGAATACCTTGTTGTTCCGCGTGTTCTTTCAAGCCTTGTTTTGCTTCCAATATTAACTATAATAAGCGAATTTGTTGCAATACTCGGTGGTTATCTTTTCACCTATACATTCCTTGATCTTCTTCCAAGCGTTTATTTTAGAGGTGTCAGACTTAACTATTATCCCGTAACACTGTATGGTGGACTTTTGAAATCAATAACTTTTGGTTTTGTTATCTCTATTATGGGATGTTATCACGGGTTGAACACGGAAGGTGGTGCTGAAGGTGTTGGAAAATCAACAACCCGGTCTGTGGTTTCTTCAATGGTTTTAATATTAATATTAGATTATCTTGTTGGCAGACTCGTATTCAGATAAGGAGGAATAATGGAAAAAAGAAGTATTTTTGTAAAAATAGGACTTCTCACAATGATAGTTTTGATAATATTTTTTGTTGGTCAACTCTGGCTTGTTGAGTTTAAGGTTAGAAGGAGTGGTTATATTGCCTATGTATTCTTCAATGACGTAAGTGGATTAAAAGAGAACGACCCTGTCAGGATATATGGTATAAAGAAAGGAACAGTTAAAAGTATGACTATTCTACCTAATGGTGTTGTTGTAAAAATGTGGATAGAAAAAGACGTGATTCTAAAAAAGGATGTTACTGTATCAATACAGGATGTTGCAATGATAAGTGGAACAAAGACCATAGTAATAGAACCAGGGATTAAAGAAGAACTCTGGAATATAAAAGACACTATTATTGGTAGACCAAATCTCGGTCTTGCCACACTTGAGGTTGGAACACTCGCTTCACAATTTATGACACTTGTGGAAGTCCTGAAATCAACATTAAATAAAGGATTGGGTTCACTCGGGACTGTCGAAATCGTTCTTAATGAGATAAACACTATATTAAAGAAAAATGAAAAGAATATACAAACACTTCTTTTAAACTCTGCACAGGATGCAGAATCCCTTAAAACATCCATTCATCTTTTAAATAAAAACCTTAATGAACTTCAAATTATACTTACAAAAATTAATAAGAAAGAAGGGAGCCTTGGAAAAATTATCTATGAAGATGAAATGTATAAAAACATAAACGATATGTTAAAAGAAATTTCAACCACTGTAAAAGATTTAAGGGAAAATCCTCAGAAATACATTAATATAAAGGTTTTTTAATTTCGCCTATTACAAATTTTGTTTTCAAACCTGTTTTTAAAGATATTATTTCTCTTATAACTTCAAGGCTCCTGAGAACATCCTCGTTTTTCGGTAACATACCTTGTGTTTTCATAAAGAATAATGCCTCTTTATAAAACATATCCTCTATCTCTTCTCTCATTTTCTCATCATCAACAAAGAACCCTTTTAATCTTAAAAGTCCTGTTTCTCTTTTAAAAAATCTTATGGATGAAAGATCAACAGAAAAATCAAGGGGTTTTGGAGAAGGTAATCTTACAATAATTTCATTTTTTTCTATCGTTATTGAATCGATTGATAACTCATTTAAATCTATACCATAATACAATGTTACATTACCTATCAATGCTCCTTTTTTATTACCCAGAAATGATACCTCTTCCCTCTCAACGACTATCTGTGTAGCTATCTTATTTGTAACAAGAAATGAAATATTTTCACTTTTTAATATACTTATAATACTTCTTTTAGTTTTTTCAGGAACAATTAATGATGATATCGGTCTCTGGTAGATTATTATAATTATAAGTATCAATAAAATTATTAATGTAATTATAAAAAATCTCAAATTTTTTATCATGATAATATTATTAAATGTATTAATTTATTGTCAATAATTTATTGACACTTTTAATAATTTTTATATATTGTATTAAAAACGGAGGTAAAAATGGCCAAAAGATGTGATATATGCGGAAAAGGACCGCAATTTGGAAATAGTGTGTCTCACTCAAACAGAGCAACAAAAAGGGTTAGATATCCTAATCTGCATGTTATAAAGAGAAAGACAAAGGAAGGGATGAAAACTCTTAAGGTTTGTTCAAGCTGTCTTAAGAAATTAGACAAGATTAATTTATGAGTGATATAATACAAATTATCACTACATTTGATAATTATAAACTTGCGGAGAAGGTCGGAAGAATACTCTTAGAAAAAAAACTATGCGCCTGCTTCCAAATAATAGGACCTGTAAGAAGTAAATACTGGTGGGAAGGAAAAATTCAAGACAGTGATGAATGGATGTGTTTTTTGAAAGCAAGGTCTGAGAACTTCAGACAGATAGAAGAGACTATAAAATCTTTACATAATTATGAAGTCCCTGAAATTATCTCTCTACCTATTATCAATATAAGCAAGGAATACCTTGATTGGATAAACTCTGTAAACTAAATCTTTAAAAAAATTAATCTTTATATACTGGCGGGACAACTATTGAAGCCTTGAAAACTTCAGGTGTATAATATCTTAATTCGATTTTACCTTTTGGCCTTAAATTCTGATTTGTTCCAATTGTAAAAGACCATGTTCCAGAAGGATAGGTTGGTATAGGAACAATATAATAAAACATTCTTTTAAAATATTTTTTGATTATCTTATGGTATCCTTTTATGAAATCTTTATTTAAAAATGGTGATTCTGTTTGTGAAACTATATTTTTTGAGATCCTTGAAATATTTCTTATAAATTCATCGGAAAATAAGACCTCACCAGGACCAACAGGATCAGTTGAATCCACAATCACAACATCAAAAAAATCATCCGTATTTCTAACAAATTCAGCACCATCAAGAATTTTAACATCAACTTTTTTATTATCAAGATATCTACCAAGTTCACTGAAATATTTTTTAGAAACGTCTATAACCATTCTATCTATTTCAACAAGGATAATCTTCTTCACTGATTTGTATCTGAGAATCTCTCTTACAGTCCCACCGTCACCACCACCTATAACAAGAACTTTTTCAGGGGATTCAAGCATCTGAGATAATGGGTGGACTATCATTTCATGATAAATGAATTCATCCCTTTCGGTGAGCATAATTTTATCATCAAGTGTTAACATCTTTCCAAATTCAACTGTTTCAAAGACACAAACTTTCTGGAAATCAGAAAAACCTTCAAATATCTTCTTTTTTATTCCTATGGAAAGGGATAGACCTTTACTCTGAATCTCCGTAAACCATTCCATATTGAACTGGAGATAGGTTTGAAAGAAGATGTGGATGAAAATCTGTTGAATAAAATTTCAAATCAGGTATATCAGTCCTTTTTGTCTTAAGAAGTTCACCATAATCTGATGCAAGGCATATAACCCAGGGTGCCTGAAATGAAGGAGGAAAAATTTCAAACATTATTACATTATTAAATAATTCCCTCAGGCTTCTATAAATTTTTTTTAAGTATTTAACATTATGGAAATATAAAGAACCTGCTTGCAAAGACAGAATAGCGTTGTTATTCATCTTCTTTTTCAAGTTTTTAAGAAAATTAAATGAGTAATATCCCTTCTCTGTATTTTCTTCATCAGGGTCACATAAGTCAAAAATAATTACATCGTATTTTTCTTTTTCATCTACAATAGATTTGGCATCATCAAATTTTAAATCAACCCGTTTATCATTGTAACACTGATTTGAAAAATGAGGAATATTCTCCTTAATCAGTTCAAAAAGTCTTTCATCTATTTCCTTCATTTTTACATATTCTACTTCCTGATGCTTCAACACCTCTCTTAATGTGCAGCATTCGCCGCCACCACCAATAAAAACTTTCTTCGGAGATGGATGAGAGAAAATAGCAGGATGAACAAGAGCTTCGTGGTAAATATATTCATCAAGTTCTGTCGACTGCAGAACACCATTAAGGAATAAACTATAACCAAAGTTTTTCAGTTTATAAATTTCAATCTTCTGGAATGGCGTTCTCTCCTTTACTATTATCTCTTCTACAAAAAAGATCGTTATAAAATCCTTTAAGCTATTTTCTACAAAAAGTAATCGGTCATCCTCAATCATACAGTCTCCGTTTTAAATTTTAATATCAGGCCTCTATCGAGCTCTACCTTCTCAATCCTTGAAGGAAGAAAAGAATCTTCAAGGTATTGAATTGCCTTATCAATCAAAACTTCATCACTGCAAGTAAAAAGGTCTATGGCAGCATAACCATACTCAGGCCATGTGTGGATGGTATAGTGTGATTCTTCAATCACAACCACACCTGAAACACCATAAGGTAAAAACTGATGGAACAGTGATTCAACAATATGTGCATTTGAAATTTTAGCTGCATTAACCATTGCTTTTTCTACATAATCAGTTTTTGTAAGTGTTTCAGGAGAACATCCATAAAATTCAATTAACACATGTTTACCCAAGGCTTTGGTCAATTTTCACCTCCTTTAAAAGATTGTTTGATGTATATAATAAAAATTTTTAAATTTGTCAATAGTTTATTTGAAAATTTTTAAAATTTTTTTATAATAACTTCATGAAGAAAAAATCATATATTTTGGGAATAACTGTTGTTATACTTTGGTCAACTGCTGCATCTGCATTTAAAATAAGTTTGAGATATTTAAATTTTCTTCAGCTTCTTTTCTACTCAATTCTTTTCTCTGATATTTTTTTCTTCACTTTAATCCTGTTAAAAAAAGAATTTAGAGAAATGAATATTAGAAAAAATATCAATTCTATTTTTTTAGGATTTTTAAATCCATTTCTTTATTATTTGATTTTATTCAAATCTTACTCGATGTTGAAAGGTCAGGAAGCTCTCTGTTTAAATTATACCTGGCCTATATGGATTGTTATATTTTCTGCTATTATACTAAAATCAAAAATAACCCCTGTAAATGTATTTGCAATTTTCCTTAGTTATTTTGGTGTCTTTATAATATTCACAAATTTAGACTTTAAAAATTTTAACATATATAATTCTTTTGGTTCAATACTTGCAATGTCAACAGCGGTAATATGGGGAATTTACTGGATTTTAAATGTCAAAGATAAAAGAAAAGATGAAATAAAATTATTTTATAATTTTTTCTTTTCTATAATTTATTTTTTATTATTTCTTATTTTTTTCAAAATTGATATAAGAATTAAACTATTATATATTATTGGTCCTTTATACATTAGTTTATTTGAAATGGGTTTAACATTTTTTCTGTGGATTAAAGCACTTAAATATTCAGATAATACATCAAGGATTGCCAATCTTATTTTTCTCTCGCCGTTCTTGTCACTTTTCCTTCTTACGATTTTTGCAGGAGAAAAAATTTTGACTACAACAATATTAGGACTCATATTCATAATTTCAGGCATTTTGATAAATGAATTTTTCTTGACTAAAAGAAAATTTCGCTTATAAATATTTTATGTTTTATTTATTACTATCTTTAAACATTGATAACTATCTTTATGAAAAAATTCAAGAATGCAGAAATCCATACCTTGATAAAACAATGGAATTTTTTTCTCTTATTGGTTCAAGAAATGCTGGTCTTTTCTTTTGTGCAATAACCTTGTTTGGAGATGATTATATGAGAGATACAGGAAAAGGTATGGCAACATCTATTTTAATAAGTCAGGGGACTACTTCTATTCTTAAATTTTTAGTAAACAGAAAAAGACCGGATGGAGAATCTGACAGATGGAATTCATCTTTCCCTTCAGGCCATGCATCAGGAATATTTGGTGTAACATATATTATTTCCAGTAGATATCCTTCTACAAGAATCTATATGTATTCACTTGCAACGATTGTTTCAATCTCAAGGGTATATCTTGGAAGACATTACCCCACAGATGTTTTTGCTGGTGCTGCTATAGGAATACTTTCTGGATACCTGACAGAGAAAATATTAAAAATGGGAGGAAATAAAAAATGAATATTGAAAAGATAAGAAATGACTTCCCCATATTAAAAAAGGGAACTATTTATCTTGATAGTGCTGCTTCGTCCTTGACACCTGAAATTGTACTTGAAGCTATGGCTGACTATTATCATAATTATAGGTCGAACGTTTCCCGTGGTGTGTATGAATTCTCAACTATTGCAACTGAAAAATATGAAGAAGCTCACAGAAAGGTTCAAAAATTTTTCAATGCCACGAATGGTGATATAATACTTACAAAGAATACAACAGAATCTGTGAATATTGCTGCATTTTCAATACCATTAAAATCAGGTGATAAAATCGTTACAACATACCTTGAACATCATTCAAACTTTCTCCCGTGGGTTAAGCTATCTGAAATATTCGGAGCAGAACTTGAAATAATAAAACCAAATGAAGAAGGGATTTTCTCATTAAAAGATTTTGAAAATGCAATCGATTTAAAGACCAAAGTCGTTGCTGTAAACCATG
>CBFGJG010000005.1:25725-74594 GCA_965649055.1 Caldifarciminota bacterium
CAAATGTTCTTGGAACAATAAACGATGTAGAAGGGATAATACAGATTGCGAAGAAAAAAAATGCTATAGTTCTTATAGACGGAGCTCAAGCTGCGCCACATATACCTGTTGACATTAAATCACTTGATCCCGATTTTTATGTGGCAAGTGGTCATAAAATGTTAGGTCCGACCGGGACAGGTATTCTTTTCATAAATGAAAGGATAAAGGATATATTAAACCCTGCATTAATTGGTGGAGGAACAATAAAAGATGTAGACAAAAAAGAATACAAATTAGTTGACAACTATGAGAGATTTGAGGCAGGAACACCCAACATAGCAGGTGGAATTGGTCTTGGTGCTGCTTGTGAATACCTAATGGATATCGGGATGGAAAATGTGAAGAATTATGAACACAGACTTACAGAAAAGATAGTTCAAGGGCTCCTTGAAAGAAATGTAAAAATTTTTGGTCCAAAAGATAATCATAAGAGAATAGGTGTTGTTTCTTTTGAAATAGAACATATACCGCCGCACAGACTTGCATTTCTCCTTTCCGATCTTTACAATATTGCTGTTCGTTCAGGTCATCATTGTGCATATAATATTTTAAAATATGTGATAAAAAGAGAACAGGGAACATGCAGGGCTTCAACTTATATCTATAATACAGAAGAAGAGGTGGAAATATTTTTAAAAGCAATTGATGAAATAAAAAGGATGGAACTATGAATGTTAAATTTACAGTAAAAAAATTATGCCAGAAAGAAGGGGTTGGAAATTTTAAACTGATCCCTGAAAAACCAATTGAACTTAATCTTGATGAATTACAGAAGAAACCGGGTTTTGAAACTAAAAGGCCTATAGAATCTGTTTTAATTATGAAAAAAGGTGGAATAACATGGACAATATCAAAAAAGAATAGCACTATTCTTATTGAGAATGTAAAACCTGATACACCTGAAAAGGCTTTAGAACTATTGAATGAAATATTTTCGTAATTTTTTGATTTTTTTCTTTATTTTTATTATTTTGTTTTTTGTTTTTTTATTCAAAAATAAACTATATAATAAACAACTTTTTTTGTTTGATACAGTCATAGAGATAAAATTCTTCACCAGAAATTTTATCAGTGCTAAAAATGTAATGGATGAAATAGAAAAAGAATTTAAAAATATAGATTCAATATGCTCACCTTTATTTGAAAATGATATAAAAAATAAAATTGTAGCTGAAATAGTTTCTAATTCAATAGATGTTTCATTAAAAACAGATGGAGCGTTTGATGTTACAATCGGTGTTATCTCAAAAATGTGGAAAAGATTTAAAGAACCTGTTTTACCAGACTCTAATGAAATAATAAAATGTTTAAAATTTGTTGATTTTAAAAGAATCCAGATATTACAAGACAGCATATCAATGGAGAAAGGACAGATAATAGATATTGGTGGAATAGCAAAAGGATACGCAATAAAAAAAGGAATTGAAATTATGAAAGAACATAATATAAAATCCGGAATGATAAATGCAGGTGGTGATATTGGTATTCTCGGTGATAAGAATGGAAATATGTGGAAGATCGGTATAAGGGACCCATTTAACAGGAATGGTTTAATTGACACACTATTACTTAAAGACATTTCTATCGCAACTTCAGGAGACTATGAAAGATTTTTTGAAATAAATGGGAAGATATACCATCATATTCTAAATCCTAAGACAGGTTATCCTGTCTATAATTTCAGGTCTGTAACTGTTATATGCGAAGATCCAGTGTATGCTGACGCATATGCAACTGCTATATTCGTTCTTGGAGATAAAGGTGTTGAATTTGCGAAGAATAATAATCTAAAGGTGATAATTGTAAAAAATAACAGGGAAGTAATTAGAATTAATATATGAGGGAAGCAATATTTTATTCTAAATTAGATAATAGAAAGGTAAGATGTGAACTATGCCCACATTACTGTGAATTAGACATAGGACAGACAGGAATTTGTATGGGAAGAAAGAATATAGATGGTAAATTGTTTGCTGTAAATTATGGTGAAGTTATTTCTATGGCTATCGACCCAATTGAAAAGAAACCAATTTTTCATTTCTATCCAGGTTCAAGAATATTTTCTATTGCTACATACGGATGCAATATGAGATGTCCATTCTGCCAAAATTACTCCATATCTCAATATAAACAGGAAACAAATTTTTTATCTCCAGAAGAACTCTTCAATCTTGTTTTAAGTTATAAATTAAATATGATTTCATTCACATATACGGAGCCTTTCATATGGTATGAATACATCTATGATTTCTCAGTTATTTCAAATGGAAGATTAAAGATTGTTCTTGTAACAAATGGAATGATAAATGAAAAACCATTAATACAATTATTACCTTACATAGACGCTATGAACATAGATCTAAAATCAATGAATGAAGATTATTATAAGAAAACATTGAAAGGAGACCTTCCCGCTGTCAAAAGAACAATTGAAATCTCTCATAAAAAAACACATATCGAGATAACAAATCTTTTAGTAACAGATGAAAATGACAGTGATAAAGATATTCAGGAAGTCATCAATTACGTATCAAAACTTGACAAGAATATACCATTGCATTTTTCAAGATATTTTCCACATTATAAATACAATAAAAAGGAAACTCCTCTGGAAAGATTGAGATATGCATATGATAATGCTAAAGAAAAGATTAACTATGTTTATCTCGGGAATACATTGCTTGAAGATGTTGAAAATACTTATTGTCCTGCCTGTAAAACATTATTGATAGAAAGATATCTTTACAGGATTAAAATTAAAAATATAAAAGAAGGAAAATGTTCAAATTGTGGAAGAAAAGTAGATATTATCTTATAAAACCATTAGATATTCTGTTTCTACTACCTTTATTATTAATTTTTTCTAAAAAAACTGAATCAGGAAAACAGGTTGAAATTTTTGTTGACGGAAAATTAAAATTCATATATAGTCTTAATGATGATAGAAATATTGAAATTAAAGGAAATATTGGTTCATCAACAATTGAAATCAAGAATGGCAAAATCAGGATGGTTTTTTCTCCTTGTCCTGATAAATTGTGTATGAAACAAGGATTTATAGGAAACAGAGGGGAAAGCATAGTTTGTGTGCCAAATAGAATTGTTATAAAAATAAAAGGTGAAAATATTGATGGGATCACAGAATAAAACCGGAACAATAGTTCTTTTTTCAGCAGTATCAAGTATACTCTATGCTTTGGAATCTTACTTTCCTAAACCCTTTCCTTTTTTAAGATTAGGGCTCGGTAATATTCTGATATTATTTACGATAATAGAAATAGGATTTTTACAAGGTATAATTGTTGGCATATCAAAGTCAATTATAGGTGGAGTAATTTCCGGTTCTCTTTTTACACCATCCACAATTCTTTCTCTCGCCGGAACGATGACATCTATGATAACTATGTTTTTATTATGGAAAACTAATCTTTTTGGAATATTGGGTTTAAGTATTGCAGGTTCAATTATAAATACAACAACCCAGGTATTTATTGTGACTCTTATTCTAACCGGAATATCATCTTTCTTTTATCTTTTAAAAACATTATCCATTTTTTCAATTCCAGCCGGTATCCTAACGGGTCTTATAACGTGCTATCTTTTAACTATAATTGAAAGGAGGAAGGATGCCTTTAAATCTTTCTCGTAGGATTACACTAACATTATTCATAATAATAGTCGGTGGAATAGCCTTTGGTGTTATTGGAGAATTTATAGGATATCTTTTGCCTGACGGGACCGTAAAGACAGTATTCTTAAAATATATATGGGTTGGTTTTTCCCCTGTTACTGTTAACCTACATATAGTAAATTTTACTATAGGATTCCATATTAAATTTAACCTTATTTCCGTTCTTGGGATTATATTCCTGTCATATATATTAAAATGGTTATTTTAAAAGGTATTAGAAATTTAATTATAGCTAACTTTATAGTTTTTACGATCCAGATTATTTTCAGAAACAGACTGGAATATATCTTCGGATTAGTTCCGGTTATGCTGTTCAAAGGTTACATATACCAGTTATTCACCTATATGTTTCTACATGGTGATTTCTTCCACATCATTATGAATATGTATGCTTTATGGCTTTTTGGCAGTGAGCTTGAATACTTTTGGGGAACAAAGGAATTTTACAAATATTATTTCATAACCGGTATTGGTGCCGGTATTATATATGCATTATTTAATATTAACTCTTCTATACCTGTAATCGGGGCTTCAGGTGCTGTATTTGGAATATTGCTTGCATTTGGGCTTCTTTTTCCTGAAAGAGAATTATTCATTATCTTCCCTATCCCGTTAAGACTTAAAGCAAAGGCATTTGTATTTATTATTGGTGGATTGGAGCTCCTATATCTAATGAGTGGTTCAAGAGGAATTGCTCATCTTGCCCACCTCGGTGGAATACTTATAGGTTTTATCTATTTAAGATGGAAGAGAAGAAAATTATATTAAATTTTAATTGACAAAAAATTACTTTCTTATTTAATTTTAATTATGAACCCTACAAGAGATGCATTTATAGATGACCTTACAGGAGTTTACAACAGAAGGTATCTTATACAGTGGGCTGAAGATGAGTTAAAGAAATGTAGAAGATATAGATTACCATTATCAATAATCCTTATAGACCTTGATGACTTTAAAAATATTAATGATACTCTTGGACATCTTGTAGGTGATAAGGTATTGAGGCTTTTTGGACAATTTTTAAAAATGGCTATCAGAGAGTCGGATATTATCACAAGGTATGGTGGTGATGAATTCATTATATTACTACCAAATACACCTAAAGAACAGGTAGAATTTGTTGGGACAAGGCTTATTGAAGATATTAAAAAGAATAAGTTTTCAGATATAAATCTATCTGCAAGTGTTGGGGTTGCAACATATCCAGACGATGGTCTTACATGGGAAGACCTTTTTGAAGTTGCTGACAGAAGATTATATGTTGCAAAGAATAGTGGAAAAGGAAGAATAATAACAAAAGAAGAGAAGATAGAAAAATTAAATATACCTGCGCCTGTTTTTATTGACAGAAGGGAAGAGATACAGGAAATAAAAAATTTAGTCTTTCAGAATAAAAAATTGTTTATTTTTGTTGCAGGTGAAGCAGGGGTTGGAAAAACAAGGCTCGTAAAGAAAACAGCAAACGAGATACCCGGTTTTACTTTGTTCACGGGACATTCTTATGCTTCAATGAATACTTCACCATATTACGCATTCAGAGACCTTCTGAATTCAATTATAGAAAAAAATGAGAATGAAGTTCGTTCTGTTTATGTGAATGACCTCAATATACAACAGAAAAAAGAGATTTCAAGATTAATACCAAAACTTCCAGGTTATCTCGAACCTTTTATGGGTGATAAAATAATGCTATTTGATACAGTAAGACAATTCCTTGATGCTTTATATAGAAAATTAAAATTTATGCTACTCTTTGATGACATTCACTGGGCAAACGAGTCTACTCTTGAATTACTTTATTATCTTATAAAGACCTCAGAAGAAAATTTTACAATATTTGGAACTTACAGGATTGAAGAGGTTGAAAATTCCTCACTTCCAAGGTGGCTTAAATTAATTGGCAGGGAAAATCTTTATAACCTCATAAAGTTATCACCTTTTAACAGGGAAAATGTTAAAGAAATGCTGGAGGTTATCCTTAACTCTGAACCACAGGATAAACTTATTGATTATGTTTTTAAAGAAAGTGGAGGAAA
Organism: Caldifarciminota bacterium; assembly: GCA_965649055.1. GTDB lineage: Bacteria > Hydrothermota > UBA3072 > UBA3072 > B12-G15 > CBFGJG01. The sequence continues at coordinate 31,498 of CBFGJG010000005.1, forward strand.
TCCTTTCTTTATTGAAGAGATAATGAAGACACTTCACCAAAATAATATTATTTTTTATTCTGATAATGCGTGGGAGTATATGCCAAAAACTGAAAAAATCTTCATTCCAAAATCAATCGAGGATACCGTATTATACAAGACTGAACTTTTATCAGATGAGACAAAAAAAATACTCGAAACAGCAGTGGTTATCGGAAGAGATGTTGAGTTTAAGCTATTAAAACAGATAACGGGTATGAATGAAGGGCAGCTCTATGATATCCTTGACAAACTGATGAATATAGACCTTATAAAAGAAACTATAAAAAATGAAAAATATTTCTTTACCGAGGATATTCTAAGAGAGGTTATATATAACAATATTCCAAAAGGGAAGAGGATTGAACTTCATCTAAAAATTGCTAATATTTTTGAAGAGCATTATCAGGATAATCAATTCTACAACGAAATTCTTGCCTATCATTATTTCAATGCAGGTGATAAAGAAAAAATAAAGGAATATGCTTTAAAGGCAGCCGAGAACGCAGAGAATATTTATGCACACAACGAAGCACTAAAATTTTATAACTGGGCGCTTTCTGCTAACTTAAAAGATGAAGAAAAAATCGAGATATTGAGAAAAGCGGGAAATGTAGCAAGGTTAAAAGGTGATTTGAAACTTGCCCTATCTTATATTGAAGAAGCAGTTACATTATCACAAGGAATAGAAAAAGGAAAGTCATATTATTATCTTGGAGATGTTTATACAGATTTAGGTGATTATGAAATGAGTGTAAAGTATTTTCTTAAAGCAAGAAATTTATTGAAATCTATGGATGAAAAATATTTCATAGATATCGACCTTGCATTTGCATATGTCCAGTTAGGTAAGACACAATCCGCATTAAAAAAGATAATAAAGGCAAGGAATAATATAGATAAAAACAAATACCCTAAACAATATGCAAAAGCTCTCAATGTGAATGCTATTATTCTTATGGATCTTGGAAATTTAGATAATGCAAAAGAATTATACAAGGAAAGTTTGAAATTGAGGGAAAAGATCGGTGACAGAATTGGTGTTGGGAGTGTTTGTCTAAATATAAGTTCAATACTTAGAGATGAAGGAAAATATAAAGAAGCCGAAGAATATCTAAAAAAAGCACTTGATATCTACATAGAAACAGGTTTTAAAGAAGGTGAAGCATCTGCTTTAAATAATCTTGGTGTGAATTACTTAAGAATTAATGATATTAAGAAAGCAGAAGAATATTTCACAAGAACTTTAAGAATAGCAAAGTGGACTGGTGCTATTGGAACACACCTCCTTGCCTTGAGAAATCTGTCTTTTATATACCAGGTCAACAATAAGATTGAAGATGCCCTTAAACTCCTTGATGAAATTATACAAACAGCAAAAGAAAAGAACAATACTACCGGTGAATATAATGCATACATAAGGCTTGTAGATATTTATCTGAGGAATAAGAATGATCCTGAGACAGCAAAAAAATATCTCGATATTGCAGAAGGATTCCTGAAAGAGATTGAAGACCCTGACAGGATTGGAACCTTCCACTTAATGAAAGCAAGATATTATTACAAGATAAAGGAATATAAAAAGGTTATTTTTGAAATACAGGAATATATAATTCCAATTATTAAAAAACCTGGTTTTGAGTTTCTTGATGCAAGGGCATCATTTCTTTTAGCATTATCTTATTTGAGATTAGATAAGAAAAAAATGGCATTGAGATATCTTGATAGGTCTTACAAAGCTGCTTTAAAGACAAAAGATGAGTCAGAAATTGCTGAATTTTATGATGTAAAAGGAGATTTCCTGAAGATTGAAGGTAAGAAGAATCTCGCTAAAAAATATTACGAGAAAGCTCTGCGAATCTACAAAAAATATAATTTCCCAATGGATATAAACAAAATAGAAGAAAAATTAAAAGAATTATTCTCTACCTAAATCCCTGTAAATAACCCTTACATCTTCATATATTCTCGACAGATAATCATATATATAATCTGATACTACAACCGATCTATGCTTTCCTCCTGTGCATCCAAAACCTATTGTAAGATATACTTTTCCTTCCTTCTTGTATTGCTCGATTAAAAATATAAGAAGCTCTTTCAGAATGGATAAAAATTTCCTTGTCCTTTTATTTTTTAATACAAAGTCTCTAACTTTCTTGTCCCTTCCTGTTAACAATCTCATCTCATCGATAAAGTATGGATTAGGAAGGAATCTAACATCAAAAACAAGGTCACAGTTCTCCGGAATTCCATATTTAAAGCCAAATGACACTATATTAATATAGAATACCCTGCCTTTCCCGTATAACTTTGTAATCAGTTCTCTTAACTCATGCACTGAAAGATGAGAGGTGTTTATTACCTTTGTGGATAATGGGAATATCTTTGAAAGTCTTTCCCTTTCTTCTTTCAATCCCGAATCAAGGTCTCCAAGTGGATGTTTTCTTCTTGTTTCCTGAAATCTTTTCTTTAATGTTTCATCACTGGCATCAAGGAAAAGTATCTCTGTTTTTAGATTTTTTTTCTTCAGGTTTTCTTTAACCTTATTAAACTCTTCAAGTAATATACCCTCTCTTATATCGATAACAATAGCTATGTTATTAACCTTAAGATTTTTTTCTATAATAATATCTACAAACTCGGGAATTAAAGGTAAAGGGATATTGTCAGCACAGTAAAATCCTATATCTTCAAGAGAACGTAGAACAGTTGTCTTACCGGCACCTGAAAGACCTGTTACAAATACAATCCTCATTCCTCATCCTCTTCAAGCATTGCTATTTTTTTCCCTTGTTTTTTCATAAGTTTAAGAAGTTCTTCATTAAAAAGTCTCGGTGCATCATAACCCATTATCCTTGATATATGATTTAATGCTACAAGCTCAGAAATAGTCCCAACATTTTTACCCGGAATTAATGGTATCTGCACATAAGGCAGGTTAACACCAAGAACATTTTTCTCCTTCTCTTCAAGACCTGTTCTTGTCCAATCCTCATTCTCTTTCCATGCAACAAGGTCAACTATTACTTCCACTCTTTTATGCATCCTGATTGATTTTATGCCAAAAAGAAGCGGTATATTAACTATTCCAATACCCCTTATTTCCATATGATATTTTGACATTTCAGAAGGTTCTATCCCTTCCCCGATAATTATATTTCCTCTTTTTTTTAATTTTACAACATCATCTGCAATCAATCTATGTCCTCTTGCTATCAAATCAAGGGCAGTTTCACTCTTACCAATTCCACTCTCACCTGTAAGGAGCAATCCAATTCCATATACATCAACAAGTGTTCCATTGACAATAGTATATTGGGCGAGTTTGTCATAAAGGTATGCATCAATTACCTTTTGAAATTCAATCATACTTAGTTCAGATACAAATAATGGGATCTCTTTCTCATTACAATTCTTTTTAATTTCATCATTTGGTTTTTCGTTGTCAGTTACTATTATACAGGGAAATGAAAGTGTGAATAGATTTGAAACAGCCCTGTTTCTATCATCATCACTCAATTTATTAAGATATAAAATCTCTCTTTTACCCAAAAGCTGAATAGAACCTTCCGGAAATTCTTCCCTGAATCCTATGAACACAAGAGAAGGGATATTCACATATGGAATACTTATATTATTTTTTAGACCATTAAAACCACCGACTATTTTTAACCTGAATATTTCTTCATTGTCTTCAAAAAATTTCTGGACTGATATAATATCTTTATTATCTACCACTATGGTCCCTTATTTTATCATCAAGTTTTGCTAATTTTCTTTTCATTTTTTTTAAGGCATCTTCAAATGTTAAATAATGGTCATAACCTGTGGATTTTACTGTTAAAACATTCTTCTTTGTTTTAACAATAATTTCTGCATTTCTTCTTCCACCCTCAAGGTCTAATATAATTTCAACATTATGGATAATCCTCTTAAATTTTTCAAGCTTTTTTAAATCCTTTTCAATCTTTTCTTTCAAGTGGTCCGTCATTTCAAAATGTCTTGTTGTCAGGATAAATTCCATAATTCCTCCTTTTTTAGTATTGTTGGTTTTTTATAATCTTCTCTCTTATAAGGGTAATCTTTATTGTAATGTAAACCTCTTGATTCTTTCCTCCTGTATGCGGAAATTGTTATGAGGTAACCTATTATTGCAAGATTCCTCAGTTCTATAACACTTTTTGTTATCTTTGCCCTTGTAATTATATCTTTTACATCATCAAGGATAACCTGGAATCTTTTAAGTGCCTTTTCAAGCCTTTCATCACTTCTAACAATACCTACATAATCCCACATTGTTTGTTTTATTTCTTTTATTAGATGCGATACCATTATTTCCTCAAATTCAGAATTTGACTTTGAAATCTTTTCAGAATATGAATAAATTTCTCTAAAATCATTTATTTTCCTTTTTGCATCTTCAGCTGCCCTTGATGAAAAAACAAGTGCTTCAAGTAATGAATTACTTGCAAGCCTGTTTGCACCATGAACACCGGTATATGCCACCTCACCCGATGCATAAAGGTTTTCAATATCTGTTTTACCCCAGAGGTCTGTAACTATACCACCACATAAATAATGTGCAGCAGGAACAACGGGTATAGGTTCCGATGTTATATCAATATTTTCTTCAAGGCAGTATCTGTATATATTGGGAAACTTGTTCTTAATTTTATCTTTATCAATATTTCTTAAATCAAGAAAAACATATTCATCACCTGTATCTTTTAAAACCTTATCAATTGCCCTTGCAACAACATCCCTTGGTGCAAGCTCTCTCAATGGGTGAAAATCTTCCATAAATCTTCTTCCTCTTTTATCGATAAGTATTCCACCCTCACCTCTAACAGCCTCTGATATAAGTATATTTCTTTCCCTTTCCTTCTTTGAATACAATGTTGTAGGATGGAATTGAACAAATTCAAGATTTCCTACAGAACATCCTGCCTTTACACCCATTGCAATACCATCACCTGTTGCTATCTCGGGATTTGTTGTATGTAGATAAACCTGACAACCACCGCCGGAACAAAGTATCGTTATTTTTGAATAAATCTTTATAAATTCATTCGTATCAAGGTCAATTGCGTTAACACCAATACATCTGTTATCATCTATAATCAAATCATAAACAAGTATATTTTCAAAAATTCTTATATTTCTTTTCTCCCTGATCCTTGATAATAATGTATGTTCAATTTCTTTCCCTGTAAGGTCTTCAGAATGCAATATTCTTCTGTGTGAGTGACCACCTTCCTGCCATAGGTCATATACTTCCTTTCCGTTAACAATCTTTTTTGAAAATCTAACACCTATCTCTATTAATTCCTTAACATATTTTATCCCTTCTTCTACCATAATTTTTACTGCATTATAATCACATATGCCTTCACCGGCTTTCATTGTATCCTCAATATGAGATTCAACGCTATCTTCCTCACTCATCACCACTGCAATTCCACCCTGAGCATAGTTTGTGTTTGCATCTGTCTTATGTTTTTTTGTAAGAATGATAACATCACCAGCATCTGCAACACGGAGAGAGAAATTTAGCCCTGAAAGACCGCTTCCTATTACAAGAAAATCAGTTCTTATTCCCGAACTCTCCATATTTTAGCCCCTATTTCCTCAAGTTTCTTGTCAATTTTTTCGTATCCTCTATCAATATGATAAACCCTTGATATTGAAGTTTCACCTGATGCAATAAGGCCTGCTATTACGAGTGCAGCACCTCCTCTAATATCAGAAGCCATAACAGGAGCACCTTTTAAATTACCTCCTCCTTTTATTATTGCAGTATTATCATCTATCTTAATATCAGCACCCATTCTTATAAGTTCAGGTATATGCATAAATCTATTCTCAAAAATTGTTTCGGTAATAACACTAACACCTTCTGCCCTTAAAAGCATCGAAGTAAAAGGTGCCTGCAGGTCTGTGGGGAATTTTGGATATGGTCCTACAACAATATCAACAGGTTTTATCTCCCCTTCAGATTTGATATTGATGTTTTTTTCATATACACTCAAATTAACACCGGCTTCTTTTAATTTTTCAATAACATTCTCAAGATGTTCAGGTATAACATTCTTAATTGTTACATCACCACCTGTTGCTGCAACAGCTGATAAAAATGTCCCTGCCTCAATCCTATCGGGTATAACTTCATAATCAACAGGTGTGAACTCTTTTTTTCCTCTTATCTTTACTACCTTTGTTCCTTCTCCTTCTATATCTGCTCCCATCTTCTTTAAAAAACTGATAACATCTAAAACCTCAGGTTCAATTGCTGCTCCATTTATAATAGTTTCCCCTTCACATCTTGTTGCTGCAAATATTGTGTTTATAGTTGCACCGACACTTGAACCTTTATCCCCCTCAAGGTATATCTTATTACCTTTTATCCTATCTGCCTCGGCTTCTATATAACCATTAATTATGTTCACAGAAACATTCAAAGCCTTCAATCCTTTTATATGTAAATCAACAGGTCTTGGACCGAGAACACATCCACCCGGTAAAGATACCCTTGCCCTTTTAAGTCTTGAAACAAGTGAGCCCAAAACATAATAACTTGCTCTCATCTTCTTCACAATATCATAAGGTGCTTCATAACCAACTGCACCTCTTGTATCTATAACAACTGAATTTTCTTCAAACTGAACCTTTACACCAAGAACCCTTAAAACATCTGCCATTGTGTATACATCCATTAATAGTGGAACATTTTTTATCCTGTAAACTCCTTCCTGGATAAGGGTTCCTGCCATAATTGGTAATACTGCATTTTTGGAACCACTTACCTCTATTTCTCCGGACAATTTTGAACCACCAAGTATAAAAATTCTATCCATTTTTCAGAAACATTATTAAATTTTTATAATTATTTGTATTTATTATGTCACTTTTATTAAGCCATGCTCTTCTTGCAAGAAAGACGCCATATTTAATATCTTCCATCATTTTTATATTATGTGCATCTGTATTTATTATCAACTTAATTCCGAACTCCTTTGCTCTTTTAGCGTTCACCTCGTTTAAATCAAGTCTATCATAATATGAGTTTATTTCAAGTAAAATATTTTTCTCTTTAGCCTTCATAAATACTTTCTCAATGTCTACATCGTATCCTTCCCTACCTGAGAGTAATCTTCCGGTAGGATGTGCTATTATCTTTACATAAGGATTATCCATTGCTGAAAGTATCCTTTCTGTTACATTTTTTTTAAACCCCTGATGTATAGCTGCTATAACATAATCAAGTTTTTTTAAAACATCTTCCGGAAAATCCAATTCTCCATTTTTCAATATATCAACCTCAGCACCTTTCAAAATCTTTATACCTTTAATTTTTTTATTCAATTCATCTATCTCTTCCATCTGTTTATATATTCTTTCTATCTCAAGACCACCAGCATATTTAACACTCATAGAATGGTCTGCTATCCCTATATACTCATATCCTAACTTTATACCGTATCTTGCAATCTCTTTTATACTATCCGAACCATCGGAATAATCAGAATGAATATGCAAATCACCTTTTATATCTCTTAAATTAATTATTTCTGGAATCTTACCTTTCTGTGCAAGTTCAATTTCTCCTCTATCTTCCCTTAATTCAGGTGGTATCCATATGAGCCCAAGCAAATTATAAATATCTTCTTCCTTTTCACCACACAAGAATTCTTCATTTTTAAATATCCCGTATTCACTCAACTTTAATCCTTTATCTTTTGCTATGCCCCTTAATTTAACATTGTGTGCCTTGGAACCTGTAAAATATTGTAATGCAGCACCGAATGATTTTTCAGGGACAACCCTTAAATCAATCTGTATATTTATCTGGTTATCTATTATTGAGCCTTTTGTATCACCCTTTGAAAGAATCTTCTGAACATTCTTTAAGTTTGTGAAGTATTCAACAATTTTTTCTCCATCTTCACCAGCCACAAGTATATCTATATCCCCGATTGTTTCACAATGTCTTCTGTATGAACCAGCAACCTCTATATTTTTTATCATTTTACTCTTCTTTAGTTCATTAACAAAGTAATCAACCACCTTCTCAACTATTCCAATTGGATATCTTCTCCTTGTATTTTTCAAAGAGAGATATTGTTTTATACCATCCTGGATATTTTCTATTTTTTTTCTACCCATCATAGGCAGTTTTTCAAGCTTACCATTATTTATAACCTCTATGAGTTGCTGGAGATTCTGAACACCAAGTTCTTCATAAGCAAGTTTAATTGTCTTAGGACCAAGATTAGGGATGTTAAGAAGTTCGAAAAGCCCCTCAGGTATATCTTTTACAACCTCATCATATTTTTCTATTTTACCTGTTTTTATGTATTCTTCTATCTTTTTTGCAATCCCTTCACCAATACCCGGGATTTCCCTGATTCTTCCTTCTTTTACAATATCTTCTATGTCTTCTGTCAGGTCATTTAAAGATCTTGCAGCATTTCGATATGCAATTATTTTAAATTTATTTTCCCCTTTTATCTCCAATGCATCTGCAATCTTCTCAAAAATCTTTGCTATCTCGTTATTTTTCATTAATAGAATTATAATAATAAATTTTTTTAAGTCAAGACTTTCTCAAAAAGCGGTCATTTCTTGATATAAAATAAAGGATTGAATGCTAAATTTTATCTTTATACACCTAATGAAACAGGTTCGGATGACAGGAATATAAGTTTATCATCCTCTCTTGAGACAACAATCTTTGTCCCTTTCTTCCATCTACCCTGTAATATTGCTTCGGCAAGTGGGTCTTCAAGGTATGTATTAAGAACCCTCAAAAGTGGTCTTGCACCAAATTCAGGATCAAAACCTTTCTCTATAAGAAATTCCCTTGCCTCATCTGTCAGAGAAATTTCATAACCTTTGTCTTTCACCCTTTCCTGTATTTCTTCAAAATGTATATCTATGATTTTTTTCATTATATCTTTTTCAAGTTTTCTAAATACAACTACTGCATCAACCCTATTTACAAATTCTGGATTAAATGTCTTTTTCACCTCTTCAACCAGATATTCCTTCATCTTGTTATAATCTTTTTCAGCATCATCCTTCTGAAAACCTACCTGTGTTCCCCTCATAAGTTCTTTTGTTCCAATATTTGATGTCATTATTATAACTGCATTCTTGAAAGAAACCCTTCTACCGTAGGCGTCTGTCAGGCTCCCATCATCAAGAATCTGTAATAGAATATTAAAGACATCAGGATGTGCCTTTTCAATTTCATCGAATAAAACAACAGAATACGGCCTCCTTCTTATTTTTTCAGTCAGCTGACCACCTTCATCATAACCGACATAACCCGGAGGAGCACCTATAAGTTTTGAAACATTGAATTTTTCCATATACTCACTCATATCAAGTCTTATAAGTGCATTCTCAGAATTGAACAGGAATATTGCTATCTGTCTTGCGAGTTCTGTTTTTCCAACACCTGTTGGACCGAGGAAAATAAAAGAACCTATTGGTTTACGCGGGTCTTTAAGACCGGTCCTGCTTCTTCTTAATGCCTTTGCAATTATGGCGATTGCATCATCCTGTCCAACAATCCTTTTCTTCAGTTCTTCTTCCATCTTCAGTAATTTTTCAGATTCCTTTTCTTCTATCTTTACAAGCGGAATACCTGTCCACATGGAAATAACGTATCTTACATCCTCCTCGCTCACTTCACCAAGGATACTATCTTTTTGTTTTTTCCATTTATCACGTTCTATCTGTATCTTCTTCTCAACCTCATCCCTTTTATTTTTAAGCCCAATTGCAAGCTCATATTTACCTTCGTTTCGAACCTCACTAAGCTTTTCATTTATTTCCTTTAATTCTTTATCAAGTCTTTTCAATTCTTCCGGATACTGTGATGATAATAATTTTACCCTTGCACCTGCTTCGTCCAATACATCAATCGCCTTATCCGGGAGGTATCTTTCATTTATATATCTATCCGCAAGTTTTGCAGATGCTTCAATAGCAGATTCTGAATATTTAACTTTATGATGTGCCTCATATTTTGGGGCAAGACCTTTTAATATCTTTATTGTCTCATCAACGGTTGGTGGGTCAACAATAATTATCTGGAACCTTCTTTCAAGGGCACCGTCCTTTTCAATATGTTTTCTGTATTCTTCCATAGTTGTTGCACCTATACATTCAATCTCACCCCTTGCAAGTGCAGGTTTTAACATATTTGATGCATCAATAGCACCCTCGGCAGCACCAGCACCAACAAGTGTATGAATCTCATCAATAAAAAGTATTATGTTTTTTGATTCCTGTAACTCAAACAGTATATTCTTGAGCCTTTCTTCAAACTGACCTCTGTATTTTGTTCCGGCAATAACAGCAGCAAGGTCAAGGCTTAAAATCCTCTTTTCGAGCAGGGCGTCAGGAACTTCTTTTAGCACAATCCTCTGTGCGAGCCCTTCTACTATTGCTGTTTTCCCAACACCAGGTTCACCTATCAAAACAGGATTATTTTTCTTCCTTCTTGAAAGAACCTGTATCACCCTCTCTATTTCTTTCTCCCTTCCTATCACCGGATCAAGTTTTCCATCTTCAGCAAGCTGTGTAAGGTCCCTTGTATAGTATTCAAGTGTTTAACCAATTTTTTTTCTACTTTTTCTTTCCGATTCGTAGAGTGTTAACATTATATTTCTTGCCCTTGTAATATCCAGTGAGTATTCCATCAATAGCTCAGAAGCAAATGAATTCTCCACCTGTATTATACCAAGTAATAAATGTTCTGTCCCCATAACAGTTCCAGATCTCTGTATCATTTCCCTTTTTGCAATGTCAAAGGCTTCCATTGTCTTTGAATCAAATTGTATATTACCCCTCTTTTGGAAACTCTGATAACCAAAACCTCTTTCCTTTTCAATATAATCTTCAAGTTCCTTTCTGACCCTTGGAATATCAACACCAGCCTCTTTTAATATCTCAAAAGCTTTATTTTGTGCATCGTTTATGATTGTGAGAAGCAAAAGTTCCACTGTGATTTGATAGAGATTCCTACTCATTGCCTCTCTTTCTGCTATCTGAAGAATTCTATTTAAATGTTCAGAAAATCTCGAATCTTTATACAATTTTACCTCCAAGGTTTAATTTAACAAATTTAGCCCTTTTCTCTTCAATCGTTTCATCATCTCCAATATCCAAGTATTTTAAATGTTTATTTTGTGTAAATATAATAAATTTATTGATAAAGTCAATAGGTGTATCCTTTATTATTCCATAGTTTAGACCGAGCTTATATGCAGAAAAAAGATTCAAAAATTCATCAAACATAAGTAATTTCGCATAAAGAAGGACACCATAAGCCCTCCATATTCTATCTTCTATTTCTTTTTTAGCATATTCAATTATATATTTCCTTTGGTTGTATTCCAGTATTATTATTTCTTCTACAAATTTTTTAAAGCTCTCAATAAGTTCTTCTTCAGAGTATTTCAAAGTATACTTATTTCTTATCACAAAGATACTTCCCACTGCGGTCCTGTTATCTTCAAAATAAGGATATATTATAAATCCTCTTTCTGTTGCATTTAAAACGACCTCTTTGAATTTGTCTGTTATAACAATACTTGGAAGATGGAGAAAGGATTCTATAATTATACCTGTTCCTGAATAAAAAGGTGAAGATGTAAGATAACCGAATTGTTCATTTAAAGATATTTTAAATTCCTTTGAAATTATATAGAATTTAGAGACCAAATCTTCATAATTCAAATTTGTTTCAAGTCCTGAAAAAAGGTTAAAGAAGGTAAGATGGTCTTCATAATTAAGAATTATACCGCTATCAAACTCATTGTTAAACATAATATAACCTTGTGGTTTTAAAGTAATCTTATCATCTATAAGAAATCTTTCCCTCAAGATTTCCCTTTCATCTGTTTCGAGCTCTTTTAAATCATAGTGATTCTGGAATAATTTCTTACTTTCAAGGTATTCAGTTATGTATTTTTTAAGTTCCTCCTTTTCATTATCCAGCATCTTGTTGGGGAAACAGTACTCAGATAAATTTCTTTTCATAATCATTTTTGTAAACATAACAATATCATTATAGCTTCCGTTATTTTTAAGATAATTTGGGACCTCTTCTATCCTATCAATTATCCTCATATATCTTCAACTCTTCCTCATATTTTTCTATTTTATCCCTTACCTTAACAGCTTCTTCATAATCTTCAATTTCAATAAGTCTTTCAAGTTTTTTCTTGAGATTTCTTAACTTCATCTTTATTAACAATGCTTCGTTGAAACGTTGAATAACCTTTCCACCAAATCTATCGGTATCCTGAATCTTCTTAAAAATTGATATTAAAATAGGCTTAAAATTTGAATAGCATTCTTCACAACCTAATTCCATCTTTTCTAATATCTCTTCATATGTTTTTCCACATCTTGGACATGGTCTCATAGATACAGGTGAAGATATCTTATCTTCTATACCTTCCATTTTTGCACAATCTTCGCAGAGATGCCGGATTACCTTAACTCCATCTTTTTCTATTTCATAAATATTCAATTTCGCCTCATTTTTTTTACATTTATCACATTTCATATGCTTCAAGGACTCCTTTTCTTATAATATATACTTTTTTTGCTATTTTCGCAACTTTTTCGTTATGGGAAACAAGGATAACCGTCCTGTCTTTGAGCCCTTTTATTACATCAACCACTATAGATGCATTTTCTTCATCAAGGTTCCCGGTTGGCTCGTCTAAAAGTAATATTTCAGGGTCATTAATAAGAGCCCTTGCGATAGCTGCCCTCTGTCTTTCACCACCGGAAAGCTGGTTTGGCTTATAGTTTATCCTGTGTGAAAGATTAAACCTTTCAATAATGGATAGTGCCTTTTTCCTTGAATCTCTGAAACTCATATTACATATAAGTAAAGGAAGCATTACATTTTCAAGGAGGGTAAAATCCTGCAAAAGATGATGGAATTGGAATACAAAGCCTATTGATTTATTTCTTATATTAGATATCTCTTCCTCTGTATTTCTGTAAAGATCTTTACCAAGAAATAGAACCTCTCCTGATGTAGGATGCTCAAGCCCACCAATAATATGTAATAATGTTGATTTTCCTGAACCTGAAGGGCCTACAATTGAAATAAAATCATTTTTATAAACATTGAAATTTACACCTTTTAAAACCTCAAGATGTTCTGATGATGTTATAAAGACCTTCCTAACATCTTTCAGTGTTAATATTTCATTCATTTCTTATTGCCTCCACTGGATCCATCTTTGATGCCCTTCTTGCCGGATAAAGCGTAGCAAGAAGTGAAAGCATAATTGCTGAAATGGACACAATTATAAAATCGGTTATTTCCATCTTTACCGGTAATTTGTCAAGAAAATAAACATCAGAAGGTAAAGAAATGAATTTATATTTCCCAAGTGCCCAGGAGAGTGTATAACCTATTATTAAACCCAAAATAGTCCCTATAATACTTATAATCAAACCTTCTATTACAAATATATGCATTATATCCTTTGAAGTTGAACCTATTGCCTTGAGTATCCCTATTTCTCTTGTCTTTTCAATAACTGTCATAATCAGTATACTCATAATATTGAATGCGGCAACTATAATAATAAGTATCAATATCACAAACATTGCGAATTTCTCTAATTTTAATGCTGCAAAAAGATTTCTGTTCATATCAATCCAGTCTGATACGCGGTAAGGATAACCTAACAATAAAACTATCCTCTTTGATATATCTTTTACTTTATATATATTATTTGTGGTCAATTCAATACCACTCACACCATTTCTTCCCATCATCTCCTGTGCTGACTTGATTGAGACCAGTGAAAGTGTCGAATTAAAATCATACATACCCGCATCAAATATTCCTTTCACAACAAATCTCTTTGTCCTTGGGATAATCCCGAAAGGTGTTACAAGTTCGGAAAAAGGTAATGCAACCTCCACAGTATCACCGATATGGGCAAACAATCCATCAGCAACATAATTACCGAGTATTATACCATCATCACCGAGTTCAAATTTTCCAAGAATTATTTTTTCTCTTAAATTGCTCACCTCATCAAATGTTAATGTATCTATTCCCTTCATTATTATTCCATCAACATTATCTTTATTCCTTATAAGTATCTTTGTGTATATGAATGGAGTTGCACCAATAATCCCATTAACTTTCTTTAAAGAATCTATAATTAATTCATAATCGTATATTTCTTCTCCATAAAATTTTGATACAAGTATGTGTCCATTCGTTCCCAAAATCTTTTCCCTCAGGTCATTTTGCATCCCGTTCATAACGGATAGAACCACTATCAATGTTCCAACACCGATAGCAATACCAACTATAGAAAATATTGTTATTAATGACTTAAATAATTCATCCTTTTTTATTCTCACATATCTTTTTGATACGAATAATTTATAATTCATTCTTTAAGCTGTGGAAAAAGGATAACATCCCTTATTGAATCACAGTCAAGAAGAAGCATAACTATTCTGTCAATGCCAAGTCCAAGACCACCCATAGGTGGCATACCATAATACATAGCATTTATAAAATCTTCATCAAAAGATTCTGTTTCAAGGTCTCCTTTTTTTCTAAGTTCAGCCTGATTTAAAAACCTCTCCTTTTGTTCTTCAGGGTCATTTAATTCAGAATATGCATTACCAACTTCCATTCTTGCAATGAATGGTTCAAACCTTTCAACAAGCCCCTGTATTTCCCTGTGTTTTTTTGCAAGTGGTGAAATGTCTATTGGATAATCCATAATGAAAGTTGGGTTCAAGAGGTGTGGTTCAACATATTTATCAAACACGGCATCAAGGATTTTACCTTTTGTAAATTTACCTTCTGTACTGACATTAAGTTCGTTTGCCTTTTTCTTGGTTTCCTCAAAATTAAGTGGCATAAAATCAACACCTGTTTCTTCTTTTATTATATCAAAATATCTGAATCTTTGCCATTTCTCAGGGAAAGTTATTTCTTCACCTTGGAATTTTATTACATTTGTTCCAAAAAGATTTTTTAACAAAAATGAGAAAAGCCTTTCAACAAGTTCCATCATATCGTAGTAATCTGCATAAGCCCAGTATGCC
Organism: Caldifarciminota bacterium; assembly: GCA_965649055.1. Taxonomy (GTDB): domain Bacteria; phylum Hydrothermota; class UBA3072; order UBA3072; family B12-G15; genus CBFGJG01. Next base: position 46,636 of record CBFGJG010000005.1, read on the forward strand.
TCAAGGTTTGTGAATTCAGGATTATGAAACCTGTCAAGGCCTTCATTCCTGAACATTTTCCCCATTTCAAACACCTTCTCCATACCACCAATCACCAATCTTTTTAGATATAACTCATTAGCAATCCTTAAATAGTATTCTCTTTTTAAAACATTATACATAGTCTTGAATGGCTTTGCAAGTGCACCACCATATACAGGTTGTAATATGGGTGTTTCAACCTCTATAAATCCTTCTTTTATGAAAAATTCCCTTATAAGTCCTATTATTTTTGTCCTTTTAATAAATCTTTCCCTCGCGTTTTCATCTGATATAAGGTCAAGATATCTTTCCCTATATTTGATTTCAATATCTTTAATACCGTGCCATTTCTCAGGTAAAGGATGGAGTGATTTTGCAAGGATAGTTATATCGTTTGAAAGAATTGTTATCTCACCAGTATGAGTCTTAAAAACATTACCTTTCACACCTATAAAATCACCAATGTCTATAAGTCTCACAATTTCATATTTTTCATTAAGTAAATCATTCCTGAAATAAATCTGTATTTTTCCTTTCGCATCATCTATATCAACGAAACAGGCCTTTCCATGCATCCTTCTTGTCTTTATCCTTCCACAGACCTTTACCTCTTTATTTTCAAGTTCTTCAAAATTGGATTTTATATCTATAGAATAATGTGTCCTCTTAAAATTATAAGGATATGGCAGAATGCCCATAGATTTCAATTTTTCAAGTTTTTCTTTTCTAAATTTTATCTGGTCAAGTTCATTTTCCATATAACTATTTTATAATAAAATCAACATTAGTCAATCTTTCTTTTTATTTTTCTGTAGAGATTGAGCATAACGAATGAAGATATTAAAAAGAACAAAGAACCGGTAAGAAATGCTGCAAGGTCATTCACTTTACTCATAATTAAAAGACCAAGTGGTGGTGCAAGAAGGCCTCTTATTGCTGTTAATGTAACATGAATACTCTGGTGGACTATTGCATCTTTACCCCTTGTAAAATAAATTGAGCCCAAATACCATGTTATCTCAACACCGGTCATAGCAACTGCATATATAAAAAATACTAAGACTACAAGGCTTTTTGCAGGAAAAAGTGTCTGGTAGGGTATAAAACCAATTGAAGTTGAAAAAATAAATAAAAGAAAGTAACTAAAACCTGTAAGACCTATAGGATGTATGTATCTATTCAAATACCCACTAAGGGGCATAAATATTGCAAATACCAGATGCAGCATAAATACTCTAACAAAAGATATCTCCGAATAATTCATATTTATCTTGTTCACTAAAAATTGCGGGATAATAGCAAGGACAAGGAGGATACCCATACCATAGATTGTGAAGGCTATCTCAAATTGTAGAAAATTTCTATTTTCCCTGAATTCTTTTATCATATTCATAATAGGTGAAAATATGGAGAATTTTTCAACTTTTTTTATTTTTTTCTCATTTATTTTTATTTTAGAGAGAAATATCAGTGATAAAAACCCAGAAAGACCACATAATAAATATATTATACCAAAAGCACCTTCATTCATATCAAGTAGCTTTCCGATAATTGTGGATGTTATCAGTGTGAAAATTGAATATACGGATATTGATATTCCAAAAAGAATATTCCTCTTCTTTTCAGTATAATTCTTTTGAAAAATAGTATTCTGGACAGGAATTATAAATGAATTAAAAAAGTATGTAATAAAAAGTATAGGGAGCAGCTGATAACCTTCCTTCACAAATATTGAAAGAGCAAGTGGTAATCTACCCAAAAAACCTGCCAGATAAAATAGTTTCTTTCTATCTTCTATATGTTCAAGATAGTAGCCCCAATATATTGAAAAAAGATTTGAAACAGGCCAGAGCATTACCGCAATTGTAATAACAGTGTTTGGACTTATAAATTTCTTCTTTAATATAATTTCCTGTAATGCAAGACCACCGTTTAAAATTCCATTAAATAATGAGAATAAAAGATGGTATTTAAATGTCTCTCTTTCTATCTGATTAAGTTTTAACATTCTTAAAAAAAGGGGGCTTAAAAGCCCCCTTATAAAATTTATTTCAAAAATATACTGATAAAACTACTTCTTTTTTGTTTTTCTTTTAGCTACTCTTTTTTTTTCCTCTTCCTTTTTCTCTTCAGGTTCAGCTTCTTTTTCTTCTTCTTTCATCTCTGCCTCAAAAACCTCTTCCTTCTTCTCCAAAAGATTCTTGTCATCTTTCAGTTTAACAAGGGTTATGTATATAATTGTCTGTCCCGCCTGGAAAGATGCAAGTGCATAACCAAAGATTGCAAATGCTACAAAATAGAAAACAAGGCCGAGAATAAAACCTGCAAATGGTGTTGTAATACCGGGGTTAACTGAAAGTGTTGCTAAAGATGGGAAGTTCATTGGTTGAACTATGCCCGGGAACCATTGCAGCAAGAATGTTGGGGCAAATGGAAAATATAGATACCATTTTCCCTGTTCCCACATAACAGAGAGCCAGTTTCTTGGTCCCTGCCACACACCCAATGCCCAGTGTGTTAATTTCAAGGTATAAAGTAAGAGTAGTGCAAAAACAAATGTTGCAAGGAATGTACAGATAACAAGTATAAATTCCCACAGGAAGAATCTCCATGTCTGGTCATTCAGGACACTGAATCCTTCAAATAATGTATCAAATGTATCGCTCTCAGTTGTTGATACAACTGCAGGTGCTATTATCATAACAACAAACAAAACAATAGAGAGATAAACAATGAAGAAAGCACCTGAAATAAGTGGTATCGAGAAAAGTGCTATTATAATCTGTCCTACATATGGTATCCTTCCCACAAGACCAAAGAAAAGACCGACAAGGAGTAATATACCTATGAAGATACCAAGATAGATAGGTGAAAGAAATGTTCCTTTCCAGTTTTTATAAGCAAACTTCCAGGCTTCTTTTGATTCATAGAATTCATCACCTTTAAGCTGTTCGTAGGTTACCTTTGATATTGCTGTTGATGTAACAAAATAAAAGAACAAAGCTATTAGGGCACCAATTATCCAGAAAATCCAACCATACCATGTTAAATTTGCATTATAAAATGGCCAGGGGATGAATCTGAATTGCTGCCATATAGTTTTTATACCCCAACCACTTAAAAGAAACCCTATGTAGGAAAAAATAGCATAAAAAACAATAGAGATCAAAATTCCTACGAGTCCAATCCATATTTTTTTAGGAGAAGCGCCAAGCCTTACGCTTCTAAAAACATCCTTATAAGTAAAACCAAATTCCACAGTAACCTCCTTTTTTTATTTTACTATATGATTTTTATAGAAAATTGTCAAGTAATTTTTTACATTATTTTTTAATCTTTCTTGACAAAAATATTTTTTAAAATAACCTAAAAATATGTGTGGATTCTTCGGTATAATATATAAAGATGAAGAAGAAAACTTAGGTAATATCTTATTTAATGCAGGTGTAAGATTATCTTATAGGGGTTATGATACATCAGGTGTTGCAGTGATAAATTCAAAGAATGAATTTGTAATTAAGAAAGATGTTGGAAGGATTGAAGAAGTTGGGGAGAAATACAGATTTAAAAAACTTAAAGGTAAACGTGGAATAATACAATTAAGGTGGGCAACCTTTGGTATTCCATCAAGGAATAATGCACAACCACATAAAGATTGTAAAGGAGCGCTCATTGGTGCACATAATGGTAATATAATAAATACCCCTTTGTTGAGATTAAGATTGATTGAATCGGGTCATAAACTTAATGGTGAAAACGATGGGGAAGTCATATTACATATTGTTGAAGATTATAAAAATCTAAAGAAAGATATGATAGATGCAATCCTTCTTGCTATAAAAGAACTTGAAGGCGATTATGCATTTATTATAACAGACATAAAAGAAGACAGGATGTTCGCAGTAAAAAAGGGCTCTTCTCTATTTTTCGGGAAAGGAATAAATTTTACATGTGTTTCAAGTGACCTCGCTTCTATACTTGACCATACAAAGGATATACTGATATTAAATGATGGTGAAATGATTGAATTCGGGAGTGATTATTACATTTTAAGGGATACCAAAAATGGTGAAGAGATAAAAAGGAAGATAACCAAAACAGATATAGATATAGAGAAGGCAGAGAAGGGAAATTTTCCTCATTTTATGATAAAAGAGATATATGAATCACCTGAGAAGGTATCAAATCTTTTGGGTCTTCTTTCAACAAATGTAGTTTATGAAGAGGCTGTTGACCTTATAAATTCTGCAAGAAATATCTATATAACAGGCGCTGGAACATCTTATCATGCATCTTTACTTGGAACCTATTATTTTTCAACGATTGCCGATAGATTGTTAAATATATCGTTTGCGAGTGATTTTGGTGTTTTCTTCTCATCCATCATTGAAGACGATGATGTTCTTATTGCTGTCTCACAGAGTGGAGAGACAAAGGATGTTAAGAATGTTTGTGATATTTTCAGGAAGAAAACCAAAGGTAAAATAATATCCGTAGTGAACAATATCGGTTCAACTATTGCTTTGAATTCGGATATAGTTCTACCAATAGTTTCAGACATTGAAATATCTGTTCCAGCAACAAAAACATTTATAAATCAATCTGTCCTTTTCCTTTATCTTTCAGTCCTGAGTGCTAAGAAGAGATTGAAAAAATTCCCAAATATATATTTTGAAGAGATACCCGAGATAATAAAAAAGACTATTAAAATTTCTGAAGAGTATTCTGAAGAAGTTTTAAAGCATATAAAGGATTACAAAGAATTCTATATATTAGGTTATGGTCTCACATATCCTGCTGCTCTTGAAGCTTCTCTGAAGATAAAGGAAGTTGTCTATGTGCATTCAGAAGGTATGTATTCAGGTGAGTTCAAGCACGGACCATTATCAATAGTTGAGAAAAACTATCCGGTATTTTTCATCTCAAATAAGGAAGATAAATTCTTCACATTATCACATATAAATGAAGTGAAAACAAGGCTTGGTAAGATTATAACAATTGCACCAGAAGACAAGGAATTAATGAATGAAAGTGATTTGTTTGTTCCACTCCCTACAGATAATAAATTTTTAGTCCCGATATGTGGAACGGTCTTCTTCCAGATACTTGCATACAAATTCTGCGTTTCAAAAGGGATAGACCCAGACTATCCTAAAAATATATCAAAGACAATAACAGTGGATTAAAGTAAAAAAATTTTATTTGACACAGAATATATTATTTATTAAGATGATTTTATGAAAAGGTTTTTCATTTTTATTATTATTTTCTTTGGATGCACCAAAAACAATGATTCCTTACCTGATATAAAACTTGTTACAAACAGGGACTATTTCCCTGTTGTTAGAGACCTTATCAGATTATCAGATGAATATATTTATTTTGTAATATATGTGGCAAAACTCGATGGTTATAATCAGGTGTCAATGTTACTTGATGAACTTGTTCATGCAAAAGAAAGAGGTATTGAGATAAAGGTCTTACTTGATTCTTCTTCTTATGATAATAATCTAAATGCTTCAAATTTTGCATTTGCTGAAACACTCAAGAAATATAATATACCTGTGAGGTTTGATGACCCTGATACCACAACACATTGCAAATTCGGTATATTTGATGGAGAAAAGGTTTTGATAGGTTCTACAAACTGGACTTATTCCGCACTTGAAAAGAATAATGAAGTGAATATTCTGATAAGCGACAAAGATATAGCCTTAGAATTAAAGAAATACTTTGAAAAACTATGGGGGTATGAATGATTGAAAGATATTCGGTTCATGAGATAAGTAAAATATGGTCAGAAGAAAACAAATTTAAAAAATTTCTTGATGTAGAGATTGCAGTTCTTGAAGCACTTGAAGAAATGAAGATAATTCCAAGGGTATCTGAGAAAATCAAGAAAAAAGCAAAGGTAAATATTAAAAAAATCAAAGAGATTGAAGAAAAAACAAGGCATGATGTAATTGCATTTGTTCAATCGATAGAAGAACAAACAGGTAAAGAAGGGAGATTCTTTCATTTTGGATTAACATCTTCTGATGTTATTGATACAGCAAATGGGATACTCCTTAGAGAAACACTTTTAAAGATACTATCAATGCTTGATGATTTAAATAAAAGTATACTTAAAAAAGCGGAAGAGAATAAGTATTTAATCTCAATGGGTAGAACACATGGGATACATGCAGAACCGATAACATTAGGATTGAAATTTTTATCCTGGTATGCAGAGATGAAAAGATGCCAAAAAAGATTAGAAGAAACAATTGATAAAATATCTTTTGGAAAGATATCCGGTGCTGTTGGAACATATTCTCAGATACCTCCTGAAATTGAAAAAATAGCATTGAATAAACTCGGACTTAAAGTAGAACCAGTATCAACACAGATTATTCCAAGGGATAGATACTGTGAATTTATGTTCTCGCTTGTTATGATTGGTGAAGGGATAGAAAGGATTGCATTTGAAATAAGGAATCTTCAAAGGAGTGAGATTGACGAACTTAAAGAGCCATTTAAAGAAGGACAAAAAGGTTCCTCTGCTATGCCGCATAAAAGAAATCCGATTTTATCTGAAAGGTTGTGTGGTATGGCAAGGATTCTGAGAGGTTATCTTCTTCCAATTCTTGAAAATAATGCACTCTGGAACGAAAGGGATATAAGCCATTCATCAGTTGAAAGAATTGTTATCCCGGATGCATCTGAAATTACAGGGTATATGATAAAGACACTGAATTATATTATAAATGGCCTTGAGATAAACAAAGATAAGATAAAAGAAAATCTTGAAAAGTCAGGTGGAATTATATATTCCTCATCAATATTGACAAAATTAATATTAAAAGGATTATCAAGGAAACACGCTTACGAGCTGGTTCAAAAGAATGCCTTCCTTTCAAAAGATAAAGAAAGTTTTATTGATAATCTAATTAAAGATAAAGAGATTAGAAAATATTTAAGTGAAGATGAAATAAAGTCATTATTTTCGATTGAAAACTATATAAGAAACATAGATTATATATTTGAAAAGATAAGAAATGAAAAATGATTTTTATTATTTTGATATCAAGAATCATAATAAACGAAGTGATGTCTAATCCGAAAGGGCTTGAATCCGGTTCAGGAACACCGGGTGATAGGAATGAATTTATAGAGCTTTATAATACCGGGCCTGATACGATTGATATCTCTTTTTTTAAAATTGCAGATAATAATGCGAAAGATACCATTATAAAATGGGATAATTTTCCTGAAAAAAATTTAATTTCAGGAACAACGAAGATACCTCCTTATTTTTATGCTATAATACTTGACCCTGAATACACTGATACTGGTGATGGGACATATTTTATGCCTTACAGATTCACTGATTCAACTGTGATTTTAAGAGTAGGTAATACAACAATCGGTGATGGTCTTTCAGGAAATGATTATATTTATCTTATCTATTCACCAACAAATGAAACAATCGATATATTCGTTCCAGTTATATCACCTCCCGATGGTATTTCAATAGAAAGGGGGACACCTGAATTTGGATTTACAGGTGATAATGAATTTCTGTGCAATGATACAACAGGTAATACCGCTGGAAGAAGGAATTCCAACTATCTTTTAAGTGGTATTTATATAAAGAATATAGAAATCTTAAATGATACAATATTTTTATCTTTAAAGAATGTTTCAACCACGAATTTTTACGATTCAATAATAATATTCGATGATACGAACAGGAATGGTCTTCTGGATAATGGAGAGATTATAAAAATCCATTATGTGAATATCCCACAGGGTGATGAATTAAATATGCAGATACCATTCAATGTGAATGAAGGTTTTCATCATATCTTTGCGAAGACCTCTGTTTCATTAAAATCAAGATATTACAGAAAAGGTGATTTTCCATCTGATGTTGTTATAAATGAGATTATGCCAAACCCTGAGGTGGGTTGTGAATGGATAGAAATCTTTAACAGAACTGATTTTGATATTGATGTTTCAGGATGGATGATTGATGGTAAAAAATTTGGCGATTTTGTTATGAAGGGGAAAAGCTACCTTGTGATTGCAAATAATTCTTCTGAATTCTATGCTGTGTATGGTAATATCCCCTGTCCATTAGGTGTTTCATCTTTATCCTTTTCAAACACATCTGATTCAATAGCATTTTTCTCAAATGATTCATTTCCCATGGATATTTATAAATACGAAAAGACATTGAAAGGATACAGTATTGAAAGGATAAATCCTGATTTCCCGACAGAGGTTCAGAACTTTGGATATTCGGTCATAAAAGGTGGAACACCGGGTTATAAGAATTCAATATTCCTTTCAGGTATTGAAGGTGAGAAAGAGATTATTATTCATCCTAAGGTATTCACACCGGATGGTGATGGAATAGATGAACAAACACTTATTACATTCCCTCTTGAATATTTAAGAAACCATATAGACATTTTTATATTTGATTTAAGGGGAAAGATAATAAGAAAAACATCATTTGATGCAGGTGGCGAATTTTCTTATTTTTACTGGGATGGTCGGGATGATAATGGTAAAATTCTTCAATCAGGTATTTATATTATTCTGATAAGGATAAAAGATATGGAAAGTCCTAATTTTATCCAGTATAAAAGAACTGTATCAATAGGTAAAAAATAGGAGGTTAAATATGTTCATACTAATCTTCTCATTTTTTAACTATAAGTTCAGTGTTTATAGCGGGATTGGTATAACAAGCTATGATTTTAACAGGAAAAACTCAATAAACCTGGACCATCTAAACTTTGCCAAGATACTATTGGGTTATGAAGACGTTAAAATTGGGACTTCATTGTTCTACTCTAATTTCAGCAATTTCGATTTATTCACATTTGCACCTTTCATTTTAGAATACGAAAAGAAATTTGGAATCGTTAATTCTGGTGTTGAAATAACCACATCTTTTTGGTGTCGAAATAATGATGAAGATGAAATAAGTAAATTTGTTAATGTATCTTCATATTTTAAGATTTTAATAGCAAAAGGTTTAAATACACGCTTCTTAGCAGGTTTAAATTACCAACATTTAAAAAAGGCTGAGTTTGTTCCTTTCATAAAATGGGATCTGGATTTTATAATCTTAGAGAATGATGAATATTTAAGTGATTTTTATAACGAATCAAACAAGAAATTGTTCTACAAGCATATGATACAGGGCTTGCTTGGTGGAATATCAAATATAATCCTTGGGAATTTATTAGATGGTGAGAGGATAAAAGATGTCAAACCATTAGAAAATTACACTATACTTTTCATTTCACCCGTAATAGGAGAAGGAATTGGAAGTTCCCTTATGAATCGGGGTTTAAATTACGATAAAGATAATAATATACTTGATTTTATAACCTTAGGAATATCAGAAGGTATGCTTTCTGGTTTTATCAGTGGATTTGGATTCGGTGCATTGTATGACCCTTTAAGTGATGTCCCTATTGATGAAAAATATAATATTGGAAATATGCTTGGATATGGTATTGCTTTTTCCTTTTTGGGTGGCTTTTTAGGAACCTTTAGTGGTCTTGTAAACTATTTTTTAGCAAGGTAATTTTCTTATTTAATTTATTGGATTTATAAAGGGATTATAACCCCATCTTTATAAACCCTTCCTTCATCAACTCCTGGGTTTCTTCCCTTGCCCTTTTTATTATTTCTTCAGCTTTTTTAAGGAGTTCCTCCCTCCTTGCCTTCTTCCTCGCAATACCCTGTTCGATTGCCTTCATTCCTACTGCTGCTGCTTCCCTTGGGAAGACCTCCCATTCATCCATCTTTGGAATTATATAATCTTCACTCAAACCTTTATCTTCTGCACATTTTGCAAGTTCCTTTGCTGCTTCTATACACATCTCGTCTGTTATTGTCTTTGCAGCAACATCAAGTGTTCCCCTGAATATACCGGGAAACCCGAGTGAATTGTTTACCTGGTTCTCAAAATCAGACCTTCCAGTTGCAACTATCCTCGCACCTGCTTCTTTTGCTTCCCATGGCCACATTTCAGGGATTGGATTTGCACAAACGAAGACTATTGCATCCTTTGCCATGGTCTTTATCCACTCTTTCTTTATAACATCCGGTCCGGGTGTTGAAAGTGCTATACAAACATCCGCATCTTTTAAAGCCTCAGGAATTCCGCCTTTTATATTATTTTTATTTGAAATCTCACAGATATGCCATTTCTCTTTATTTTCAGGTGTTTTTAAATCATCTCTTTCCCTGTGTAGTATCCCTTTTGTATCAACCATTATTATATTCTCAGGCTTGAAGCCATAAAGTGTTATCATTCTAAATATAGCTATGTTTGATGCACCTGCACCTATCATTGCTATTCTTACTTCTTTTACATCTTTTTTTACAACCTTAACAGCATTTATAAGCCCTGCAAGTGTTACAGCTGCAGTTCCCTGCTGGTCATCATGCCATACAGGGATATCCATCTCTTTACGCAGTCTTTCAAGCACATAAAAACATTTTGGTTTTTCAATATCTTCAAGATTTATTCCACCAAACGTAGGCTCTATAATCTTACAGGTTTTTATTATTTCCTCTGCATCTTTTGTCTTAAGGCATATAGGGAATGCATCAACACCACCAAGATATTTAAATAGTATCGCCTTACCTTCCATAACAGGTAATGCTCCATATGGTCCTATATCTCCAAGCCCTAAAACCCTTGTTCCGTCAGAAACAACCGCAACAAAATTACCTTTGTTTGTATGTTCAAATACCTTCTCTGGATTCTTGTGAATATCCTTACAGGGTGCTGCAACACCCGGTGTATACCATATACTGAAATCGTCAAAGTCCTTGATCCTGCATTTTGGGGTTACCTCTAACTTTCCTTTATAAAAAGGATGTAACCTCATTGCATCTTCACTTGGCTTCTTTGCTTTCGCAAGAAGTGCCTCAACATCATATTTTTTATTTTCCATATATCCTCCATTTCACCTTATTTTGTTTATTTAATATACTACATTTTAAAAAATTATTGTTAACAAGTATATTTTAAATTTTTTAAAATATTTACTATCCTCAAGGATGCTTTACCATCCCAAAGTTCAGGGATTTTTCCTTTTTTCCATCTACCATCAATCATATCTTTCACAAGTTCTAAAATATATTCTAATGGTCTATCTCTTAAAACTACATTTGTTCCAATCTTCTCAGTTATTGGCCTTTCTGTGTTTGGTCTTAATGTTATACAAGGGATACCAAGAACAGTTGTCTCTTCCTGGATACCACCAGAATCAGTAATAACACCAAGAGCGTATTTTTCAAGTGTTAAAAATTCTTTATAATTTAAAGGTTTTTCAAGTATAACATTGTTTGTCTTTATAGAAAAATTCTTTATCATTTTTTTGGTCCTTGGATGAACAGGGAAAAAAACAGTCTTTTCCTTCCCTATTTTCTCAAGGATATAAATTATTTCCTTTAGCCTTTCTCTATCATCAACATTTGATGGCCTATGGAGTGTAACAAGTATGTATGAATTTTTCTTTAGGTTGTAAATCTTCAGATATTCTTCATCACAGAATGGTAAAATCTGATAGAGTGTATCTATCATTGTATTACCAACAAAAAAAATCCTGCTTAAATCTACACCTTCCCTTTTGAGATTTTCAATACCTGATTCTTCTGTAACAAAGAGATAATCTGAAAGAACATCCGTAACAATCCTGTTAATCTCTTCTGGCATAGTCCTATCAAAACTCCTTAAACCTGCCTCGACATGTGCAATTTTTATCATTAATTTTGCTGCAACAATTGATGCTGCAAGTGTAGAATTAACATCACCAAACACAACAACAAGATCCGGCCTCTCATCTATAAATACCTTTTCAAGTTTTTCTATTATCTTAGCAGTCTGTTCACCATGTAAACCTGAACGGACATCGAGAAATATATCGCGCTCCTTCAAAGAAAGAACTTCAAAGAAGGCTTCTGACATTTCATAATCATAGTGCTGTCCTGTATGAATAATTTTAATCTCCCAATCTTTACAGGATTCAACCAGTCTATTATAAACTGGCATAGCCTTCATAAAATTAGGCCTTGCACCAACTATGAGATGTATCTTCATACAAGATAACATAATAAAGATATTAATTTTGTCAAATCATTTTAGATACTTGCGAATTTTGATTTTTTTATTATATTGTATTATGCCACTTAAAGATGTGGTCGAAAAAATAAAAGATTCAGTTGATATCGTTGATTTTATCGGTTCTAAAATCTCCTTAAAGAAGGTTGGGAAGAATTATAAGGCTTTATGTCCTTTTCATAACGAGAAAACACCTTCATTTTATGTCTCTCCAAGTCTGAAGATGTTTCATTGTTTTGGATGCGGTGCTTCGGGAGATGTTATAAAATTTGTTCAGGAATATGAAAAATTATCTTTCACAGATGCAGTTAAATTATTGGGGCAGTATGCGAACATTGAGGTTGATTTTGAAGGTGAAGAACTTGACAAGTATTACAAGGTTAATGAAGATATCGCAAGGCACTACCATTCAATACTTCTTAATGACAGATTTGCTATGGATTATCTAAAAAAAAGGAATATAAAAGAAGAGACAATTGAGAAATTTCTGCTTGGATATGCACCTAATAAGGATACACTTGAAAAATTTACAAAGATTTACGATAGGGGAATACTTCTCAAACTCGGGCTTATAGGGGAAAAAGAACGTTTCAGGAATCGTATTATTTTCCCCATATTTGCCCTAACTGGAAGGATAGCAGGTTTTGGTGGCAGGATAATAGGGGATGGGGAGCCAAAGTATCTAAACTCTCCAGAATCACCTGTATATTCAAAAAGAAATATATTATATTCACTTTACCATTCAAAGAAAAGTATTTTGGAAAAGAAAGAGGTTATGATAGTTGAGGGTTATTTTGATTATCTTTCCTGTTTTCAAGCGGGCTTTGAGAATGTCCTTGCTACACTTGGAACTGCTTTAACCGAAAATCAGTCTTCAATATTGTCAAGATATGCAAATAAAATAATTTTATTTTTTGATATGGATAAATCTGGTATTGAAGCTTCTTTAAGGAATCTTGGATTACTCATTGATAAGGATGTAGAGATATTTATAGTTTCATCCAGGGATGTAAAAGACCCGGATGAGCTTATAAATAAGTTCGGTGTAGAAAAATTAAATGAGATTGTTCAGAATTCAAAGGACTTCATTGTTACATTAATAGAAAATGATAAGGAAAAACATGATTTAAAAAAGCCTGCTCAAATTACAAAGGTGGTCAAAAAATTCAGAGAAGTTTTATCAAAGATAAAAGACCCTTTAAAAAGGGAGATTTACATTGAAAAAATCGCAAGTGAATTAAATATAAGGAGGGAATTTTTAATAACAAATAATAGAGAAAATATCGATTATGTTAAAAACAAAAAAAATGAACCAACACTTCTTGAGAAGTTAGAATTATCAATGCTCATCTCCATAATTGAAGGGCGATACGACAAGGAAAAAATCCAGAATATTGATGAAACAGAGTTTTCACTGGTTCAGCTGAGAGAGGCTATAAGACTGATAAAAAATAATGCATTAGTAGAGAAAGACATAGTAACAAAGATACCTGAAAAATATCAGGAGTTTGTCTTTACACAATCCATTGGTAATGAAGAGGTCTTTGAAAATTTGTATAAAAGATGGAGGATAAAAAAAATAGACGAGAAGATTTCTGAAAATTCCTTAAAAATAAAGGAATTTGAAAAAGTTGGTAAAGATACAAGGGATATATTAAGGATACAAAATGATCTTTTAAAATTAAAATCTCAACTTCAAAAGGAGGTTTCATGAGTTCACAATCTTTTGATTGGGAGGAAGTAATCAAACTTGCAAATCCAAAAGGAGAAATACATTTTGATCAGTTAAGAGATTATTTTAGTGGTGATGAAATTTTGATAGAAGAAGTGATTGAAAAATTACAGAAAGTTGGTTTTCAGATAGTGACAGAGTCATCATCCGAGTGGAAAAAAAGGCTTGATGAGCATTCAAAGGATATTATTAAAGAAACAGATTCAGTAAAACTTTACCTGAAAGAGATGGGAAAATTTGACCTTCTCACAAAAGAAGAGGAGTATGAAATAGCGAAGAAAATGGACGAAGGAAGGGCAAAGATATGCGAGATTCTTTTCAGTTCATTGACTGCATTAAAAAAATTCCTTTCATACGACGAAAAGATAAAAGAAAATGCAATTCCACCGGAGGAATTTATACATATTGATCTTTTCAGATTGAAGGAAGAATATTTTGACAAGAACAGAACATCTCTTCTTAGGTCTTTTAATATTATAAGAAAATGGATGAATGAACTTGAAGGGATAAAAACAGGTGAGAAAAAAGTAAAAGAGAAGAGCGAAAAAATAAAAGAACTTGAATCCAAGATTACAAATAAATTAATAACATTGAGGATTCAAGCCCCATATCTTAAAAAAATTATAGATGCTGAAAAAGATGTCTTAAGACAGATGGAAGAAGAAATGAATTATATTAGAAACATAGAAAGGAAAACAGGTTTTAAGGCATCCGAACTGATTTCTATGATGAAGAAAAAGAAGAAAAAATGCAAACTTTCAAAAGAAGAAATTATCTCTTATGGGACAAGTCTAAAAGAACATTTAAAGAGATTAAAAAAACTTGAGAAAGATGTATGCGATAAATATGAAACAATAAAACAAAGGATAGAGAAAGTATCAGAGCTGGAAAAAGAAATAAATGAACACAAACAGAAAATGGTCCAGGCGAATGTAAGGCTTGTTGTGAGTATTGCAAAAAAATTCATAGGAAGGGGACTTGAATTCAGTGATATAATCCAGGAAGGAAATACGGGTCTTATAAAGGCGGTTGATAAATTTGATTACAAAAAAGGATATAAATTCTCCACATATTCCACATGGTGGATAAAACAAGCTATAACAAGGGCTATAGCAGAGCAATCAAGGACAATAAAGATTCCTATACATATGATTGATATTATCCACAAGGCTTCAAAGGCAGCAAGGATTATTTTGCAGGAGACTGGCCGAGAGCCAACATTTGAAGAGATAGCAGAAAAGAGTGGAATAGAACTCGAAAAGATAAAAGGACTCTATTATAACATACATGATATTATTTCCCTTGATACACCTATTGATGAAGATGGAGAAACTAATTTTGGTGATTTCATTGAAGACAGCAAGGCACAAACACCCCATAAACTTACCTCAAGAACACTCATGAGGGAAAAACTTGAGAAAGCGATGTGTTCTCTTACACCGAGGGAGAAAAAGGTTATTGAGTTAAGATTTGGACTTATTGATGGAATACCGAGAACACTTGAAGATGTTGGGCTTATGTTCAATGTAACAAGGGAAAGAATAAGACAGATTGAAGCAAAGGCATTGAGAAAGCTCAGACACCCTTCAAGGTCAGGAATGTTAAAGGCATTCTTTGAAATGACAGAATATTAAAAAAAACTTGACAAACTGATATATTTTGTTAAATTATCATATCTATGGATGCCAGTGAACTTAAAAACAAAACATACAGAGAACTTACAAAGATAGGTTCTGAACTCGGTATAAATACTTCTGGTAAGAAGAAATCCGAATTGCTTGATGAAATTGTGAAATATTTTGAAGAAAAGGAAAAGAAGGAGGAAAAAATCCAGAAAGAAAATGAGAAAGAAGAAGTCAAATCTACAAAAGGCACTGAAAATCAACAGAAAACAGAGCAGCATACATTCCAGAATATCCTCCTTCCAGGTGAGGTAGTAATACAGGTAGAAGGCGTCCTTGAGGTTATCCCTGAAGGTAATTACGGATTTATGCGTTCATCCATACATAATTATACAGCTTCACCTGATGATATCTATGTTTCACCTGTTATAATAAAAAAATACGGATTAAAGACAGGTGATACGATTTATGGGGATGTTCGTCCACCAAGGCAGGGAGAAAAATACTTTACACTTGTTCAGGTTCTTAAGGTTCAGGGTGAAGACCCAGCTAAATTACGTTCAAGGGTAACATTTGAAAATCTTACCCCATTACATCCAAAGGAAAGGATACAGCTTGAAAGGTCTGATGGTGATATATCTATGAGGATAATAGACCTTCTTGCACCTATGGGAAAAGGACAAAGGGGGCTTATTGTATCCCCACCAAGGGCCGGTAAGACAATTCTATTACAGAAAATAGCAAACTCTATTACCGAAAATCACCCTGAAATATATCTTATTATATTATTGATAGATGAAAGACCCGAAGAAGTTACGGATATGAAAAGGTCTGTTGTTGCAGAAGTCTTAAGTTCAACTTTTGATGAACCACCGGAAAGACATCTGCAGGTTGCAAAAATGGCAATAGAGAAGGCTAAAAGGCTTGTAGAATATGGAAAAGATGTTGTTATCCTACTTGATAGTATTACAAGATATGCAAGGGCAAACAATCTTGTAATTCCCCACAGTGGTAAGACGCTCTCAGGTGGTGTAGATTCAAATGCCTTACAGGTTCCAAAAAAGTTTTTTGGAGCTGCAAGGAAGGTTGAAGAAGGTGGAAGTCTCACAATAATTGCAACAGCATTAATAGAAACAGGTTCAAGGATGGATGAGGTGATATTTGAAGAATTCAAGGGAACTGGTAACCAGGAGATAGTTCTTGATAGGCAACTTGCTGATAGAAGGATATTCCCAGCTATGGATATATTCAAGTCAGGGACAAGAAAAGAAGAACTTCTTTTAACACCTGAGGAGTTGAGCCGTGTCTGGATTTTAAGAAAGATATTGAGCGATATGTCAAATCCTGTTGAAGCAATGGAATTTCTAATCAGCAAGATGAAACAATCAAAGAGGAACAAAGATTTCCTCAGAATGATGTCAGGTTGAAATTTTTTTATAAAAGTGAATTAAAACGGAGGTTACATGAAAGATAAAATTCACCCTAAATATGATATGTGTATAATAAAGTGTACCTGCGGGAACATAATAGAGACAAAATCTACGAAGAAAGAGATACACATTGAGATATGTTCAAAATGCCATCCATATTTTACTGGAACACAGAAGCTCGTTGATTCAGCAGGTAGAATTGAAAAATACAGGAAAAAATATTCCAAAAAAACAGAAAAATGAACGCAATTGGCTTTGCAGAAATTTCAGGACTAAGATTAAAAAAAAGGGGTAAAGTAAGGGATATATTTGAAATTGATGAACAGAGACTCCTTATTGTTTCAACAGACAGGATTTCAGTATTTGATAATGTTTTGAAATCTTTAATTCCCGGTAAAGGGATTTATCTAAATGCTTTATCAACATATTGGTTCAAAACAATACAGGCCCAGAATCACTATATTACAAATGATGTGAGTGAATTAACAAAGGATGAAGAAATAACTAAAAGAAGTATGATTGTAAAGTATGCAAATCCATTACCTGTTGAATGTATTGTCCGTGGTTATCTTGCAGGTTCGTCTTTAAAAAGTTATAAAGAGACTGGGAAGGTAAACGATGTTATACTACCTGTTGGTCTAAGCGATTTCTCGAAACTCCCTGAACCAATATTCACCCCTACAACAAAGGAAGAAGGGACACACGACAGGCCAATCAGTTTCTTAGAATTTAAGAATCTTGTTGGAACAGAACTTGCACAGATCATAAAAGAACTTTCTATTATGATTTATGAAGAAGGTTCTGCAATAGCCGAAAAGAAAGGAATAATAATTGCTGATTCTAAATTTGAATTTGGTATAGATAATGATGGTAATCTAATCTTGATAGATGAACTTTTTACACCTGATTCATCAAGATTCTGGGATTTATCACTATGGGAGAATGGTGAAGTAGTTGACCTTGACAAAGAATTTGTAAGGGAATATGTTCGTTCAGCTGATTACACTGATATTTTACCTGATGAGGTTATAGAAAAGACAAGACAAAGATATAGAAGAATATTTGAGATAATTGTTGGTGTATAAAAAATCAGGCAGTATCAATTAATTCTCCTTTTTTGAATATCCTGTTTAACCATTCACATGTTTCTATTTCTTTTTTATCTGTTATAATTTTTTCTGCGATTCTTTTTGAAGGCTCAATTAGCTCTTTATCTTTAAATATATTGAATATAAGAAAATCTGAAAATCCATGTTGCTTTGTTCCAAAAAATTCACCTGGTCCTCTTATCTTAAGGTCTATTTCTGAGAGTTCAAATCCATCCATTGTTTTTTCTATTGCTTCCAATCGTTTTTTCGCATCATCTGTTACATTTTCATCTGTGATAAGAATAAAATAAGATTTGCTTCCCTTTCTTCCTATTCTTCCCCTTAATTGATGAAGCTGTGAAAGACCAAACCTATCAGCATGCTCAACAACCATTATATTTGCATGAGGTATATCTACACCAACTTCAACAACTGTTGTTGAAATCAATGCCATAATCTTCCTTTCCTTGAAATCTTGCATAACCTTCTCTTTTTCTTCCGGGTTCATACTACCATAAATCATTCCAATATTCACATCTTTAAAGTATGAATTTTTTAACTCATCAAACATCTTTTTTACTGCTTTAAGTTTTATATTTTCACTCTCTTCAATCAATGGTAGGATTATGAATGCACCGTTTCCTTCTTTTATCTTCTCTTTTACAAAATTATATACCTTATCCCTCTTCTCTTCTTTAGTCCATTTTGTTAAAGTATTTCTTTTAAATGGGAGTTCATCAATAACAGAAATATCAAGGTCACCATAAACAGATATTGCCAGTGTTCTTGGAATGGGTGTTGCGGTCAGAAAAAGGGCATGTGGCGCTTCGCCTTTCTCCATCAGTTTCTTCCTCTGCAATACTCCAAACCTGTGATGTTCATCCATTATTACAAGACCTAATTTGGGGATAAAAATATCTTCCTGTATCAAAGAATGTGTCCCGACCAATATTGACGGCTTATTAGTTATAACACTCATAATTTCCTGTTTTTCTTTCTTTTTAACTGAACCTGATAAGAAAAAAACATCTATTTCTTGCCCTTTTAACAATTCTTTGAAAACGGTCCAGTGCTGGAAAGCCAAAATCTCTGTAGGTGCCATAATAGCAACATTGTATCCATTACCTATAACTATAAGGGATGCAACTAATCCAACAATCGTCTTACCAGAACCCACATCCCCTTGCAGTAATCTTTGCATAGGAGTTGGCTTTTTCAGGTCATTTTCTATCTCCTGTATAACTTTTATTTGGGATTTTGTAAGTTTATAAGGAAGTGATTTTAGGAATTTTTCCTTTATCTCAACTTCTACATTCATTTCTATCCCTTTCTTTTTCATATATCCTTTTCTCATAGAACCAAGGTAAAGCTGAATATGCAGGATTTCATCAAACGCAATTCTTTTAACAGATTTTCTAAGCAATTCCTGGTTTTCAGGAAAATGAATGTTCTTCAAGGCTTCCTTTAGATTCATATGATTTTTAAGGTAATCTTCCAGTGGATCTTCTATAAATTTGAGAAAATCATTCAAAGCTGAATATATAATTTTTCTCATTGTTTTCTGACTCATCAGGGAAGATAATCTGTAATATGGGACAATCCTTCCTGTATGTATTGCATCATAATCTTCTTCGTCAATTCTTTCATATTCAGGATTCAGAATCTGTAAACCATTATAAAAAGATACAGGGCCACTTATAGAGATAACATCGCCTGTATTAAAATATTTTGTTACCCAATCCTGATTGAACCATTTTAATGTTATAAATCCGGTCCCATCTGAGAGCAAAACATTACCTATCTTTTTTCTTCCCTTACTTATATAAACATCTTTTACTCTTCCTATCAAAGTTACATATTCACCAATCCTAATTTCTTCTATCTTTTTTATTGAACTCCTGTCGATATACTTATATGGTAGATAATATAGTAATTCAAGAATATTGTTAATACCTAATTTATTTAGTGTCCTGGAAAGATTAAGCCCCACCCCTTCAATCTTCATCAAAGAGGCAGGGCTTATGATTTCGTTGAGCAATTTTTTACTTATTTATTCTCCAGCGGAATGGCATAGAGACCCATACATCTACAGGAATATCTCTCTGCATCGCTGGTGTAAACTTCAAGTTTTTATAAGCTTCTATTGCTATTGAATCAAGTGGTGGATAAAGGCTTTTTACAAGGATTACTTTCCTAACATCACCTTTTTTATCAACCCACATCTTAAGCCATACATCACCTTCAATCCTTAATTTTAATGCAATTTCCGGATAAGTAACACTTCTTTGAATCTGTTCAAGATTTATGGGTTGTGGTGCTTTATCGTAGGCAACAAAATCAGGTGGTGGTAGGTCAACCTCTGTCTCTTTTTCAAATCCTGTAAAATCTGTTTTTTCAATTGTCTGTTCCTGAACCTCTTCATCAGTCTGTGCGGCAACAGGAAGTTTCGGTTTCGGTGGCGGTGGTGGTTCTGCAATGTTTTTAAGTTGTGGTGGAAGTTTCTCCACCTTAACATCTATCTTAAAATCACTTTCATAGGGTTTTACTTCTGTCTTGGGTATTATCACAAATGCTATTATCCATCCTACAAGAACAATAAGTAGTGCTATTCTAAGATGTATGGGATAATCTTCTTTCAAATCAACTTTTTTCTCCATAACTACCCCCTTTTCTTTAACGTTGCAAGGGAGATTTTTAATAGTCCTGCTTCAACAAGCTGATTAAAAACCTTCTCAACATCTGTATATTTAGTGCTTTTATCACATTGAATGGAAATAATGATATCCGGATTTATCTGTTTTTTCTTCATCATAATCTGTGAAATTTTTGGTAATGGTATTAGGACATCATCTATTGAAACAATACCTTCCTCACTTATCCATATACGAGAAAGGTTTTTTGTTGGTATCTTCTTTGCAGCTTCAGCCTCTGGCAGAATTATTTTTAAGCCTGTATCCTGTCTGAAGGTTGTCGTTACCATAAAGAAGATTATTAAAAGGAACGCTATATCAGCTGTTGATGCAGTTGGTATGGTAGCCTTTTCTTCTTCTCTGAATTTTATCTTCATAGTTCACCTCTATTCATTTGGGACAAGGCTTATTCTTTCAGCATTGGCAAGCCTCAATTTATCGAAGACATCTATCATAAATTCATATTTCGCATCAGGTTCTGTTTTAAGGGAAAATATTATCTCAGGATTTTGTCTCAATAAGCTCTTCGCAATACTTGTAACATCACTTAAAGCAACAGGTTCACCATTTATCCTGACATTTCCATCTTTCGTAACAAGAACCTTCGCAATGTTTTCGGATTTCACCTTGACCTGTTCTCCTTTTTCTGGAAGAATAATCTGTAGCCCCATCTCATTTGAAAAAACAGTGGAAACCATAAAGAAGATTATAAGAAGAAAGGCAATATCTCCCATTGAGGCAGTTGGTATCTCTGCTGATTGCACAATCTTCTTATGAATTGGTTTCATTTATTCCTCCATTATCTTTTCAATGATCAAGGACGATGCTTCCTCCATTGACCTTGCATATGCATTCACCCTTGAAGAGAAATAAGTATGGAATAATGCATTTGGAATTGCAACAATGAGACCAAACTCTGTTGTGATTAGAGCTTCTGATATACCTGCTGCAACTAATGTTGGTTCTACAGTTCCGGCAAGTGCTATTGCATTGAATGCCCTGATCATACCTGCAACGGTTCCAAGGAAGCCTAACATCGGTGCAAGGGTTGTAGCAGCAGAGATAAATGGTAAACCTCTATCAAGGAATGCAAGTTCTTCAGTTGCAACTGTCGTAAGCTCTTCTTCAAGAACTGCTTTATCTTTTATTTTCTTTGATTTTTCAAGGACTGCTTCAAGTATCCTTGCTATTGGTGTCCTTTGTGATTTGCAATATTTTATTGCAGAATCAACACCACCCTTCTTCATCCTTGATACAACCTGTTCAGTAAACTTCTTTGGGTCTGCACCTGCCCTTGTAAATGTTATTATTCTCTCAATAATAAAGGTTAGACCAAGAAGTGCCATAAATAAAATTCCATGCATAACGGGACCGCCGTTCATATACCATTCAATCAAACCACTCATAATACCTCCTTTTAGATTTTTGTTTTATTTTTTCTAACGGCTTATCCATCTAAAATAAACTCCACTTCCAACTAAAGAAATAAAACCTGCAGCAAGAATAATCCACGATTCCACAGATGTGAATTTAAGCATCTGTAGCAATAAAGGGAACAAATCCTCAGGGTCAACATGTGATAGCAGCCTACCAAAATATGTAATCCTATAAAAATGGATGAAAGTTCCAAAGAG
The DNA here is from genome assembly GCA_965649055.1 of Caldifarciminota bacterium. Taxonomy (GTDB): domain Bacteria; phylum Hydrothermota; class UBA3072; order UBA3072; family B12-G15; genus CBFGJG01. The sequence continues at coordinate 68,989 of CBFGJG010000005.1, forward strand.
AAGAACTATTCCAGAAAGAACAAACATAATCCAGATACCTTTTTTCTCTATGAGAACAAGTAATCTCTTTATTATTATTGCATAAATGAAAAGTGAGATAGTAAGCAGGAACATACCTATTGCAAATAGAAATTCAAGCGGTAGATTTATCCTCATTGAGAACCTCCTTTTTTCTTCGGGGAGATCACCCTTCTAAAATTTAGGGCACCTATGAATGAGAATACGCAGGAAATCAAGAATAGTCCATAACCAATAGTGGATTCAATTGCTCCCATCTTTAATTTACCGAGAATAACATTTGAATAGAACATAACAATAGCGAACACAAGAATTCCAGAAGGTGAAGCAATTATGAATTGCCAGCCTGTTTTTTTCCTTAGGACAACTTCATATCTTTTTGCAACAATACCAAAGATTAAGAAAGTGAGCCAAAGTAGAACAGCAGCAATAATCATAATATTACTACTTAAAAAACCTATACTTGTTATTTCTTTAGGGAAGGCACTCTTTGAAATAGTTTGGAAAAACATTTATACCTCCTTTAATTGTTTTAAAATGTCATCTTTCATATTTCCCGCTTTAGTAGGTCCAACAATCATCTTGGCCGACTTTTCAAGTTCATTTACAAGTTCCATCAGCTTATCTTTATTCAGATTATCTTTATTTATATTTAAATCATTTAAAATATTATCAAATATTTCTGAAGCAAAATCTCCAAGTGTGTCAGTTGATATATCACGAATTTTATCAAGAATATCCGGTGATAAAACAATCTTTTCTTCTTTGGTTTCGAGTTTTTCTTCTATCTTTTTTTCTTCTTTCTCTATCTTTTTGGGTTCTTCAATTTTAACTTCTGGTTTTTTCTTTGGGAATAATTCTTCAAATATCTCCTCTTCTTTTGTGTGATAAATCCTCAAAATATCTTCCTTATCTTTTTCATTAGGAAGAACAAAACCAAATATCTCTTTCCCTTTCAGAATTATCAAAATGTACTCATTTTCACCCTTTATTGTTATTTCCCTTATAGGAACTTCTTTAAGAGATTCAATTGCCTGGGTTAGAACTATTGAAATACTCTCAAGAATTTCATCCGAATTCTGTGCCTCACCAAACAAAAGTTTTTTTCTTCCCACATAAAAAACTATCCTTGAACCTGTTTCATTCATTAAATTTTCAATTGCGCTCATTTTTTCTCTTTGCTTAATTTTTCAATTACATTATGAACCCTGTTTTTTGCCTCGTCATTCCCGAATTCTTTGATCGCTTCTTTCACAAGAAAATCGAGGAGCATCTTCATAAATTTATCAACGATTTCTTTATCGAGGTCTTTTGCGCCTTTTACTACGAGTTCCATTCCTTCTACTTTAAGAAGTTTTTCAAACCTCTTTTCCTGGTCAAGCATCTCTATCGCTTTCGAGAGCAAATTCTTCCATTTTTCAGGGTCTGAACCTATTGAAAACTCCTCAATCAGAAGTGTGAGTTGCCTTGCCTTTGTATTTAGAACCTTAAGGACCTTTGGGTCACCTGTAAGGTCTTCTTCTTTTATTATTTCTATTATCTTATTAATCGTGGTTTCATTGAATTCGTCCACCATTACCCCGAGAAAATTTTCATCTGGTTTAAGTATTATATATTTATCTCTTCCCTCAACCTGGATAGAAAGAACATTCTGGATATTAAATTTTCTTGCGATTATCTCGCTTGCTGAACCGATGTATGCTATGAGTTCATCCATATAACCAGGTGTTATACCTCCATTTGATATAATGGAACCATCATTTGAATTCACATATGTATAACCTGAAATATTTTCAATTGCAAGTAAACCTTTTAATTTCTCACTTTGTATCATCTATCATCTTCCATTTTTTGTTCACAATTATTTTACCAAGAATCTCTTCTGCCTTTTTCTTAAGATTATTGAGTATTTCTTCAAACCAAGCCTCAAGTTTATCTGTTCCCACAGGTATATCTTGTTTCAAGATTACAATTTTATTATCTTTAACCTCTGCAAAACCTTCAAAATTTTCTTTCTTTAAGCTCTCATCAATGATTTCCTTCCAGATCTTTTCTCCTGAATAAAGTTCAAAGAATTTATTGATTTTCCCGGTCCATTTCTTAATGATTCTTTCCCTTGCCTTGGGATCAAAAATCAAACCCTCATCAAATAAATATTTCAAAGCACGCATTGTTGTTCCTTTTTCGAGCCCACTTGATTCTATTATTTCATAAAGATTTTTCTTCCCATCAACGGTAATAAATATTTTCCAGTGTATTTTATTCATTTCAATCTTTGATTTCCCTTCGGTCTTTGAAGACTTTAAAGGGACAGTTTCAAGTGGTGGTAAATTTTTCTTAACTTCTTCTATCTCTGTTCTTCTTCTTTCTATCTCTTCAAAAAGGTTTGAAAGCTGTTCATTTATTGTAATAAGATCCGGTTTTTCATCTATAATAAATTTAAAAACACCATGTTCTTTCAAGACAATATTAAAAAGAGCCTCCTGTCCACTCAATTCGTTATCTTGTGCATGAACTATATTTCCATCCTGAAAGAATATAGAAGAATTAGATATTGTAAGTTTACCACTTTTCTTAAACCTTGATAAGAAATACAAAATCTCATCAATTTTAAAATATTTTAATTCACCAGTAAGTGCTTCAGGCATATTAAGATTATTTTATAGAAAAGTGTAAAGTTGTCAAGTTAAATTTAAATTTTTAATCTTAAAATTTCTTTTATTATTTTCTTTATATTTTCTATGTATAACTCTGCTCTGTAATTCTTCAAAAATGCATTTTTTTCTTCATATCCTATTTTTAATCTCTTTTTTTTATCATTTGAAAGAATCCCTATCCATTCAACAACTTTCTCGATCTCTCCAAAATTCACAATAATACCTGTCCCTTTTAATACTTCTCGAATCGCACCAATATCATGTGTAACAATCGGAACTCCAAGCCCCATTGCCTCCATCAAGACCCTCCCAAATGGTTCTGGTTTAACGGGTAAATGGACTATAATATCCATTGAAGAAATGTAATTGAGGTTATCTTTTTTAAAACCAAGAAATGAAACTTTTTCTTCAAGTTTATTATCTTTTATATATTCTTTCAGCATTTTTAGATATTCTTCTTCACCAAAAAGGACATCACCAATAATATATCCCTTCGCATTTTTAACTTCTTTCATCACTTTAAGGAAATTCATCTGTCCTTTCCATTCCGCAATCTGTCCGATATAACCTATTTTTGTTTTTCCCCCTTTTATTTTTTTTGTTAAATTATCTGGAATACTCAAACCATTATAAACAATAGAAATTTTTCTCTTTATAAAAAACTGTTTTTTTACTTCATTTGAAATTGCAATTATTTTATCAGGAAAAACACTGAAAAGATTTACCAAAAATCTATTTTTCCCTTCAAGTATATCTCTAAAATGCCATACCAGCCTGAGATTAAAAAAAATTTTTAAGAAGATACTTAAAATATGTGCTTTCTGGCTGTTTGTCCATAAGATATCCGGTTTTTCCTTTGAAATTATTCCTTTTAATTCTCTTATTGCGCAAATTAATTCCCTAAGATAAAAAATAATATTTAGAATTTTATCTCTTTTTATTTTGAAAAAAGAATATTCATTTATAGAAAATACATTTATACCTTCTTTCTTTATTTCATCTTTAAGCTGTCCCTCTCCCGGAAGGATAACAGAAATTTTTATTTCTTTTTTTATACCTTTAATTATCTCAAGCATACTTCTTTCTCCACCACTCAACTTATTTGTATGTGTGAAGAATATTATATAAGGATATTGTTTTTTCATATACTTCATTAACTTTTATTTCTTTAAGGCATTTTAAATCTTTGCATCTTGGCTGTTTTTTTCTATTGCAGGGCCTACATTCAATATCTGATTTTATAATATATGAATATTTACCGAAAGGTCCGTATCTTTTCTCATCGGAAGGTCCAAATATTGTTATTACAGGTTTTTTCAACATACTTGATAAATGTGAAATGAGTGAATCGTTTGATATAATTAAATCTAAGCCTTTTAAAACAGATATTAATTCTTTCAAATCTTTTGTCTTTATAAAACCCCAAAAATTCTTATTCTTTTTAACATTATTTAAAATATAGTAAATCTCATCCTTTTCCTCATCAGTCCCAAGTAAGATAATACAGAATCTATCTGAGAGCAGATTTACAAGTTCTAAAAAATTCTCTTTATCCCATCTTTTGTAATACATACCCCTTGCAGAACCTGTATGAATACCTATCTTAAAACAATCCATTTTAAAATGAAACTTTTTAACATTGAATTTAACAGATTTCTCTAAATCATAAATATTCAAAAGCCTTAAGAGCCTAATATTTCTATCAATATCATGTCCATCCGGATTGATTAGTGGTTTATTAATTAAAAAACCTCTATTTGATTCTCTTGGTGCTATTCTCAGTTTTGCACCTGCTATATATGGAATAAAACCAGAAAGAAATTCTGGGTTTGGTGCATTTGATATTACAATATCTGGCCTTATCTTCTTTAATGATAAGAATATCCTGAAAAATCCCCTGATATCAGAATTTTCAAATCCATCTCTGTATACCGTTATCGAATAATCATCATATAAAACAGCAAGTTCTTTTCTTTGAATGATTGAATATATCTTTTTATCTTTGAATTTTTTTTTAATTGCTATGAGTGAAGGAAGAAAGAGTATTCCATCACCAATCCCACCCCAGATTATTATACAGATTTTTTCAATATTCCATCTGGGTGGATGGGGAAAACTTATTTTTAAAATTAATCTTCCAATAATATCCAATGTTTTTTTTAACACATCTATCATCTCAATATTTTATTCAAAAATATTTTTATTGTCAAATTCTATATTTAATTAATGTGGTTACTATTTTTTAATGTCATATAATATTACTAAAAATAAATGTCACATAGTTGTTAATTTTCGTAGAAAATTAACAATTTTCGGATTGACAATTATGGGAAAGGGGGTATCTCCTATAGAAAGGAGGATACCCCATGAAAAGATACACAGTAACAATAAAAATGATTAACAGGTATAATATAATAAGGGAATGGGAAAAAGGCAAGATAAAAGGTAAAGAAGTTAGTGAGATATTAGGGATAAGTTTAAGACATGCTTTCAGGTTAAAAAAAGGAGTGAGAGAGAAAGGTTTTGAATTTCTTACAGAGAAGAAAGGGAAAGGTAGGAAAAGGATAAAAAGTAAGATAAAAAGAGAAGTGGCAAGGTTATACGATGAAGTTTACAAAAAGAGATTGAACATACTTCATTTTAAGGAGAAGCTTTTAGAATGGCATGATATTAAATTGAGTTATGAAAGCATAAGGAAGATACTTATAGAAAGAGGGTTGCATATACCGAAGAGAAAAAAGAGAAATTTTCACAAGAGGAGGATGAGAATGCCTAAAGAAGGAATGTTAGTACAAATGGATTCCTCATATCACAATTGGATAGACGTGAAAGAGAAGAGATATTTGATAGCACTGGTGGATGATGCGAAGGGTGAAGTATTATATGCTAAGTTTTATGAAGCGGATACTACATACAACAATATGGAGGCGA
>CBFGJG010000006.1:0-67867 GCA_965649055.1 Caldifarciminota bacterium
AGCTAAGGGTAGAAAGGACAGGTATACAATTCTTTCAGCAAAAGCACTTGAAATGCTGCGGCAATATTGGAAAAAATATACGTCAGCAAAGTGGCTTTTTGAAGGAGCAAAGGGAGGGAGATACCTCTCTATAAGGTCTGTTGATAAGATTTTCAGAAATGCCTGCGATAAATCTGGAATAAAAAAGGATGTATCGGTGCACACATTAAGACATAGTTTTGCCACCCATCTTCTTGAAGGAGGAACAGATTTGCGCTATATTCAAGAGATTCTCAGGCATGCAAGCGCAAAAACGACGGAAATATACACGCATGTAAGCCAGAAGTCATTGGGAAAGATAAACAGTCCCTTAGATATCTTAGATCTGTAATAGGAGGTTGAAAGATGACAATTAAAAAAGGAAAAACTGGGTTCTCGTCCAGAGTAAGAATATCAGCATTGCGTCTACACCGCCAGATTAGGCGGATATACGCAATAGTTGCCGATATAAATGAGTTAGGCGAAACGGTGTCTTTAGGTAACGATGCAATCTTTAAGCTGGTAGTAAAATGAAAACTTGGCATAAGATAATCATTGGCGATTCAAGATGGATGAAAGAAGTTCCAGATGAGTCAGTTGATGTCATTATTACTTCTCCGCCTTATTGGCAGTTAAAAGATTATGGAGATGGAAAGCAGATTGGGTTCAATGATTCTTATGAGGAATATATTAATAATCTTAATCTTGTCTGGAATGAATGCCACAGGGTTTTACATAAAGGTTGTCGTTTATGCATTAACATTGGTGATCAATTTGCTCGCTCAGTTTATTATGGTAGATACAAGGTGATCCCGATAAGGACAGAGATAATCAAGTTTTGCGAAAGTATAGGCTTTGATTATATGGGGGCAGTTATCTGGCAGAAGGTTACAACCTGTCATACTACGGGTGGGGCAACAGTGATGGGTTCCTATCCTTATCCAAGAAGCGGGATTCTTAAATTGGATTATGAATTCATATTGATTTTTAAGAAATATGGAAATCCTCCAAAAGTAAGTAAAGAAATAAAGGAAAAATCAAAATTGACTAATGACGAATGGAATCTATATTTTTCAGGTCACTGGAACTTTCCTGGCGAGAAGCAAGATAAACACCTGGCAATGTTCCCGGTGGAGTTACCAAAACGTCTTATCAAGATGTTTAGTTTTGTTGGCGATACTGTTCTTGACCCATTTCTAGGAAGCGGAACAACATCATTAGCTGCGAAAAATCTGAATAGAAATTCCATCGGATACGAAATAAATGAAGATTTTTTACCGATCATAAAAGAGAAGCTTGGATTGAAGCAGGCTTCTATTCTTCAAGATGCAACCTTTGAAATAATCAGGCAAGAAGAACCGACGATAGATTTTAAAGAAGAGATTAAAAAATTGCCTTATATCTTCAAGGATCCCATTAAGTTTGATAAAAAAATTGACCCTAAGAAATTGAGGTTCGGGTCGAAGATAGATAATTCTCATTGTGAGAGAGAAACATATTGTACAGTGAAAGAGATAATCTCACCAAAGATTTTAGTTCTGAATAACGGATTAAAGATTAGGTTAATAGGAGTGAAAGAGAGACCAGAAAAAAATGGAGAAGCTATTCAGTTTTTAAGAGAGAAAAGCAAGGGACAAAAGGTATTTATAAGGTTTGACAATATAAAATATGATGAAGAGAAAAACTTACTTTGCTATCTCTATTTATGGAATAAGACATTTTTGAATGCTCATTTGATTAAAAATGGTTTAGTTGATGTAGATACCACCTTTGATTATAAATATAAGATGAAGTTTTTAAATTTACGAAATGGATTAGTCAAAGAGGTTTAACATGAAAGTAAAAATTACTATTGAAGAAATCAGAAGGTATCTGGACATAGAGACGCCTGAATTCCCCAGGTATGTAGCACCGCTCATCAATTTGGCAAATCAATATGCCCAAGGAACACGACCAAGAGTTGTTGGTCAAATGAGCGAGCTTATTCAAGAATTTGAAGGTAAAACTTTATCTGAGTGGGAGGAGTGGTATTTGAAGAAAAAGCCCGATGCAATCAAAAATGCCACAGAGAAGATACTACAGAAATTGGAAGAACTGAAGAATGTAATAAACAAAATTGACAGGGAAACGGTTGAGCAATGGGTAAAAGATCTCGTGATTGTTAAAACATTTGTAGGCCTGAGATTTCAGGAAGCGATACTTAAGAAAGGTGCCGAGATAAAAGGAACGAATTACCGTTTATCCGAGCCTGATGAAGAATCAAAAGGAATCGATGGCTACATTGGAGACATCCCAGTATCTATAAAACCCCATACATACGAGGTGAAAGCCGCATTACCGGAGCACATAGACGTCAAAATCATCACTTATAGAAAAATTGATGATGGGATTGAGGTAGATTATGGTGAAATATTGTGATAATCAGCCACCGCATCGCCTAACACAGCATAAAAGATGTTGGTGCCTTACGGCACCCACTCAAATTTCGCTTTCGACGGAACTTCTTTTATGCTGGAGCCGTTATGGTGATTAGAATTTACAGATTTGGAAAGAAGTTCTTTTAAATCAGTTCATATGCAAAGAAATGCAAAATTAAATCTAATAAAAGAAGACTTTAGCAGTTGGTTATTTTCATGGTGAAAAGATATTATATGAATATACAAAAGTTATCCAATCTTTTAAACTTGGAAAATACTTTGCTAAATTCATTTTAAACTAAAATCTCTTCATCTTTTTTGTTTTACAGGATATTAACTTGATTGAAGATTTCCCAAATCCTACCCGGCTATAATTATATCATATTGACTATTTTAAAGATGATTAAATAGTGTATCTTATGATAAAAAATTTTTGTTTCAATTATTTATCTTTTTCAATAAACATGGATAAATTTGCAATGTTTAATTTTAAATATTGGAATTTTTTATATAAATATATTTTAACACTAAATTAAATAAAAAATTTATTGTAGAAAAGATTATAAAAATTTGACAAAAAATATTTAATATATATCATAATAGTAAAAATGGAGGTTACTTATGAGAGTTGTAAAATTAAAGAAAAAAAATGCAGTGGATTTTTTGCACGAGATTTCAGACTATGGTATTGTATATGGACCTGTAAAGAAAGGTGATAGTTTTGTTTTTGCACATGAAGACCCGGAAAGGTTTTCATTTGACGCATTGAGGACAATTATACCACCAAAGAAGTTTTTCACACCACCTAAAGAAAAGATGTTTTCCTTTAAGAATGGCGAATGGATTTCAGATACAGAAGAATTGAATAAGAAAAGGGTAATATTTGGCTTGCATCCCTGTGATTTACATGGGATCCTTATCCTTGACAGGTTATTTCTTGAACAATTCCCGGACCCGTACTATCAGAAAAGAAGAAGGAATACTGCTATAATAGGCCTTTCATGTGAACCTGATGATAAATGCTTCTGTAGATCAACACATACTGATTATGTGGAAGAAGGTTTTGACCTTGCATTATCAGATATCGGTGATGAATATCTCGTATGGATAGGTTCTTCGCTTGGCGATGACCTACAGAAACTTGCTGAAGGACTTATAGAAGAAAAAGTTGATGAGAAGGATATTTCGAAATACATAGATTGGAGGAAAAAGAGGGACAAACTTTTCAAACTTGATATTGACCTTACTGCTATGCCGGATATTTTTGAAATAAGCTATAATGACGAAATATGGGAAAAAATCGGTAAATACTGCATATCTTGCGGTCAATGCAGTATGGTCTGTCCTACCTGTAATTGTTATGATGTTGAGGATAATTACAGGTTTGGTAAAGATATTGAAAGGGTAAGGCACTGGGATAGTTGTAATTTCAGAGAGTATTCACTTGTAGCAGGAGGTCATAACTTCAGGAAAGCAAGGTCTGAAAGATTGAAATTGTGGTATACACATAAACTTGCAGGTTATATGAGTGTTTTCGGAAAACCGGCATGCGTGGGCTGCGGAAGATGTATTGAAACCTGTCCTGTTGGAATAAATGTTCCGAACGTTGTAAGAGGACTTAAAAGAGAAAAAGTGGAAGCGCTCTGGGAAAAGGAGGGTTAAATGGATACTAATGTTAACACTTTTCAGATGTTTAAAAGCAGAATAGTCAGGATGTATGATATAGGACCTGATGTGAGATTTTTTCAGGTCAGGCCACAGGATGTTGATATTTCATTCACATCAAATTATAGACCAGGTCAGTTTATGATGCTTTCCATACCTGGTGTTGGTGAAGCACCTTTTTCAATTTCATCAACACCTTCAAGACCAGGACTTTTTGAATTTGGTATAAGAAAGGTCGGAACACTAACTGAAAAATTATTCACATTCAAAGAAAATTCATTTATCTGGTTAAGAGGACCTTACGGAAACGGTTTCCCTATAGAGAAGATGATAAATAAAAATCTAATAATAGTGATGGGTGGACTTGGCTCAATACCTTTGAGGTCGCTTTTGCTTTTCGCTCTTGATAATCGTGAAGATTTTAAAGAGATATATCTTTTACATGGTGCAAAGACACCTGATGATATGTTATTCAGGGATGAACATCTTTCATTGAAGAAAAGGGATGACCTTAAGGTCCTTCTAACAGTTGATGCAGACCCAACAGGTTTCTGGACTGAAAAAATTGGCGTTGTGACAACGCTATTTTCAACAATAAAAGATATAGACCCTGAAGAAACTTATGTTGCAGTGGTTGGACCACCTGCAATGTATAAATATGTTGTGAAAGAGGTTATAAAAATGAATATCCCAAAGCATCAGATACTTATGTCTCTCGAGAGGAGAATGAAATGCGGCGTTGGAAAATGTGGGCATTGTGCAATAGGTTACATATATACCTGCATAGATGGACCGGTCTTTACATATTGGGATGTTATGCATATGAAAGAACTAATTTAGGGAGGAAGATATGGAAAAACCAAAAGTTGGATTTTATGGTCTTACGGGTTGTGCTGGCGATCTTTTGAATATACTGAATTGTGAAGATGAGGTTGTTGATATATTTAACACCGTCATTGTAAAATCATTCGTTATGGCTTCAAGAGCAAAAGATGAAAAATCTCCGCTTGATATTGCTTTTGTAGAAGGTTCGGTTTCAACAAAGAAAGACCTTGAAGACCTTAAAGAAATAAGGAAGAAGACAAAGATTCTAATAGCAATCGGACATTGTGCTACAGATGGTGGAGTCCAGTCAATGCTGAACGAAAAGAGTTTTTCCGATAGATATAAAAATGTTTATGGTTCAAACGAAGCAGTAACATTGACAAAACCAATGGAACCAAAACCACTCAGTGCATATGTGAAGGTTGATTACGAAATACCGGGTTGCCCTGTATCAAAGGAACAATTCTTAAAATCACTTGGAAGACTATTATTGGGGACAACCCCGAATCTTTACACTACACCTGTTTGTGCAGAGTGTAAATGGAAGGAAAACGAATGTCTGTTAATTAAGGGTGAACCCTGTTTGGGTCCTCTAACAAGAGGTGGGTGTAATGCAAGGTGCCCATCTTTCAATATACCTTGTATTGGATGTTGGGGACCTGTTGATGAGGAAAATTATGAAGCACATTTTGAATACTTAAAGTCTAAAAATATCGATAAAGAAAAAATAATAAGAAGATTCAGCATATTTGGTGGGACTGAAAGGGCAGAAAAACTTAAGAAACTTCTGGAGGTGAAGAAATGAAAAACATAAATATAGAGCCACTTGCGAGGGTAGAAGGACATGGAGGAATAGAAGTTGAATTCTCTGATGGAAAGATAAAAAAAGTAACAGTTGATGTATTTGAAGGACCGAGATTAATAGAACAGATTGTAATAGGTAAATCCCCTGAAGAAGATGTTTCAATTGTCTCAAGGATATGTGCGATATGTTTTGTTTCACATAGACTCTCAGCCATAAAAGGGCTTGAAAAATGTCTTGGTATAAAACCATCACCAAAGGTAGAACTTCTAAGAAGGCTTGCACATTTCGGTGAGATGATCGAGAGCCATTCATTACATTACTATCTACTTGCATTACCTGATTTAGTAGGTTTCCCTGATGCTATATCAATGGTGAACAAATTCCCCGATGATGTTGTCGCTGCACTTGAACTTAAAAAGTTTGGAAATAAGATAATGGAAATAGTCGCAGGTAGAAGGGTTCATGGAGAAAACCTTAATATAGGTTTTGGGAAGATTCCTGATGAATCCGAACTTGAATGGATAAAGAAAAAATCAGGTGATTGCATTCCTTTGATTGAAAAAGGTCTTGAACTATGGGAAAAACTTGAAATTCCTGATTATATGGAAGAAGAAAGTTATTTTGCATGTCTTTTACCACCTGAAGGTTTTGGCTTCTGGGGTGATGAAATAACAATTTCTGATGGTGAGAAACTTGATATAGAAGATTATAAAAAACTTACAAACGAAAGGGTTGTTGAACATTCTTTCGCAAAAAGATGCAGATATAAAGGAAAACCATATGTTGTAGGTTCAATTGCAAGGATTATAAATCTTGGTGAAAGAATAGATACACCACTTGCTAAATCATTCTATAAGAAATATTACGATGAAAAGAAATGGAAAAAGAATCCGATTTATAATAATGTTGCACAGGCAATAGAACTTCTCTTCTGTCTTGAAAAGATCCCGGAATTGATTGATGCTATAAAAAGTGCAAGATATGAGGTTGTAAAACCTAAAAGGGATACTGGGGAAGGAACTGGTTCCTTTGAAGCCCCAAGAGGAATGTTGATACATCATTATAAATTGGAGAAAGGTCTTGTCAAGGAAGCAGACTTTATTGCACCTACAACACAGAACCTTGATGCTATTGAAAAATATATTTTTAATGCAGCAAAAAATTTAACTGAAAAAGGGGTAAAAGATATAGAACTACCACTTGAAATAATTGCAAGGGCATTTGACCCTTGTATAAGTTGTAGTGCTCATTTAATCAAGGTTAAAAGATAAGTTAAGGGGGGATTTATCCCCCCTTTTTTAATTCAGCAAAAGAAGAGTAAAATTCAATATTGAGGCAAAAGATACCCATAAAAGATACGGTATAAGAATTATTCCTGCTATCCTGTCAACTTTATAGAATAATACGGTATTTATAAGAATAAATAACCATAGAATTATGATTTCAATAAATCCTAATAATATACTCTGCAATCCAAAGAAAAATAAAGACCATAATATATTCAGAAAAATTTGTATTCCGAATATGGATATAAGGAGTATTTTTTTATTACCAAAATTCTTTTTCCATATAATATAGAAAGATATTCCCATAAGTATGAATAAAATCGTCCATACTGGGGAAAATAACCAGTTAGGTGGATTAAATATTGGTTTATTTATCGTATTATACCATGTTTTTACAGATCTCGAAGTAAATAATGAACCTAAAATACCTGCTGATAATGCAATCGCAATAGAAATAATAAGTTTTAAGAAATTTTTCACTTTAAGACCTCCTTTTTAAATGAACATTCTTGTCCTTTTTTTATACTGAAGGTATTCAGAACCAAACTCTGATAACAGTTTTCTCTCTTCAAAGAGAGCCCTATAAATAAATGCAGATAAAGGTAAGATAACAACAAAAAATGATGAAGGAAAATACTGGAATACAATTCCCAAACCAATGAATGATATCATTTCTCCTGTATAAGTAGGATGACGTATCCATCTGTATAGTCCTTTCTTAACCAATTCCTTCTTTTTTATCACAATATCTGCTGAAAAATGTTCACCTAAGGTTAGTATAGAAAATAATCGTATAATTATTCCAATAACAATTAATATTGTTCCAGAAATCTGGCATAAACCAAATGGCCTTTTAAGCCATGTGATTCTAAAACCCTTAGGAATTATTGCAAGTATCACACCTATTAAGATTAATATTGTAACTATGAACTTACTTTTTTTGTCAAGGACTTTTGTATACCCAGTTTTCTTAACCAGAAGAAAATAAATATCAATTATCCACCATAATAAGATAACAGACCAGAATATAATTTTCAAAACTTTCTCATTTTAACTTTTTATGACACAACCACCAGTCAAAACATTCAAATTCACCATTTTTTGCCTTTTCAAGCCTCTCTTTTGCAGTTTTAACATCTTTTGCAGGTGGAATAATAACATTATCCTTTATAATCTCATTGTTTGGCCAGTTTGCAGGCATAGCTACACCATATTTATCAGAAATCTGCATTGCTTCAACAACCCTTAGAATCTCATCCATATTCCTCCCAAGCTCTTGGGGATAATAAAGTATTATCCTTATTTTTCCCTTATCATCTACAACAAAAACCGCTCTCACTGTATTTGTCCCTTTCCCCGGATGTATTAAACCAAGCATTTCCGCGACCATCCCGGTATCAGCAATTATAGGAAATGTTATCTCAACATTCAACTTTTCCTTTATCCATTCTTCCCATTTTATATGGGAGAAGACCTGGTCAACACTTAAACCAATGAGTTCACAATTTAAAGCCTTAAACCTGTCATACCTTTTCTGGAATGCCACAAATTCAGTTGTACAAACAGGTGTAAAATCAGCCGGATGACTGAAAAGAACAAACCATTTTCCCTTAAAATCATCCGGTAAATTCATAACACCATGGGTTGTCTGAACAGTTATTTTTGGGAAATCATCTCCCAAAAGCGGTATACCTCTTTTTTCCAAGTTTTCCATATAAACCTCCTTATTTTTGTAATAATATATAATTTATAATAATTGTCAAGAAAAAAAATTTAGAATATTTTAAAAATTTCAAAATAGAATTATTTTTAGCAATTTTGTTAATCTATGGTAAGAATAAAAATAGAAAGATATAAACTTTAAAATTATAAGATAACAATTTAAAGAGATGGTGAAGTAAAATATTATTTGTTCAGTAGTTTTTTAATGTAATTCCCCAATATCTCATCGTCACAAAAATTTGTTTTATCAATAATTTCATTTTTTTCATTCAAAAATAAGAGTGCAGGTTCGGACATATCTTTAAGATATTCAGCATAAGAATTAATTATATCAAGTTTGTAGTCTGAATAGTCATTTATAAATGTCCATTTTATATTAAAATTCTCACATATCTTTTTAAGGTCACTTGATGAACAGGTTGATATAGTTATTGTTATAAGATATAAACTATCTTTAGATTTTTCATAGATTTTTGATAATTGTTCAAATTGTTTTATAGAATAAGAAGAGAGCCTTCCATTGCAATAAACACGCATAAATTGAATAATCTTTGGTTTACCGTTTAAATCATATAATCTGAAATTTGTTCCATATATATCATAAGCGATAATATCTGATGCATTTTTTTCTCCTTTTTCTTTCATATTCTTTTTGGGAGGGTTACAAGATGAAAAAATAATTAAAAGTATGAAAAATAATTTTTTTCCCATATTTTCCCCTATTTTATAAATTTTGTTAATTCAGAACCGAATAAAATAAAAAGTATACCAGCTATGATAATTATGGATGCAACTATCTTCATCGCAATCATTCCAGTTTTTGTCATTTTTTTTATCATTCTTTTTTTCAACTCACCACCAAACATAACGAAAGGAATGATAAGTATACTATGTCCTATAGCGAAAGTGAATAGAAGCAGGCCACCATTAAAGGCTGTTATCTCTTTGGACATTATATAAATTATAGCAGGCATTACGAGTGTAGTTGCACACGGAGCCCATCCAAATGCAAAAATAACTCCAAACATAAACGCAGAAAAATAAGGTGGGAGATCCATTAGTCTCAGTCCAATAGCTTGTATTTTTGATATATTACCTTTTTTACCTTTATTGAGAATCTTAAAAATACCAAGTTCCTTCAATCCTAAGTAAATTAAAAGAATACCTACAAGACCAAAGAAGATGTGTGAATATCTTACAAATTGTCCAATATAAGAGACAAACAAACCGAATATGAAGAAAACTATACTCAAACCTAACATAAAGAGTATTCCAAGTAAAAGACCTTGTCTTGGGCTGACAGATTCTCCAAAGATGGATGCGATTGCAGCAGTCAACATAGCGAGTGAACAGGGAGAAATGCTTGTAAGAATCCCGAGAACAAACATTCCAACGAAATTTACATTTTCAAGCATTCTTTACCTTATTATTTTTATTTTGTTGTATAATTCTTCAAGTTTTGTCTTATAAAATTCCTTTATAATCCCTTCATAATCTATTAGTGGTCTTACAGGTATTAAATCCATAACATCGTCAAATGTTAAATTAGATTTAAAAAGTGTATCAACAGAACCTTTTATCAACTTTTCAATAGCTATTTTTGCCTCATCTTCACTAATTCCAAGTTCCTTTGAGATATCTAAAAGTATCTTAAACTGGAACCAAAAATAAGTAGGTCCCATACCTGTTATGATTGCATAGGCCTCAAGTTTTTCCTCAGGAACTATTGGAGTATCTCCAAGAGTAGTTAGAAATTCTAAAATCATTTCCCTCTCTTTATCACCTATACCATTGTTGAATGTTATTGGGTTAAATCCTTTGTTTATGATACTACCTGCATTTGGTATCATTCTTATTATCTTTTCAGTATTAGTTATCTCAGAAATACTTTTTATTGTGAATCTTGGTGCAAGGGAAATAACATATGAAGTGCTTTTTAAAATATCTTTTATTTCAAGAAGGACATCTTTTATAACCTTAGGATGAACAGAAAGAAAAAGTATTTCCATTGAAGCTGGAATTTTATTATCTTTTGTTGTTGTAATCTCTGGTATCCCTTTCTTCAACGTTGTTAGTACTTTATCATCTATATCGCTGACGAAAACCTCCGATGGAAGTTTGTGTTTTCTTTTAAGACCATTTAATATAATCTTTGTTATTCTTCCACCACCTATAAAACCTATTGAATTCATACCATCTCCTTATTTGCCACATTTACAACCTGATTTATTAGTGTTTGACCGGAAACGAAGAAATTACCCAACACTTGAGTAATCTCCTCACTTCCACATTTTGGACATTTCATCTTTAATCCTTTTTCCTTTTCTTCAAATGTCATTTTGATTTCAATCTTTTCCCCACATTTAAGGCATAAATACTCATATAAAGGCATATGACCTCTTTTCACCAACTATAGGAGAAGATTTTTCTTCGCAACTACCTTTGAGTTTTGCATTAGAAATGTCAATTTCTCTCAGGTTATTCTTTTTATCTTCCACTGAACCAAGCATGATATCTATAATGTTTCTCATAATTATACTTTTAACTCAGCCATTTTAATCCGGACTTTCTTTAATTTTATTTATTGCTTCAACAAGTTCTTTCCTTGTTGGAAAGATAATTGCGCCCGTTAAACATAGATTTGCACAGGCAGAACATCCAATAACACAATTGTATGGGTTTACAATTTCAGGATGATTATTTTCTTCATCCCACCGATAAACACCATTATGACAAAAGTTGAAACATTCTTTACAACCTGCACATTTATCATAATCTATTCTTGGAAACCATGGTATTTTTTCCCGCGGAATTTCACCTAATATTCCCATATTTACCTCCAGATATTTCCGAGCGCACATTGCGAAGCATCTCTCTTATTTCTTCCCTTGTTGGAAAACTTATTGCTTCAAAAGGGCATTGGAATCTGCAGGATTCATCTCCAACATTACATTCATAGGGTTTTGAAACCTCTACAACACCTTCTTCGTTCTTAGCAAAGACACCGAATGGACAAAACTTAATACAGTGGTAATTACATTCATCTGGTTTACATTTTAATTGATCTATCTTTGGAAACCAATCTATTTTATTTCTTGGAAGTCCTGTATATGTTGACCTGTCTTTCATAAATTTCCTTATTTCTTAAGAATTTCAACTGTTTCTTTTACTTTATTCATAGCATCCTGCGTTGACATGTTTCTTAAATCAAGCGATATAACCTGTTCATCATAATTTCCACCAGCTTCTGAGAATGCATCCTTGAACATCTTTCTCTGCATCTTTGGGTCACATGCACCGATAATATATTTGACGCCAGGTTTAATGTAGTCTCTAATGTATCTGTCTCCATCATCGACACAGAGTTGTGGATGAACTATTGCATATTCTACATCAAGTTCAAGTCTTACAAAATTTATAAGTTCCCATAGATTAAGGCTTGAAAATCCTGGGCATTGACCAGTACATATACACATAAGAAATCTCGGCTTACTCATTTTACCTCCTGTTTTTTTAGAAAGATTTTATACTCCCTTAAGAATGCTTCACTATAAAGGTCTTCCATATTCTCGGGTATATAATTCTTCTTCTTCAACATCTCAACAAGTTCTTTCTTTATTAAAACTTCGTCTTCAATTCCTAAAATATAAACATTAAATAATATCTCATCAAGACCAACTATACCAACATTTATGTTCCCAACTTTTATATACCTTACATTAGGTCTGCCACAACCACAAGGTCTATTCATAAAAACTCCTTTTTTGTATTATTCCATTATTGGAATATAATAATATTTTAATAACTGTCAAGTGTAAAATGAAAAAATTTTGAAAAGATCAAGCACATGATAGAGCAGCAAAATTAGCTAAAATATGGATATGGTTGAAGAAAGGGTTGAAAAAATAATTTTTAAATTAAATAACTCTAAAAAGTAGTAAGCCATGACATATGCTATTATAGTGAATATTAAATTAAATAGTAAGGGATGAAAAAAGAATGCAATATAAAAAGGTGGGGACTATACAGAGTTATGGAGCAAAATTGACTTATATATATTATTAAAGACAGTATTAAAATGTTATTTGGAAGGTATTTCAGGTTGAAAATTTAGCAGAGTTTAATAGACTAAGGGAAATAATTTAGAAAAGTTCAAGACAAAACATAAATTTTAACTCTAATTAAAAATTATATCATCAAATCGCAAGATATTTATTTTACTCTAATTTCTTTATTTCATATACTATTTTTGTTGCTTTTGAGAGCATTGCAGAAACTGAGCAGTATTTTTCCTGTGAAAGTTTCACTGCGTGCTCAATTTTTTCTAATGGGATATCGCCTTTTACATTGTAGGTAATTTTGATGTTTTTGTATATCTTTGGGTGCTCTTCTTTCCTTTCTGCTTCAATATCTATATAAAATTCATCTATCTTGTAATTCATTTTTTTTAAAATTGAAACTACATCCATTCCAGTGCATCCACCAAGTCCAAACAATATATATTCCATCGGGCTTGGTGCACTATTTTCACCACCAAATTCTTTCTTTGTATCAAGTATTATAGAATGTTCCGAATTACCTTTTGCAATAAATTTAAGATTCTCTATCCATTTTATCCTCGCCAAATTTCCTCCTTTCCCTTAAACCGCAGGATTCCTTTTCAGGACAAAATCCTAATTTAATACATCTTGGTTTTAAAAAATTTGATAGAAATGGTGAAACATCTTTTATTTCTTTCTTTATAAAACTGAATAACATTTTTATTTCCCATTGAGACCTGAAACATAATCTCAACCCACTTGTATGTATAAGTTCCCTAAAATTCATTGTAAAAACTATATTTGATGTTGTAGCATTGGGTAAGATAAATCTTGCATCTTCCTTGTCAACACCGAGTTTTATAAGCTTGCTATAAACATTCCAGATTGAATTAATCTCTTTTAAGAACAATTCTTTTGCTTTTTCATTCTTTTCAATAGATGGTGGAACAACATAATCTTGCTCAATTTTTACATATCTCTGGCTTTGCTGTGAGTAAGATGCAATTCTATGTCTGACGAGTTGATGGGTCAAAACCCTTGAGACATCTCTAACAGCAAAGGTGAAACTTATATGTTCAAATATGGATTCATGCCCTCTTTCGTAAACATTCATTATAAGCCTTTCCATTTTTTCATTTTCAACCCCATTAAGACTTTCTGGAAAGTCCAAAGAATAACAGGTCTTTGCGGCAATATATAAAACCTTTAAAGGTTCAGGTGTATAACTTAATAAGGAAACTTTCACTTCTCGAATTTTTCCTTAAGTTCGAGATATTCTACATATTTTTCTAAAAGACCGAGGTCCCTAACTATTATATTGTTTCTCAAGACAATAAGATTCCTCTTCACAAGGTTTGCAATATAATTTGTTATTTTTTCTTTATCAACACCTATCAGATTTGCTATTATATCTGGTTTCGCTTCTATCCTGCAATCAACACCTTCTTCAGTTGTTTTACCCTGTGTTTTAGCCTTATTAAGAAGGAATAAGACAAATCTTTTCTCTTCATTCTGAATATATAGAAATTTTAACATCTCATCTGTTGTCCTGAGTCTTCTTGTGAGAGTTTCAAGGACATATTCCACAAAAGGATTTTCCTTAACCTGTCTTAAAAAAGCATCTCTGTCAACAACTATTAATTCTGTATCTGTGTTTGCATAAGCAGATGCTGAACGTGGAGCTTTATCTATAATTGCCATCTCTCCGAAGAAATCTCCTTCTTTAAGTAAGGCAAGAACTTTGTCTTCATCACCAATTTTTTTTGTAATCTTTATTTCGCCCTTTTTTATTAGAAACATTTCTTCTCCAGGGTCTCCTTCTTTAAAAAGCATTTCCCCTTGTTTTAAAGTCCTTAAATTCCCAAATGTTTTTTCTTCCATATATTCCTCCTATTTATATTCATTTAAGTGCATATTTCAATAATGCTTTCTTAATCTTAATAAGGCTTTTTGCTGAACAATTTTCAATATTATCCGATGTAGTATGCCAGTAATTATAATCAAAATCTATTATAACTATAGATGGTATACCTTTATTTATGAAATTTACATGGTCATCATATATGTAGTGTTTTACACTATCAAAGAATGAATTACGGTCAATCTTTCTCAATATTTTGAACATTTTATCATTTAATTTTTTCGAAAAATTTTCTGACAAACCTTCTCTATAGACATTTAAATCCTTATCTCCAATCATATCAATAATTATAACTTCATCAATCTTAAAATCAAGGTTATCAGAAAAGTATTTTGAACCTATTAATGCATTATCTTTATAACCAAAGTCTTCACCATCAAAGAATACAAAGTAGATATTCTTTTTAGGTTTTTTATTTTTCAATACCCTTGCCATTTCCAGAAGAACAGAAACCCCGCTTGCGCCATCATTTGCGCCCAATATAGGTTGGTTTCTTTTTAATGTATCCGGGTCCATTTCTGCAAATGGTCTTGTATCATAATGTGCTCCAATTAACAAATTTTTATTATTTTTCCCTTTTTTTACACCAATAATGTTATAGAATTTAATGTTATTCTGTGTGAATTCCTGGACATAGACAGAATCCGTGTATTCTTTAAGTTTCTCAAAGATAAATTCTCTACATAACCTGTGTCCTTCGGAACCTGGATTTCTTGGTCCAAATTCAACCTGTCTTTTCAAAAAGTAAAAAGATGAATCTTGAAAAATAAAAGAAATAAATAAAATTATCAAGATATTCCTTTTAAAAATTTATTTATCTTTAACCCTTTCAATGTATTCACCTGTTCTTGTGTCAACACGAATTTTATCACCTATCTGCACAAATAAAGGAACAGATATAACAACACCTGTCTCAAGCTCTGCTGGTTTAGAACCACCTTGCGCAGTATCTCCTCTTATTCCAGGGTCTGTATTTTTCACTTCAAGGACAACAAAATTGGGAATTCTTATACCGATTATTTTATCTTCTGCAAAAAGGAGAAAAACCTCCATACCTTCTTTTAGATATTTTACCTCTTCTTCTATCTTATCAAGAGGAAGAGAGAATTGCTCGTAATTATCTAACTCCATAAAAGTATATGATTCGCCATCATTGTACAAATATTGGCCTGGCTTTTCTTCTGTCTTCACAATTTCAATCTTAAAGCCTGGTTTGAAGTTCCTTTCAAGAACAGCACCTGTTTCGAGATTTTTCATCTTAACCCACATAAAACCATGGGTCATTGCCTGTTTCACATGCTGGAAATCAAGAATCTTATAGATACCACCTTCGTATTCAATTGTTAATCCTTTTCTGATATCACTTATATCTGCCATTTTCACCTCACAGAATTTTAAGTTCTCTTGGGAAAGATGTTAATATTAACTTATTTTTATCTATAAAAACAACCATATCCTCAATTCTTACACCACCATAATCTTTTATGTAAACACCGGGTTCAATCGTAAAAACCATCCCTTCCTTTAATCTACCTTCAGTTCTTGATGATATAGCTGGCATTTCGTGAACATAAAGGCCAATACCATGTCCTAATGAGTGTGTGAATCTTTCTCCATAACCTCTTTCAGAGATGTAATCCCTTGCAATTTTATCGATTTCTTTAAATTCCATTCCCGGAGAAACTTTTTCCCTGGCAATTTTTTGTGCATTATATACTGTATCAAATATTTCTTTATCTTTATTCTTAGGATTTCCTATATAGAAAGTCCTTGTGCAGTCAGAAGCATAACCTTTGTATAATGTTCCGAAATCAATTATTATAAATTCATTGTTCTTTATTTTTTTCATACTTGCAGTTCCATGAGGTATTGCAGATCTTTTCCCTGAAGCAACTATTGTATCAAATGATACACCTTCGCCACCATATTTTTTCATTCTGTATTCAAGTTCATTAGCAATATCTTTTTCCATTACTCCAACCTTTATAAATTCAATTGTTTCATGGAGTGCTTTATCTGCAATCAGGGCAGCCTTCTTCATAATATCCACTTCTTCTTTCTCTTTCACTACTCGGAGTTCCTCAACAAGATTATTTAGAGGTTTCAGTCTCTTTTTTAAAGTCTTTTTAAAGTATAAATAATGTGAATAAATTGTAGAGCCTGATTCAAATCCGATTATGTCTTTTTTCTTAAAAATTTTATTCCCTGCAAGTTCATCAATGTAATTTTTCCTTGTCAATATATATGTAGAACCTTTTATATTTTCAACTATTTCACCTTCAAATCTATAGTCAGTTATTAGATAAGAATTATTTTTTGTTATGAACATTATTCCAGCATCACCTTTAAAATTAGAAAGATAATAAATATTTTTCATATTTGTTATTATAACACCATCAATATCCATAGCCTTTATCTTTTTTTGTAATTTCTTTATTCTTTCTTCAAAATTCATTTTTAATCTTCTCCTTCCCCAAATATATCACTTAATGTTTTAGGCTTCTCTTCTTTTTCTTTAGGCTCTTCAACTTCTTTTTCAACTTCAGACTCTTCCTTCTCGATTCCTTGAAGGAGATTCACTCCTTCCTCACCACTTTCAAGTTTAGGTTTTTCTTTTTCAATCTGTTTTAAGATATCCGATTCCGCTATTTTAGATTCTTCAACAGGTGATTTTTCTTCTTTTATTTCTTCAAGGACAGAGCCACCTTTCGCTTCAAGTAACATATTTTTTGCATCTCTATTATCAGGCTCTATCTCAAGTAATTTTTCCAGGACTTTTATTCCCTTTTCCTTAAAACCATGATTGAAATAAATATTTGCAAGTTCAATTGTGTATCTCGGCTCAATCTGTGTTTGAATTCTCTCTTCTTCTCTTTTTTCTTCAACAATTTCTTTTTCTTCAACAACCTCCCTGGATTCGTAAAATGCTTCAGAAATTGGCGTTTCAATCTTTTGCTCTTCCTTAAATTTTTCTTCTAAAATGAATTCTTCTTTTATAGATGGTTTCTCTTCAACCGTTTCTTCAGTCTGTGTAATCTCAACAGATTGTATTTCCTCTTTCTTTTCTTCAGGGATAATTTCTTCAACAGGAGAAACTTCTTCTATTAATGGTTCCTGGACCGGTTCTTCTTTTTTTTCTTCAATTGTGGTTTCGATTGGTTTTACTTCTTCAGTTGTTTTTTCTTTTTCTTCCAATTCTTCAATAATAGTCTCTTCAAACTCCTCTTTTTTTACTTCCTCTTCCTCTTTTGTTTCCAGACCGGATTCATCAAAGTATGAGAAGAAATCCTGCTTACTCATTTCGGATATTTTCATCTCTGTTTCTTTATCAAGTTCTTCTTTCTTCTTTTTGAGTTCATTAAGTTTTTTCCTTGTTTCGTCGTCAAGTGGGTCAAGGTTTAATAGATGTTCAAAATATTTGATTGCAGAATCTATGTTATTGACCTTCAGATGAAGTTCAGATATTTCTCTTAATGAAAGTATATTTTGAGGGTCAAGCTCAACTGCCTTCTCAAGTTGATTTAAAGCAGGTTCAAGGAGATTTTTATCTTTATAGCATCTTCCCAAAACAAGATATGCAGTTGCATAATTTGGATGTCTTTGTATTCCTTTCTCAAGTATCTTTATAGCATCTTCTATCTGCCCATTTTTTCTTAGATAATCTGCATACTGAGCAAAAATAAGGGAATCAGGATCCCTTTCATATCTTTCTTTTAATTTAGATAATGTATCATCGATCATAATACCACCTTTTTATAAAATATAATAAAAAATAAAAAAAAGTAAAGTATTATTTTAAAAAACATTGAATTTTTTTTAAAATTTTATAATATATAAAAAACGGAGGAAGATATGTTAAATGTTGATGATGTAAAAAATGCGCTTAAAGATGTTGTAGACCCTGAGATTGGACTTTCAGTTGTAGATTTAGGACTGATATACAAGATAGATATACTTGAAGATGGAAAAAAAGTAAAGGTTGATATGACACTAACTGTCAGAGGTTGCCCTTTGCAGATTGCTATGCAGAATATGGTTCACAAGAAAATACTTTCATTACCGGGTGTAGAAAATGCTGAAGTTAATATAGTTTGGGATCCACCCTGGAATCCGAGTATGATTTCAGAAGAGGCTAAAAAGAGATTTGGAATTATAAAATAGGTGTATATATGGAAGATTATATCTACCTTGATAATGGTGCTTCAACAAAAATAGATGAAGATACACTGAAAGAGATGATTAGATATTACAGTGAAATCTATGGTGTTGCTACAAGTCAATTCGGACATACAATGGGTATAAAAGCCAAAGAAGGGCTTGAGAATGCAAGGGAATTAATAGCAAAGAGAATTAATGCAAAATCAGATGAGATTATTTTTACATCTGGTGCTACTGAATCAAACAATTTTGCAATAAAAGGATTTATTCATTTAAAGGATAAAAGGAATAAAATCCTTGTTTCAACGATAGAACATTTCTCTGTTCTTCATTCTGCAAGGACACTTGAAAATTATGGATTCGAGATTATAAAGATTCCAGTTGATAGAGTTGGTATTGTGGACCTTGATTTTATTGAACAAAAGACGGATGATAAAACATTACTTGTTAGTGTTCAACACTCAAATTATGAAGTGGGAACAATACAACCAATAGAAGAGATATCAAAGATTGTCAAAAAGAAAGGAATACTATTACATACAGATGCTGCATATTCATTCGGATGGATTAATCTGGATGTTGAAAAAATGAATGTAGACCTTCTTTCTTTTACAGGGCATAAGATACACGGGCCAAAAGGTATTGGTGGATTATATATAAGAAAGGAAACAAAGATAAAGAAATGGATGGATGGTGGATTCAATGAATTTGACCTGAGGGCTGGGACTGAAAATATACCCGGTGCTGTTGGTATGGCTAAGGCACTTGAAAAGATGACAGATTCAGAGATAGAAAGAGTAAGAAATCTAAGGGACTATCTAAAAGAAAAACTCCTTTCTATAAAAAATTCTCATCTTAATGGAGACCCTATAAAAAGACATCCGGCAAATCTTAATATTACATTTGATTATATTGAGGGTGAGAGCGTTGTCCTTCATCTTGATATGAGAAAAATTGCAGTAATCACAGGTTCAGCATGTTTTTCAAGGGCACTTGAACCAAGCCATGTATTGATGGGAATGGGGTTTTCACACGAACATGCACATGGTTCTGTAAGATATTCACTTGGAAGATTTAATAATAAAGAAGAGATGGATTATGTGTATGAGCAGACAAAAGAAGTTGTAGAAAAATTAAGAAGTTTCAGTCCACTGAAAGGAGAATAATGGGATTACCATATTCACCTAAGGTAATTGAACATTTTTTAAATCCAAGAAATGTAGGTAAGATGGAAGACGCTGATGCAAAAGCAACAGAAGGAAGTCCTGCTTGTGGTGATATGATAAGGATATATATTAAGGTTGATAAAGAAACAAAGATTATTAAGGATATAAAATTCGAATCTTATGGTTGTGCATCAAATATTGCAACTGCTTCAATAACTACTGAGCTTGCCATTGGGAAAACATTGGAAGAAGCAAAAAAAATAACATGGAAGGATGCAGCAGATGCACTTGGAGGGCTTCCACCTGTAAAAGTTCACTGTGCTGTTCTTGCTGTTGATGCATTAAAGACAGCAATTGAGAATTATGAGAACAAGGAAGGATTACTTAAGGAAAAAGTTCCAACCAACTTAGAAAAGATAAAAGAGAGATTACAACATGTTATTGATCCACGAAGCGGTGTTGATGTCTTAAGGTCAAAACTTGTAAAAGATATAAAAATTAATGATGGTATAGTTGAAATAAAACTTGATATGGAGAAGGAACATCAATTCGCAAATAATGTCCAGAATGAGATAAAGGAAATGATAGAACCATTATGGGACATAAAGGAGGTAAGAGTTGAATTTACAAAAACCTGATATAATTGTAGATGTAACAGGCGAGGTTTGTCCAATACCTCTGATTGAATTTAGAAAGGCAATAGCTTCTGCAAAGAAAGACGAAATAATACAGATAATAGGGACACATGAAGATTCCAAGAAAGAAATTCCACTTGCAGCTGAAGGTATGGGGCTTGAAATTATAAGCATAGAGGATGAAGGTGGTTTGTGGAAAATAACAGTAAGGAAGACTAAATAATGTTTCCGTTAAAATTTATAAGAGAAAACAAAGATAAGGTTATTGAAGGACTGAAGAAGAAAAGGACAGAAATAGATATTGAAAACCTACTTGGATTGGATGACCAGAGAAGAGAGCTTATAAAGAAAATAGACGATATGAGGAGTAAACAGAATAGCCTTACAAAATTAGTTTCAGAGAAGAAAAGAAAAGGTGAAGATCCTGAAAATTTGATAGATGAATTGAAGGAATTAAAATCTTTAATCGCAGAGGGAGAAACAAAACTTGGTAAAATAGAAGACGAAATAAATAAGATTCTTATCTGGATACCAAATATTCCCCATCAATCTGTCCCGGATAAAGAAACTATAATTTATGAATCTGAAATTATAAAATTCGACTTTGAAGTGAAAGACCATCTTACCCTTGGTAAAGCACATAACATTCTTGATTTTGAAGCAGGGGCAAAAATTGCAGGTAGTAATTTCCCTTTATATAAAGGAAAGGGTGCTATACTTGAAAGGGCATTGATAAATTTTATGTTAGATGTTCATATAAATGAACATAATTACACAGAGGTATTCCCACCCTTTCTTGCAAGGGAAGAGTGTATGTTCGGAACAGGACAATTGCCAAAGTTAAAAGAGGATATGTATCTTATTGAGCAGGATAATCTTTACTTAAATCCTACTGCCGAAGTTCCTTTAACCAACATAGTAAGGGATGAAATCCTTGATAAAAATGAATTACCATTAAAATTTACAGGATACACTGCATGTTTCAGGAGGGAAGCAGGTTCGTATGGTAAGGAAACAAAAGGATTGATGAGATTACATCAATTCAACAAGGTTGAGCTTGTTAAGATTGTTGAACCAGAAAAATCTTATGATGAACTTGAATCATTGTTGAATGACGCAGTGGAGATAGTAAAAAGACTGGGCCTTCCTTATAGAATATTATTGTTACCATACAATGATATCTCCTTTGCATCTGCAAAAACATATGATATTGAGGTTTATTCTCCGGGGCTTCAAAAATGGCTTGAGGTTTCTTCGGTGAGTAATTTTGAGGATTTCCAGGCAAGAAGGGCGAATATAAGATTCAGGGATAATGGAAAAACAAGGTTTGTCCATACATTGAATGGTTCTGGGATAGCTACACCAAGGACATTCTGCGCTATCATTGAGAATTATCAACAGAAAGATGGTAGTATTGTTGTCCCTCAGGTCCTGAGAAAATATACGGGTTTTGATAGGATACCATGATAGATAAATACAGTTTTGGATGCATTTCAATAAATGGGGTTGAGTATACTAAAGATGTTATAATTATTGGTGATGATGTTTTTCATCCATGGTGGAGAAAAGAGGGACATCAGGTTTTTCTTGAAGACATTGAATATCCATTGAAAAAAGGTATTGATGAGTTCATCATAGGGACAGGATATTATGGATTTGTAAAGACAAATGAGAAACTTACAGAATACTTAAAAGGTATAAATAAAAAAATTAACTGGATGAGAACAAAAGAAGCAGTTAAACTTTATAACAATATGAAAGAAGAAGAGAGAAAAAAGAAGGCATTCTGTTTGCATTTAACCTGTTAATCATTTTTTCAGAGGTATTACATTACGAAGGAAGATATGGCCCTGTATTAGTAGGCGAAGGGGTCTTAGAATACAATAAATTTGATACACTGAATGAAGTTATATGCAGATTGAGAACCAAAGGTATATTCACAAAGATATACCCTGTGAATGATTTTTACAGGAGTATTTCAAGGTCTGATTTTACATCCATAATTTATGAAAAGGATATAAAAGAAGGAAAATACAGTGCCCATATAAAAATAAACTATTTCGATGATAGTATAGTTTATTCTGATAACAGGAAGTTCAATATAGAGAGAAGATATTATGACCTTTTCTCGGCATTATTTATGGTTAGAAATATTGAAATTAAAGTAAATGATTCGTTAATCCTGCCAATTCATACTGGAGGCAAGCCATCTTCAATGAAGATAAAGATTGAAGACGGTGGTATCATTGAAACCGGTTTGGGAAAGGAAAAAACAATACTTCTTATTCCTTATATTAAGGATGAAAAGGTCTTCGGAAAAGATGGCGAATTAAAGATTTACATATCCTGTGATGATAAAATACCAGTTCTTATAAAGAGTAAATTATTCTTTGGAGAATTAAGTTTTATTTTGAAATGGAAGGAATAAAGATATATACAGATGGTTCTTCTCTGGGTAATCCCGGTAAATCATCATATTCGTTTATAATTTTAAAAGATGGCAAAATAATAATTAAAAAAAAGGGAGAACTCGGGATAAAGACAAATAATCAGGCAGAATATATTGCAGTTATTGAAGCCTTGAAAGAGGCATTAAGAAATGGTTTTAAAAATGTTGACATATATTCTGATAGTTTGCTTCTTATAAATCAGATAAATGGAAAATATAAGGTTAAGAGTGAAAATATAAAAAATCTTTTTATGGAAATTAACAGATTAAAAGAAAGATTTGAATCTATAAGTTTTAATTATATTTCAAGGGACAATGAATTTTTAAAATTAGTTCATAAAGAAGCAAAAAATAAAAAATGAGAAGTTTGTGAAACATAGGTATAGCTTTGTCTATTTCTTTTCATACTCCTTTTTTGTTCAGTGGTTTATGCTCAAAATAACTATGAAAAAGGAATAATTCAGGCATTTCTTGACAAATATTTTTTATCAAGTATTATAGAAACAATGAAAATATTTAAGAGAATCTTAGAAATAATTTATCCACTGGTTTTTATATATTTATTTCTATTCGGTATAAAACTACTTGAAATATCCCTTGCCTGCTACGGTGAATCACTATCAAAATTACTTGTTGAGTTATGTGGAAATCCTTTTGTTGGGCTTTTTGTTGGTATACTTTTCACAGCAATTATTCAATCTTCGTCTGCTACAACATCTATGACAGTAGGTCTTGTAGCAAGTGGACTTATTAATATCAGGGGTGCTATACCAATAATTCTCGGGGCAAATATTGGAACTACAATTACAAATACACTTATTTCGTTCACCCATATTACAAGGAAAGATGAGTTTAAAAATGCATTCGTTGCATCAATAATTCACGATGTTTTTAATATACTAAATGTAATATTGTTTTTCCCAGTAGAGATGAAATTCCATATTCTCGAAAATATATCTTATAATCTTACCGGTTTTTTTATAAGGTCTAAAGGTGCAACATTTAAATCACCACTTAAGATAATTGTTGAGCCTTTATGTAAATCTTTCCATTCAATCTTTAATAAATTTAATTTTATTCCATTAATATTATCACTTATCATAATATTTGTTTCATTGTATTTTCTTGTTAAGATATTAAGAAAAGAAGCGAGCGGTAAAATGGAGATCTTAATAGATAGATTCCTTTTTAAGAATACATTTTCATCTTTTATGCTTGGTCTTTCATTGACTGCATTCATACAATCCTCATCAATAACAACATCATTAATAGTCCCAATTGCAGGTGCAGGCATCTTGAGTATTGAAAAGATCTTTCCTTATGTTCTTGGTGCGAATATAGGAACAACGATTACTGCACTTCTTGCCTCCCTTGTTACCGGCAAAGCAGTTGCTGTCCAGATTGCATTAACTCATACACTTTTTAATGTATTTGGAACAATGATATTTCTTCCTTTTAGATTTATACCTATTTTTATTTCAAAAAAATTAGGTCTTTTCCTTTCTCAGAGAAGGGCACTTGCATTTTTATATATATCGCTTATATTTTTTATTATACCTTTATTTTTAATAATAATAACCTGGAGGTAAAATGGATGTTTTTTCATTTTGGAAAGAATCAAGCCTTTTAAGCATAGCAAAGAAGGAAGTTATAAAGATGCTTGAGAAGTCAAAAGAGATGTATATTTATTCAGTGAATGCAGTATTTGAGAAACACGAAGTCCCCGTTGATATTTATAAATATGACCAGGAGCTTAATAAAATGCAGATAGATATAAGAAAGAAAGTCCTTGAACATCTTTCTATATCACCTGCTCAGGATATAAGTTTCTCACTTACACTTATAAACCTCGTTGTTGATATAGAAAGGGTTGGTGATTACTCAAAGAATCTACTTGAGCTTGCACAGAAATATCCAGAGAAATTAACAGGGAATTATGTAGAAGAACTAAAGGATATTCATAAAATTGTCATTGAAAATTTTTCTAAAACTATTAATGCATATACAAATGAGGATAAGGAAATTGGTAAAGAAGTAATGGAAACACATGCTAATCTTGCAGTCAGGTGTGAAGATGTTATTGATAAGATAATTGACGATGAGAAAATAGGTTCAAGAATGGGAATAATCCTTGTTCTTCTTGCAAGGTATTTAAAACGTGTTAGCGCACACCTTAAGAATGTTGCTTCAAGTGTTGTTAACCCTTTTTATATGCTTGGGTATAAACCTGAATTTTAGATATGCTTTTGTTTTTTATAATTATGCAAGCTGACTTCCAGATAGAAAGAGAAGGTATGTTCGAGGTTATTAAAGAAGTTGAATTTTACGATAAAAATGTTCTTCTCGGAAAATATAATTATAGAAATTCAAAGGATTTTGTTATCGTTGATGAAAGTCTTTCAGTAAAAAAGGGGATATATTTAAGAAAAGATGTTTATAATGCATTCAAAAAAATGGCGGAAGATGCAAGGAAAGAAGGGATAATGCTAAAGATAGTCTCAGGGACAAGGGATTTTTATCAACAGAAAATCATCTGGGAGAAGAAGTTTCAGGAGATAATAAATAAGAAGAAAGGAAGGATTGATACTCTGATGATATGTAAGGAAATATTAAAGTATTCCGCAATGCCAGGAACATCGAGACATCACTGGGGAACTGAAATTGATCTGAATAGCACCGAGAAGTCTTACTTTGAGACCGAATATGGTAAAATGGTTTATAAGTGGCTTAAGGAAAATGCAAAGAGGTATGGATTCTGTAATCCCTATTCTGACTCTGTTTTTTCAGGGTATAATGAAGAAAGATGGCACTGGAGTTATATGCCTCTGAGTAAGAGATTTTTTGAAGGATATATATCTTTGATAAATTACGAGGATATAAAAGGCTTTATTGGTTGTGAAAAAGCGAAAGAATTGAATGTGATTGAAAAATATGTAAAAAACATAAATAAGGAATGCGAATAATTATCCTTGAAAAAGTTTATAAATCTATTATATTTATAAAAAGGGCGAATGGCTCAGATGGTGAGAGCGCCTGCCTTACAAGCAGGAGGTCAGAGGTTCGAATCCTCTTTCGCCCATATTAAAGGAGGTTGATATGAAAGGATTCTCAAGGGATTCAAAGAGGCTCGGTAGAAAATTCAACGACCCATATCTTACAACAGAATTTAAAGAACCAAATATATGTCCAAAATGTGAAGCGGTTTATACTAATAAAAGATGGACTTTTGATGGAAAAACAAGGGAAAAAATAAAAATAGATGGTAAGTATGAAAAAAAGGTCTGCCCTGCCTGTAAAAAAATAGAAGATAATTATACAATGGGCATACTTGAAATATCCGGTTCATTTGTTAAAGAACATTATGAAGATGTTATGAGAAGGATTTACAATGAAGAAGAGAAGGCAAAATATATGAACCCACTTGAAAGGATATTAAAAATTTACAGGAAAGGTGATTCTGTTTTTGTAGAGACAATATCAGAGAATCTAGCAGTAAGGCTTGGTAAGGCATTAAAAAAGTCTTTTAAAGGAGAACTTGAAGTGAAATTCTCGGAACAGGACAAAGTTTCAAGGGCTTACTGGAAAAGAGATTAAATATTTTTAAAAAGTATATTTAGTAATACATTATTAGTTAATATACCAACAAGTTTTCCATCTGATACGATTAATAAAGTGTCAACTCCTTCTGATTCCATAAGCGCTATTGCATTTGTTATATTCTCTTCACTCTCAATAGTTGGATACTCCCATTCCATAACATCATCAACAAGATAAATGGAAGGATAGTCTTCTATAATATCGAGGCTCGAAATACCGCTTTCTTCAATGAATGAAAGGAATGGCCAGATCAGGTCTCTTCTTCTTAAAGCACCTATTAGGTTATCTTTTTCATCAACAACAGGCAGAACATCTATCTCAGGAGAACCCTTCAAAATATTTATAGCCTTCTCAATTGTGTCTTCTCTTGAAAGCCTTATCGGATCTTGAATCATAATATCTTTTACTTTCATATTATTATTTTAGCAGCACAAAAAATTATGTCAAGTATTTATTAAAAAAATTGTTAGCTAAATTTTAAAAGTAGACTTAGTATACTTGACATTTATTACAAATTTGATATTTTAAATTCAATTAGAATAAACAAGGAGGAACAATGAAAAACTTGTTTTTTTTATCATTACTTTTAGCATTAAATATATTCGCTTTCGATGAATTTCTTGAGAATGTTAACTATATTGATTTTTCTTCAGGCGGTCCTGAAGGAACAATTTATCTTATGAGGCTTGTTGGTGCAGATATAACAGACCAGGATGATAAATCTTCACATTTAAGGATTACTGTTCCGGGAGGATTTGTGGCATTTAGGTTTGAGATAACAGAAGATATTGTAAATTTTGAGACACCTGTAAAACTTATTATAAAACAATTAACCTCTTATAGTTTTAATAAACCTGGATATTCACCAATAGAGATATATGTTAACAATGATATAGCATTTTTTGAAAGGTATCCTGGTAAATGGCGTAAAGGTGGTTGGGATATACAGGTTTATGATATTTCACCTTATGTTAAGAAAGGGATGAATGATCTTGTTATAAAACTTAGGAGTGAAGCAAGAACCCATTATTGGTTGAAATGGATTATTATTGCATATTAAAAAGGGCAAAGTATTTTATTATAAATTTAAAAATCATTTTTATAAATAAACACAGTTAAATTGATCCAAAGATAGAAGTCTCTGAGCATAATGGGATATCTGATTTTATAATCTAATTATCAGTTAATTATAAGAAACGATTTAGCCATTCCGAGTTTTAAACCCTTATTTAATATGTTATCAAAACCTTGGGGAATCCGATTCTTTAAAATCAGAAATTACCACGAACTGAGTATATTGATTATGTAAATAATTTCAATGTTCGTAATATCTTTTTTGTCATTAAAAATTGTGAAACAATGTGGCAATCTCTTTTTCATATCAAAAATTTAAACCTTATGACTGATAAAGAGTATTTCATACCATGTGCATGAACTTTTCCAATTTTTTTTCATTATATACTTGACAAATTCACAATTTTTTTGTAATTATTAAATATGAAAAAAATATTATTTTTATGTTTTTTTACGATTCCCTTGCTGGGTCAGATTGCATTGTTACAATGGAGTAATGAAGGCTTTTATAAAGATATAGAAACGAAATATCTGAACAACCTACAATGGAGTGTGGATGTCTATAATATTGCAGGTAATTTAAAAGAGATTCCAAATGTTGTATCAAAGATAAAACAAAGAGAATACAAAATAGTAATTATTATTGGTGATGAAATATTGCAGAATATATTGAATGATTTTGTTGAAACACCGGTTGTTTTTCTTGGATGTTCAAACACTTCTACATTATTAGGGGAAAGAAAAAACTTTACCGGGATTGAGAAAACAATCACCGGAACAACTACAGTGAATACAATATTAAAAATCCTACCCAACATAAAAAAAATTGGGATGATTATAAAAGAATTTACACCTTTATCCGAAAGAATTTCCAAGATATTTAATGAAAAAGGTATAGAGGTTGAAAAGATAGTTGCTGATAACCCTGCTGCAGTAAACACAGCATTAAAATTCCTGACAGATGTTGACTTGATTATGATGATGCCGGATGAGCTGAATCGAGATAACGCAACATTTAAATTCCTTCTAATGTATTCACAGAAAACATTTGTCCCGATAGTTGGTATAGACAAAGCATATGTGAAAGCAGGTGCTTTACTCTCCATCAGTGTAAATATAAATTTTATAGCTGAAAAAGGTGTAGAATATACAAAAAAAATATTGAATGGTATACCCCCATCAGAACTTCCAATACTTACATCCGAAGCATCATATGTAATCAATGTGAAGGTTGCTGAAAAATACAAAATAAATATAGATGAGAAGGTTTTAAACTCTGCGGAGGAGATAATAAAATGAAAAGAAAATACTTAAAAGATTTTAAAAGCATTATACTTATCATTGGTTCCCTTATAATAATTCCATACATTTCTATTGGAATATTGAACTTTATTAATTTTTATTCTTTCTCTAATTATCTTGTTGCAGAAGAAAGGGATATTATATTCAGGATAGCTGGTCCATCACTTGAGCTTGGTATATATAGTAATGACTCTACTTTAATGTTAAGTGGTATTAAAAACCTTCTCTCGCTCAGGAATGTGAAAGGTATAAATATTTATAACTTATCCGGGGAATTAATCTATTCAAAATTAACTGTAAATCTACCCAAACCATTGTCTCAAAAAGATGTATCTAAATACAAATATATAAGATACAAAGATAGAAATATTGTTTCAATAAAAGGACCGCTTTATTCTGAATCAGGTTCAGAAATAGGTATTCTTGAAATCATATTCAGTCTTGAATTTATTGCAAGATGGAGAAACAATATTATTTATTCTTTGATATTTTTCCTCTTATTGCTTGCAATATTCATGTCTTTTATTATTTACCATCTTAATACGGCAGTATTCAATCAATTCAGGTACATAACTACTGAATTAAAGAAATTGGCAGAAGGTAAAGGTGATTTAACACAGAGACTAACATTTGAAGGTATTGAAGAATTAAACTCTTTAAGAGATAACGTAAATAAATTTATAGATTTTCTTACATTAACAACAAGAAATTTGAAATCAATTGCTGAACAACTTTTTGCACAGGGAGAACAATTAAGTTCTTCATCTGAAGAAATGAGTGCATCAAGTGAAGAAATATCATCAACAATACAGGGTATTTCACAATCTTCGGAAAAATTAACATCAGAGATTCAAAAATCTGTTGATATGTCAAAGAAAGCACTTGAAGTGGTTAAAAATTCAGTCGAAACCGCAGTCGAAGCAGAAGAAACATCTAAAAATATATATGCATTCTCAATAGAAGCTGAAAGGTTTGCATCTGATTCACACAAAAAAATGGACGAAATTGCAAACCTTATGAAATCTCTGAACTCTTCAATTATGGAAGTTGCTGGAAGGACAAAGAAAATAAATGAGATTGCAGAAACTGTGTCATTCATAACAAAAAGGACAAATATATTATCTCTCAATGCAACCATTGAAGCTGCAAGGGCTGGTGAATTTGGAAGAGGATTTGCAGTTGTAGCAGAAGAAATAGGTAAACTTGCCCAAAGGTCGCAGACTTTTACAGAAGAAATCGCAGAGATAGTATCTGAGATTTCCCAGGTTATTAACTCTGTTGTTGAGAAGGCTAACAATGCGATGATAGTTGTAGAAGATGGAAAAAGGACTATATTTGGTGGGGTTGAATATCTAAAAAAGATTGCAAATGAAATAAAGATAATAACAGATAATGCCAAAAAAATTGCAGAAATAAATAAGAAAGGAGAAGAAGAAGTAAATACCATAAATGAATCAATAGAGAATATTGCTGCTATATCAGAACAGAATGCTGCTTCTTCCGAAGAGATTTCCGCAGCTGTCCAGGAACTTGTTGCTTCAATCCAGGAACTAACTAAGTCATCACAGGAACTTGTTTCACTTGCTGATAAACTGAATCAGATAGTTGGTGGATTTAAGGTTTAGTTATATTTCTTCTTCGAAAATATTTCCGTTTGAGGTATAAATAATTTTTATTCTATCAACAGGCACTGTTATTTCTTCATTTATTTTCAAAGAAATCCTGTATTTCTTTACGAGTTCAAATAATCTTGAAATATTTTCTTTTTCAATTGAGCGATAAACAACCGGATTTAAAAAAACATTCACTGAATTTCTAATAATTGAATTTGCCCTTTTTGTTATCCATGTTTCAAGAACAGAAAGGACATAAGCCTTTGAATATACCGTTCCTTTCCCTGAACAGAAAGGACATTCTTCTATAAATTTCTTTGAGACATTTTCCCTTATCCTTTTTCTTGTTAACTCAACCAAACCTAAAGGTGTAATGTCAATGATTTCTATCTTACTTCTGTCATTGCTCAAAAATTTTTTAAATTCCTTGAGCAGTTGGTTTTTACTTTTCTCATCAGGCATATCTATATAATCAACTATAATTATACCACCGATATCTCTAAGCCTTATCTGCCTTGCTATTTCTTTTGCAGCAAGAAGATTTGTTTCCATTATCATATTTTTTTGGTCTTTTTTACCGGAATATTTACCACTGTTCACATCAATCACATGCATAGCTTCGGTCTGGTCTATAACTATAAATCCTCCGTTTTTAAGCCAAACCTTCCTTCTAAAAATCTTCTCT
Source organism: Caldifarciminota bacterium (assembly GCA_965649055.1). GTDB lineage: Bacteria > Hydrothermota > UBA3072 > UBA3072 > B12-G15 > CBFGJG01. Next base: position 31,379 of record CBFGJG010000006.1, read on the forward strand.
AATTCTTTATTAATCTTAAAATGTTCAAATATGTCCTCTTCACCCGTGTAAAGTGTAATTTTATCTTTATAATTAACATTCTTTTCTTTTAGATAATTTACTATTTTTCTGTATGAATCCCTTGAATCAACGATCATCTCAGAATAATCAGGTAAAAAAAGGTCTCTTGTTATTTTTATTTCAAGTTCCTGTTCCCTCCTTAATGTGCATATATTATTAGTTCTATCAAATTTTTCTTTTATCGCTTTCCATTCCTCATAAAGATTCTGTATTTCTTTTCTTATAATTTTTTCGTCAATACCTGAAGATGATGTCCTTAAAACAATACCCATTTTATGCGGTAATATTTTTTTTATAATCTGTGAAAGTCTTGATTTTTCTTCCTTATCCTTAATTTTCTTTGAAATACCAACTGTTTTTACCAGTGGCATAAGGACAATATATCTTCCCGGTATACTGATAGCCATTGTTAATCTCGAACCTTTTGTTCCATATGGCTCTTTTGTAATCTGGACAAGGACATATTCACCCACTTGGGGTTTTTTCCCATTTGTAAAATAATGATAATCATTTAAAGGGAGAAAACCATCTATCTCAAGACCGACATCTACAAATACACCCCTTAATTCCTCTCTTACTGCAGTTATCCTTCCTTTAACAATATTTCCTACAGGACTTGTGTACTGTTCACTCTCAATGTAAAATTCAACGAGTTCATCGTTCTCAAGAACACCAACTTTTACCTCATCGTTTTTTCTTGAAAGAAGTATTTTTCTATTTATCATTCAAGTAAGAATTCTATCTCTTCTGATATCTCTCTGATAAAATCATCCCCCATACCATCACCAAATCCGACATGCCTGAATTGAATAAAACCGTTTTTATCTATAAGGATAGTAGTAGGAACACCATAAACATCGTAGATATTTTTAATACTTCCAAGAAGGATATTTAATTTATATTCATTTTTTTTCAAGAATTCCTCAACATCTTTTTTATCTTCGTCAGTTATTCCAATAAAAACAACTTCTTTGTTTGTCCTGAATTTTTCAAAGATTATATTTAGATATGGGATTTCTTTCCTACAGGGTCCACACCATGTTGCCCAGAAGTTAATCAGAATAACCTTACCTTTAAAATCACTGAATTTTATATTATTTCCATTTAGATCAACCGCCTCAAATTCTTTTGCCTTCAAATTTAGCATTTTTTTTCTTAAAACACTCTTTTTACCATCCAGAATATATTTTTCGAAATTATCCCCTTTATATATTTTCTTAAGTTTTTCAAGAACAGTACTATCTCTAACATCAGCATAATAGATAAGATAATACTCTTCTGCTTTATCATAAATCTTCAGATCATAATATATATCACCTACAAGTTTATATGGAGTTTTCACATCCATTGTCTCATTTTGAATTGATAGTTCTATAAATTTCTTTGCCTTTTTTAAGTTATTCAGACCATAATATGATTCTGCAATAAAAAAATAGATTTCACAGAGATCTCCTTTTTTACTTCTATCCCTGTATTCTTTATTCTTATCCCAGTAAACCTTTTCAAAATAATCATCAGTGTATATATCAAGATTTTTTAAAGATAGCTTTAATGCATTTTTATAATCTTTATCTTTTTGTGTTAAATAATAAATATACCAGGTATTTACACCAACATCGTTCATCTTATATACACTATCAAAACTGATATACTTCTTTGTTTCTTCCCAGTCAAAATACTGAAACATTATAATTTGTATTGTTCTTTTAATACTTTTATCCTGGAATTCATAATTTGAATATAGTTCCAAAAGGTTTTTCTTTATCAAAGTATCCTTAATGGAAAAATTTTTTAAAAGATAATAAAACATATAATCTGCTACAGGTTTAACTTTTATCTTCCAGACTTTTATACTATCTGATATTTCAGAAATATATTTTAAATCAATCTCTGATAGAAGGTCTATCATATATTGTGATTCAGGAAATCTCTTAATAAATTCCATTATTTCTTTATTATAATCTTTATTTTTTGAAATAAGGTATAAAATCTTCAAAGCCGAATACAGTTCAGTATCTTTCACATCATCATAAGTAATTTCGTATTTATCCCCTTTTTTCCTAGTTGCCCAGAATTCATAATACCTTACCCATTTATTATCAGGATATTCTTTCTTTTCTTTCTCTAAATATTTAAATATCTTATCAAAGTCTTTTGTTTTGCTATTAAGTAGGTAATTTGCAAACTTCAGATTATTTCCTTTTCCTTTAAATACATATTCATATGGGATATCATTATCAGGTTCTCTATTTCCATCAATGTCTTCAAAAAAGAAGAGTATAAATTCAGGATTATCTGGAATCTTCATTTTTAAATTATTGTTCCTTAAAATAGCAAAATCTGAATATGTTGTATCTTTTGTATGGATTTCATAGAATATTTTGAGTCCTTTACTCTTTAAGGAACCATCGTATTTTATGAAAAGGTAAGAATCTTTTTCATTTACCTGAAACGCAATAAAAAAATATAAGAACATCATATTAAATTATTAAACAATTATTAAAGAATGTCAATAAAAACTAATCAAAAAAATTTATCCTTGCCCCCCAAAAGTTGTTGGGATTTTTAAGTGTATCTATTTCGAGAATATAATATAAATTCAAACCATAAATCCTCATTAGAAGATTAAAAGAATTACTATACTTTGTTCTTGTAAACATTATTTTTGGTTCAATTCTATCATACCAGAATTTTTTTGAAATATGTGTCTGAAGAATCCAATCCTTATCAGAGTTTGTAATAAGTTTAATAGAAAAATTATCAAATTCAATATTTGAAATAAAATATGGCAATTTTTTCTTTATATTATATCCTGTTTCAAATGATATAAAATCAGATTTAAACCCTAATCCCAATTCTTTAGAAATTAACATATAAACGGCTTTATCAACATCAAGAAGGTACAATGGAGAGATAAAAAAATCTATTTTATTGTTCAGGTAAATATGTGCTATAAAAATTGGTTTTTTGATGTAAAAATATGAGTATAAACCTATTGTATCATTTACATAGGTGAGCATAAAATTTCTAAAAATTCCATAAATAATGTGATTGTTTATGTTGTATGAAATACCAAGGTATTTAGAAAAAAATGTAAAACCTATTTTATCAACAATCTTTATTCCTGAAAAAATATACGGGTTATCGTAATATAAAAGAAATCTTGAATAGTTTTTCTCATCAAAACTCATAAAATTAAAATTGAAATTTAATAACGAAACAGGTCTTTCAAAATAAAACGAAATCCCTTTAGATTCTCCATTTATGAATTCAATCGAGCTCCTTATTGAATCACTAAAGTTATCAGATAAAAAAAATTTCTCATAAGGGTATAAAAAATTTCTTCTTAAATAAGAAATTTTGTAAGTCGGATTCAATCTTGTTTCTAACAATAAAAAATAAGAATAATATGTATTCTGTGAGGATAATTTTAATCTATCAATGTAAAATTCAGTCTGAAAAAATGGATTTTGAATTTCTAATAATTCAAGCCAGATTCCTATCATTCAGAACAGATAACCTCTGCTGTAATCTTCTTCTCAAGGTATCTCCGTGCATAGGATAATGGAATACCTGTTATAACAATCTTGTATTTTCCAGGTGGAACAAGTTTACCATCATTATAATCACCAGCCCAGACAATATAATGTTCTCCCTGCTCTTCAAAAAGGGTCTTGTAAAATTTGTTAACCAGTTCACCCTTTTCGTTAAAGATATCTATGTTAATCCTTGCAGGTTGTGTGGTAAAATAATATATAGTTGTCCCAGCTCCTGGTTTGAATACATATGGTCTTATATCCCTTATCCATATATCAAGACCTATCCAGAAATATTGTATACTCCAGGAATCTTGAATAAATATCTGATTAAATCTTCTCAATACAGTTATACCTTTGGGCTTTATAAATTCACCATCATTCTTACCTTTTCTTCCAAAGGAAGTAAGGTATTTTAATTTCTCTGTGAATATATGAACACAGTGATTTTTTGAATCCGTAACATAAACAGTTCCATAACTATCTATACCTATTCTCTCAAAATATGCATCTTTAAGACCAATATCAATAAAGTTTATAGAATTGATTTTCTGACCGTAAGTTGTTAAAAGGTTAATCCTTTTATTTTCATCGTCGATCACATAAAGATAATCCCTTTTATCCCTGTAATAAGAATCGTATGAGGACCTTGCAAAAATAGCCCTTGGGGAAGAAAAGTCTCCTATCTCCATTATGAATACACCATTTGTATCAAAGACTTGAACCCTGTTATTCATTTCGTCAGAAACAAATATCTCGTTTCTTTCTGTTATTGATATGTCATAAGGCATATTAAAACATCCTTGTATAATCCCAAATTTCCCAAAACTTTTTTCATACATAAGTTTCCTTCCATCAAATTTGAACTTCACAATCCTTGAATTCATTCTATCAACAACAAATACAGAACCGTTTTTTAATGCATAAATACCAGATGGATTCCACAATCTTTCTTCTTTATTATCTCCTTCTTCATAAACACCAAAACTTGTGAATCCTATATTGTAATAGATTTTTGAATCATTTATAAAAACGAGAAAAATTGTTGGCTCGTCATCATCACTGTTTGTCTTTGGATCGTCAAGGAAATCAAATTTTACCCCGAATATTATATCTGGGTCAGATAAATCTATTGTTTTACCTGTTATCATCTTCATATAAGAAAGTGTCCCTCTATTTATACCCATTGTATGTGTGAAAGGTGGGTATACTAATGAAGTCTGTTCAATTGCGATTATGAGGAGTAGCATTTGATTCCAAAAAATAAGATATCAATCCTATTAAAAGACCAATTGATACAGCAGCATCAGCAATATTATAGGTTGCCCATCTGTATCCTTTTATACCCATATCAATAAAATCAGTAACTTCTCTGAATAAAATCCTGTCTATTATATTGCCTATAGCACCACCCAATATTAATGATAATGCTATAAGGAAAAGCATTTCTTTAGATTTTATAAAAAGATAAATAACAAAAATAAAGGCAATACTTGTTAAAATCAGTGATATTTTAGGACCACCAATATTTATACCCCATATTATATTGGGATTCCTTACATATGTAAACCTAAGATAATCACCAATTATATTTCTTGTTTCAAATAGATTAAATGAATTCCTTATAATATTCTTTGTAATCTGATCAATCACTACTACTATAAATGTTATTATTAAAAGAAGATATTTTTTCATCCCTCAAGCATCTCTGCACATTTCAAACAATACTTTGAGAATGGGAGTGCCTTCAGTCTTGCCATACTTATATCTTTTCCGCAATTTTCACATTTACCATAGGTTTTATTTCTTATTTTATCCAATGCATATTCAATATCCCTCAATTTTTCACTCAGTCTTGAGTACATCTCAGCGTTGTTTTCCCTAATCTCCTCATCCGTCCCAAGGTCTGATGGGTGAATAGGATAAGGATTTGTCTCAGATGAAGAATCAATTGGATTTTCATCTATTTTTTCCTCAAGTTCTTTCAACTCTGCAATTAATTCTTTTTTCAAATTCAAAAGAATTTTTTGGAATTTTTTTAGTTCAGTTGTTCTCATAATCTCCTCTTCTTATAACATCTGCACATTTTGAACATAATGTTGAATGTTCATTATCAATACCTACTGTTTCACTGTAAACCCAACATCTCTCACATTTATTACCATCTGCCTTAACAACGCAATATTCACCAAACTCACCTTTGTAAGTATAATTCCCATAAAATTTATCACCAATCTCAACCTGTGAGACAATAAAAATTTCAGGGAGATATTCTTTATATCTATCGAGCAATCCTCTATCACCATTCACAATTATTTTTGCCTCAAGTGAATTTCCGATAAATCCATCTCTCCTTGCATTTTCCATAGGTTTCTGAAGCTCTTCTTTCATTTTGAGTATCTTTTCGAATTCATTTATGAATTCTTCCTCTTCTTTGCTAATCTCCCTGAAAACAGGAAAATCTTCAAGGAATACACTCTCTTCTCTTTTCCCGTTAAAATACCCGTATGCTTCTTCTGAAGTGAAAGAAAGTATTGGAGAAAGTGATATAATTAGTTTTTTTAGGACATTATATAAAACATATTGCGCACATCTTCTTCCCTTAGAATTCTTTCCCCAGGTGTATAATCTATCTTTCAATATATCAAGATAGAAAGATGAAAGTTCATTTGTTATAAAATTCAATATATTTCTATAAACCCTGAAGAAGAGAAAATTTTCATAATCTTTTTCTATATCTTTCATAAGCAATTCCAACTTTAAAAGTATATATCTATCCTGTGGGAATAAATCTCCTTCATCTATTTTAATTTCTTCATTGAAATCGCTTGTATTACCCAATAAGAACCTTATTGTATTTCTTATCTTTCTATAACTATCAACAAGTCTTTGGAGTATCTCGTCACCAAGCCTTACATCCTGAGTGTATTCAATTGATAGTGCCCAGAGCCTCAGGATTTCAGCACCGAATTTTTTTATTATCTCTTCGGGCTGGATAACATTACCAAGTGATTTATGCATAGTTCTATATTCTTCATCAAGAACCCAACCATGTGTAATAACATTTTTATAAGGTGGTTCACCTTTTATGATCATTGATACCATTAAAGAAGAATTGAACCAACCTCTATGCTGGTCAGGCCCTTCAAGGTATACATCGGAAGGCCATTCTTTTTCATCAAGAACAACAATACTTGTTATCCCTGAATCAAACCAGACATCAAGAATATCTGTTTCTTTCCTGAATTTTCTTCCACTACATTTTTTACATTTTGTTCCTTCAGGGATTAGATTCTCACTTGGTTCTTCAAACCATACATCCGAGTTTTTCTCAATAAATTTTTTAGAGACATATCTTATAACATCTGGTTCAAGTAGGACCTCACCACAATCTTCGCAATAGAACGCAGGGATATTAACCCCCCAAACCCTTTGTCTTGATAAACACCAATCAGGCCTTTCCTTAACAGAAGCATATATCCTGTTTATACTTTCTTCTGGATGCCACTTAACTTTTTCTATTGCCTTTAATGCCTTTTCCCTTAAATTGTTATGCTCAACCGATAAGAACCATTGATCTGTTGCCCTGAAGATTAGTGGTGTTTTACATCTCCAGCATCTTGGATATGAATGTTCAATGGTTTCACTTAATATAAGACTTTTCTTCTCTTTAAGGATATTTATTACCTTCTCAGATGCTTCATCGGTTGAAAGACCCTTAAAATCAGGTGCTTCTTCTGTGAATCTTCCCTTTGTATCAACAGGTGATATGACCGGAAGATTGTATTTTTTCCCAACCTCATAGTCTTCCCTTCCATGACCTGGGGCAATATGGACAATACCTGTTCCATCTTCTGTGGATACAAAATCACCGAGGATAACAGGGGAAATTCTATCCAAGAATGGATGTTGAAATTTTAATCCTTCAAGTTCAGCTCCTCTAAATTCCTTTATCTTTTTTATATTATCAAATTTCAATTTTTCTTTTAAGGTGTCAAGTAAAGCCTCTGCAAAAAGTAATTTCTCTCCATTAACTTCTACAACATTATAAATTATATGTGGATTCACAGCAAGAGCAACATTTGATATGATTGTCCATGGTGTTGTTGTCCATACAAGTGCATTGAATTCTGAACCTTCCATTGTGAAATATATAGATGGTGAAGGCAATATCTTATATTCAATCTCGGATAATGCAAGTGCAGTTTCACAATTCCCACACCAGTGAACAGGCATAAAACCCCTGTAAACAAAACCCTTCTCAACAATATCAGCAAAAAGTTCGAGTTCTTTTCCTTCAAATTGCGGGCTCATCGTAAGATATGGATTATCCCAGTCACCGAGAACACCAAGCCTGATGAATTCTTTCTTCTGAATCTCTACCCATTTCATTGCAAAATCCCTGCATTTTCTTCTTATATAAAGAATATCTTTTTCTTTACCAACTTCTTCTACAACCTTTCTTTCTATCGGCATTCCATGGTTATCCCAACCAGGAATATAAGGGGTATAATAACCTTTTAATGAATAAAATTTATTTATAGCATCTTTTAGTATCTTGTTCAAAGCCTGACCAAGATGAATGTTACCATTAGAATATGGTGGTCCATCATGAAGAATAAATTTTTTATTATTTTTTCTCTTTGAAATCATTTTTTCATATATTTTTGCTTCTTCCCATTTTTTCAAAATTAAGGGTTCTCTTTTAACAAGGTCAGCCTTCATTGGGAAGTCTGTTTTTGGAAGATTTATTGTATTTTTATAGTTCACTCTTACCCTCTAACATATTGAGATATGAACTGAGTTTAGTATTCGTTGGGTCAAGTTTATGCCCTTCTTCCCAGATTTCCTTTGCCTTCTTTATATCACCCCTCTTATAATAACATCTTCCGAGTAAAAGGTAAGCAGCAACAAAATCGTTCTTTCTTTTTATAAGGTCTTCAAGTATGTTTATAGCCTCGGTAAGTTCACCTTTTTCACTCAAGGCTTTTGCAAGATAAAAGCTCAAATCAGGAAAATCCGGGGTTAACCTCAAAGCCTTCCTGAATTCATCAACTGCTTCTTCGAACATTTTAATTTCTATATACAACAATCCTATATCTTTATGAAGATTTGATATCTTTGCCTTAGCTGAAAAACCTATTTCCTTTTCTGTTTTACTTTTTGAGATTTCAAGTTCTTCAACTATAGCAAATTCCTTATTAGCCTCTTCTATCTTTCCCATTAAACTGTATGTTAATCCAAGATTAACATGTGCTTCTATGTATTTTGGATTAAGTTCTATTGATTTAATAAAAGACTTCACTGCCTCATCATATCTTCCCAATAATGATAAAGCAGCTCCTGTATAATTATGAACATCTGCATAATCAGGATTATTTTTTGCAGCTATTTGAAGATAATAAAGTGCTTCGTTTGCTTTACCATCATTTATAAGTGTTTTTGCTTTTGCTATAAGGTTTCTTATTTCATCCATTTTTTACTCCTGTGTTTTAGAAAATATAAAAACTTTTTTTATATTGTCAAGTTTTTTCATCTTTTAAAAGGTGACCAAGCAGGTGAGTAAACTTCAAATCTTTCAAATAATTTTTTCTGCCTTGTTCCGTTCCAGTTCATTGTCCATAATTCATATTTTCCATCCCTATCGGAAATAAAAACAATATGTAAACCATCTGGTGAAAATGATGGTTCTTCATTGTTCCCCCTGTATGTAAGCCTCATAGGATAAAAATTATTGGGGTCTGTAATATAAATCTGCTGTGTATTATCTTTCTCTCTTGAAACATAAGCAATCAGATTCCCCCTTGGTGACCATGCAGGTGAAGTATTGTAATCACCATAAAAAGTCAATCTCCTTGTATTACTTCCATCCACATCCATAACATATATCTGTGGTGTTCCCGACCTGTCAGACACAAATGCAATCTCTCTACCATTAGGTGAAAAACTTGGAGAACAATCTATTGCATTGTTAAATGTTAATCTCAAGAGTTTATTATTTTTAATATTGTATAAATAAAGTTCTGCGTTCCCATCCTTTGTCATAGTTAGACAGACATTCTCTCCATCAGGTGAGAAAGACGGAGAATAATTCAGACCTGTATATGAAAAAAGATTATCTATCTTTCCTGTTTCGATATCATATAGATTAAGGCTAAGTCTGTCTATCATATAATTTGAGAAAAGTATATACTTTCCAAATCTATCCCATTCTGGAAAAAGATTAAGATTTCCGTTGTCTGTAATTTCCCTGAAGTTTTCACCATCGTAATCTATTATACCTAATTCTTTACCCCTGCCTTTCCTGTAAGAAAAAACTATCTTCGTTGTAGAAATACCCTTTTCACCAGTTATTGTCCAGATAATATCATCTGAAATTTTATGTGCTAATTCTCTTATTTCTCCTTTTATGTATGTTTTTTCAAATATGATTGAATTAGAAGAAAAATCTTTAAGATAAACCTTTACTTCTTTATCTCTCATTTCACCATAAAGAATCACGGCAGATCTTTCTTTAGTAACACTCAAAAACAAAGTATCCCTGAATATATCAAAATAAAGTGAGTAATCAAGGTCCTGCTGTATAACAAGAGAAAGAATATCCCTTTCTTTAAAGATATTTTCGCTGTTCGATAAAACCTTAAAATCTTGAATAACAATCTTAGTCTTACCAAGCGAATAATCTGTCAATCTAAGATAAACTTCCTGTGAAAAAATAATTAGCGGGAAAATAAACAAAAATATCTTTCTCATAAACCCGATAGGAATTCAAGGTGAACCTTTAAGTAATCCTCTGAAAATTCCTTTGGTAATGGTGGAAGTCTTCTCGTTGAGATAACTGCGTTTATTGCGGCTTCATTGAATATTGTATTCCCCGAATCTTCTTCAAGGCGGACATTCCTAATAGTCCCATCAGAAGAGACCTCAAAATAAACAACACATCTTAAAACAATATCCTTATCCTTAAAAGGATTTACCCATTCACTTCCTATCTTTGAAAGTAATATGTTGAGATAATACGAGTAATTAAAACCTTTTCCACTACCTGTTTCTATCTGTGGTGTAACATCCTGTATTCTTTTCTCCTTCCTTTCTTTACCAATCGGACTTTTCTCTTTTTTTTCTTCCTTATAGACCTCTTTTTTCTCTTTAAATTCTTCCTTCGGAACAGGCATTGGTGCAAAAGAAACCCTGTATACTTCAAAGACCTTCCTCTTCTTAAAATCCCCCCTGCTCTTTATCCCTATAATAGAAAGAACTGAAATATGAAGGATAAAAGACAGTAAAATAAATTTATTCACCTTTCGGGTATCTCCGCAACAAGTCCAACCTCATTTATACCAAGTTTTTTTATCTTACCTATTGTCTCAACCACAAATCCGTAATCAATTGTTTTATCCGCCTTTATATAAACAATAACATTTGGTGGCTTTTTCTTTACAATCTCACTTAAAGTTTCTTCAAATTTATTTGGTTCTATTTTCTTCTCCTCAATAAATATTTCTTTTTTTGAATTTATTGAAATGGTAATACCCTCTTCATCCCTTGGGAGAGATGCATCAACCTTTGGTAGATTCACATCTATACCGGGTGTCATCATAGGTGCAGTAATAATGAAAACAATAAGAATTGTCAGGCTCACATCAACAAGGTTTGTTATGTTAATCTCGTTAAATTTTTTCCTTCTTTTCAAGATTACCAGCTTTTAGATATGAAAGAAAGACTTCTTTAATTATATCTGTTCTTGATTCAACAATCTCAATCTTTCTACCAATATAGTTATAAAAAAATAATGCAGGGATTGCAACAAGTAATCCATATACAGTTGTTATCAATGCATCTGAAATACCTGGTGCAACAACTGTTATATGTGCTGAACCCCTTAACCTTATCTGCAAAAAAGAGATCATTATCCCCCAAACAGTTCCAAGGAGTCCCAGGAAAGGACTTAATGTAACAGTGGTTCCAAGTAAATAAACCTGGGATTCAAGGGATTCTATCTTTTTAATCCTCTCGTTATCAAACCCAATCATTGCATTCTGGATATCTCCGTTCTTCTTAAATTCCCTTACCCCTTCATACAGTATTTCACCAAAGAAGCTCCCTTTAAGAAGGTTTTCATTGTTAAAATACCTGAATATATTCCCTGCTTTTATCACTTCATCCCAGAATTTCCAATCCCTTCCTATTTTATTCAGGTCAAAAAGTTTCTTGAAGAAAATACCCCATGAATAAATTGAAAGGAGCAGAAGAACACTCATTATTATCTGCGCCATCAGACTTGATTCAATAAATATCCTGAATATATTCATTTATTTAGCCTATTTTTTGCAAGTGTTGCTTCCGGTGAATCAGGGTATTCAAGGATAACCCTCTCAAAATAAATATTTGCATTCTTTTTGTCGTTTGCACTCTCATATATTACACCTATCTTGTAAAGTGCAGTGGGAACCTTTGAACCCTGAGGAAATTTATTTATCAGTTCTAAGAACCTATCAATAGCATCCTGTCTTTTTCCAAGACCCAGATAGGATTCCCCTATAAGATACAATACATTCTCTGTTAATTTTGATTCCGGAAATTTCTTCAGGAATTCTTCAAATCCCTTTATAGATTCATTGTAATTCCCTTTTACATAATTAAGATATGCGGCATCGTAAACTGTTTTTTCTTCATTCGGGACAACATCTACCTTCTCTTTAAAATAACCAAGTCTTGAAGATATAAATTCTTCCTGCTCTTTCAATCTTTCATTAGTTCTTTCAAGCCTTAATGATATCTCTTCAAGCCTTAGATTCATATCTGTTTTTAACATCTGGATTTCCTTTCCATATGATGTTAACATACTATCCATTTTTATTGTATAGTATCTAAGGCTATCTAATTCCCAGTTATAATTCCTTATCCTTTTTGTATTCACACATCCTATGGAAAGGAGTATTATTGTAAAAAATAATATATTTTTATTTGACAACAAACTCACATCTTCTGTTTTTCTTTAAATCTGTCCTGTCGAGCGGTCTTTCCTCACCGTAGCTTACTATTGATATTCTATCAGGTGATATCCCAAGGTTAACAAGATAATCCCTTGCTGCCTTTGCCCTTTTCTCACCAAGTGCCATATTATATTCAGCTGTCCCTATCTCACAGCAATGACCTTCAATAACTATCTTTATATCAGGATAAATCTTGAGCATCTCTGCATTCTTCTTAAGGATTTCTGCCGCATCGCTCCTTATCTCATACTTATCAAAATCAAAGAAAATCCTCTGAAGGACAAGTTCGGGTTTTGGGGGTTCAACAGGCTTTGGTTCTTCGACTGGTTTTGGTTCTTCAACAACAACAGGTTGTGGTTCTTCCTGTTTTACAACCTGTTTCTTTGCACAATTAAAAACGACCACCAATGCTAACAACAAAAGAATATACCTCATAATACCTCCTTTTTTTATCTTAATATATAAACAATAATTTTTTTGTCAACTTTTTTCTTGAAATTTATTCTTTTTATCATAAATTAATCTCTATGTTAAAACTTTTATTAAAATACAGGTGGAGAGTGATTCTTGGTATCATCGTCCTCCTAATAGTTGATGGTATACAAATCATTGTTCCAATTATTGTAAAACAGGCAATAGATAATCTTGCAACAGGTATCTATTCGAGGCTGCTTTATTATGCCTTTCTTATAATACTGCTCTCATTATGTGTTGCATTCTTCAGATTCTGGTGGAGATTTTTCATAATAGGAAATTCAAGGCTTATAGAACGTGAATTAAGAGATAATTTCACTTCACATATACTTAATATGGATGCATATTTCTTTAAGAAGAGAAATATAGGTGACCTTATGGCCCTTTCAACAAATGATATTGAGGCAATAAGGATGGCAATAGGTATGGGAACAATAGCGATAGTTGATGCTGTTTTCCTAAGCCTTGCATCACTTGCGATGATGCTAAAACTTGATATAAGGCTAACATTACTTGCACTTATCCCGACACCATTTTTAACCATCTTAACTTATATATTCGGTAAGGAAGTCCACAAAAGATTTGAAAGACAGCAGGAAGGATTCTCCATATTGACTGAAAAGGTCAGGGAAATACTCGCAGGTGTTAAGGTTCTTAAAGGATATAATCAGGAAAAAGGTGCTTTAAACTCTTTTGGGATGGTGAATAAAGATTATTATAAAAGAATTATATCAATGTTAAAAGTCTCTTCTGCATTTGATCCTTTCCTTGGATTTTTTGCGATGCTATCAATGGGTATAGTCCTCTGGTTTGGTTCGGTAGATGTTGTTAGCGGCAGGATAACACTTGGTTCATTCGTTGCTTTCTTCAACTATTTAAACCTGATGATATGGCCTATGATTGCATTCGGCTGGGTTGTGAACCTGTTCCAGCGGGGAAGCGCATCTTATAAAAGGGTAAAAGAGGTTTTTGATGAGATTCCTGTTATTAAAAAAGGTGGAAGAAAGATCGATATTCAGGGTGAAATTTCAATAAAGAATCTTTCGTTCTCTTACAACGGGGAGAAGGTTTTAAAAAACATCAATATGATATTTGAAAAAGGAAAGACAACAGCGATAGTAGGCCTAACAGGTTCAGGGAAAAGCACACTTGTTAATCTTATCTTGAGATTTTTCGATTCGGAAGGAATAACTGTGGATGGGATACCTATAAATGTAATAGATTTAGACATATTAAGAAGGTCAATAGGTTATGTCCCACAGGAAACATTTCTATTCTCGGATACTGTTTTTAATAACATTTCTTTTGGTGTAGAAGATGCAAAACTTGAAGATGTTGTCCGTGTTGCAAAAACAGCAATGATACATGACGAGATAATGGAACTACCACAAGGATACGATACAATGCTTGGGGAAAAAGGTGTGAATCTTTCAGGTGGACAGAAACAAAGGATTGCAATCGCAAGGGCGCTTCTTCTTTCACCAAAAATATTGATACTTGATGATTCACTCTCATCTGTTGATTCACATACTGAGAAAAATATAATGGAAAATCTAAAAGATTATCTTAAGGAAAGGACATCCATTGTTATAAGCCATAGAATTGCTGCTATAAAGAATTTTGATTATATCTATGTCCTTGATAATGGAAAAATTGTTGAAGAAGGGAAACACAGAAAGCTTCTTGAAAAGAAAGGACTTTACTTCACACTTTACCAGAGGCAGAAACTTGAGGAGAAGATTCTATGATGCATCAGGATATACCTTTTGAAAAGACCGAAAGAAAGGTTTCAAACTTTAAGATTTACAGATGGCTTTTAAAATATATAAGGAAGCATATTCTTTCTATAACCATTAATTTCTTCCTCCTACTTATAATAACCATATTTGAACTTGTTCTACCATATTTTTTGAAGATTGGTATAGATAGATACATTATGCCAAATATAAAGGAAGTATACTCTGATTATGATAAAAATACATTCATTATAGATGGGAGAAAATTTGTTAAAACCGAAGGTTTATCATCAAGGATTATTGAAGGAGAAGTAAAGAGAAAATCTTTCTCACAGGAAAACTATTATCTTGTAAGCAACACAATTGAAAAACCTTCAGGTATTGAGATTATATCAGGAGATGAGTTTTATCTTATATCATCTAAAGAATTCTCTAAATTACCTGTGAAAGAAAGATTCAGAATAAGGATATATGAAATTAAAATGATTAGAAGGCTGAGCGGGATATTTATCCTTATAACAATTATAAATTTTATTTTTACATTTATACAGATGTTCCATCTCCAGAAGATTGGACAGGTGATGTCTTTGAGTATAAGGGAAGATATTATAATGAAATTTCTAAAGATGAACATATCATATTTTGAGAAAAATCCACTTGGGAGATTGGTAACAAGGGCAACAAACGATGTGAACACATTAAACGAGATGTTTACATCTGTTATAGTTTATCTATTCAAGGATTTCCTTCTTATACTGGGTATACTTGGATTTATGCTTAAGATGAGCCCGAGATTATTCATAATTGTTCTCATAATACTACCTGTAATTTTACTCATAACATCGTTATTCAGATTGGTCTTGAGAAATGTTTACAGGGAAGTAAGAAGATTAATATCTGTTATAAATGCATTTTTATCAGAGACATTCTCTGGAATAAGGGTAGTTCAGGCATTTGTTCAGGAAGAGAAGATGAAAAATAAATTCTTCAAGATAAACAAGGAATATTTTGATATAACGATTAAGATGATGCTTGTTTTTTCAACATTCAGGCCCGTTATAAGTTTTATAAGGTCACTGGGACTTGCATTACTCATATATTATGGTGGTAAAGGTATTATTTCATCCGTTATAACATTCGGTTCACTCGTTGCATTCTTAAATTACCTTGATATGCTCTTCAGACCCATTGAAGATTTAACTGAAAAATTTAATGTCCTTGAGTCTTCTATGGCTGCTTCGGAAAGAATTTATTTCATAATGAATGAAAAAGAAGAAACAAATCAGGATAACATTGCATCCATAAGGTTTGAAGGTAATATTGAATTCAAGAATGTATGGTTTGCATACGAAGATGAATGGGTCTTAAAAGACATATCATTTAAGGTAAAGAAAGGGGAAAAAGTAGGTATAGTTGGTTATACAGGTTCAGGGAAGACCACACTTATGAAATTACTAACAAGATTCTACGACCCTCAAAAGGGTAAAATAACGATTGATGGAAAGGATATAAAAGAGATAAACAGGATGTCTTTAAGGAGACAGATTGGAACAGTTTATCAGGAACCATTCCTTTTTAACGCATCTTTAAGGGAAAACATAACGCTCTTTGAAGATATTCCTGAAGAAAGGCTTCGTCTTGCATTGGATGTCTCTAATCTAAGAAAGGTGATGGAAAGAAAGAAAATAGACCTTGAATTTATTGTTGGTCCTGAAGGCACAAACCTCTCTGTTGGGGAAAAACAACTTGTTACCTTTGCAAGGGCTGTTGCATTCGATACACCAATACTTGTCCTTGATGAAGCAACAGCAAATATCGACCCTGAAACAGAACATCTTATCCAAGAAGCCTTAAGTAAGGTTATCAAAGGAAGAACTTCTCTCATTATAGCACATAGAATTTCCACATTGAAGGAAGTTGAAAGGATAATAGTTATTCATAAAGGTAAGATTGTAGAAGAAGGGACACAGGAAGAACTCCTCAGGAAAAAAGGGATTTTTGCCTATCTTTTTAAATTGCAAAGTGTTGGATAAATTTTTAAAATTTTACTTGACAAATAACATTTTTAATTTAAACTGACTTTATGAAGGTTTGGACCATAATAATAAGTTTCGGGAATAAAAACAAGACAATAAACATTAATGAAAAACATTATTTAACTATATTGATATTCTTTTCGTTCATTTTATCCTTATTTTTATATCTCAACATCGAAGGATATAAAAGAAGGGTTAATATTATAAAGGTAGAAAGATTAAAAAGAGAAAAGGAAATACTCGTAAATTATATGAATAATCTGAGTGAAAAAATATCTTACACAAAACAGGAGACAGAAAGTATACTTATTAAAACCATTTTAATATCCTATATTTCAGAGAATAACTTCCCCGAGAACTTTAACAAGAATATGGGTACCGGTGGATTCTTTGATAACATTGATATAAACGATATTAGGGTTTCAAAACAGGTTGAGAATGCTGTGATTGAGAAAGAAAGGATTAAAAATATCTTGAATTTCCAGTTTAACAATATTGAAAAATGTAAGAAAAAGTTTAACGAAAAAGATGCACTTACAAAGGCAACCCCATCAATCTGGCCAACATTCGGATATATGACAGCAGGATTTGGTGAAAGATTACATCCTGTTTATGGAAAGAAGGAGTTCCACAGAGGTATTGATATTGCAAATCATCCCGGAACATCTGTCTATGCAGCTGCTTATGGTAGAATTGAATTTGCTGGTTGGAAAGACGGATATGGATATACTATTATAATAGACCATGGTTATGGTTACAAAACAAAATATGCTCATCTGAAAAATATATATGTTAAGGTTGGAACATATGTCAGGAGAGGTGAATTAATTGGAACAATAGGTTCCACAGGGCTTACAACAGGTCCACATCTTCACTACGAAGTCCTTGTTACAGATAAACCAGTGAATCCCTGGGGTTATCTGGATAATTCAAAAAACACCTATTAATTATTTATGATATTAGCCCCGCTTGAGGGTTACACAACATCAAATGTCCGTTTGTTTTTCAGAAATTTTGGTGCAGATGCTGTCTTCTCAGAGATGATTTCTGCCAAAGCCCTTTTATCATATAACAGAAAAACATTAAAAAGATTGAGATTTCAAAATGAAGAAAGACCAATAGGAATTCAGATATTCGGTAATAAAAAAGAGACACTCATTGATGCAGCAAGATTATTAGAAGATGAATTTAATCCTGATTTTATAGATATTAATATGGGATGCCCTGCAAAAAAAATTGTTAAAACAGGTTCAGGCGCTGCACTTCTAAAAGAACCAGAAAATACCTTAAAAATGATTGAAGGCATTGTTAACGCAGTAAAGACAAATATAACAGTTAAAACAAGAATAGGATTTGATAAACCACTGAATAGAGACTTTTTTATATCGTTGAAAAACACAGGTGTGAAATTTATCACGATACATGGTAGGCTCGCTAAGGATTTTTTTTCAACACCTGTTAACTGGGATTATATATTTGAAATAGCGTCATATGGCATACCCGTTGTTGGCAACGGTGATATCTTTACACCTCTGGATGCTGAAAATATTCTTAAGAAAAATATTGTGAATGATATTATGATTGGAAGAGGTGCAATAAGAGACCCTTACATATTTATGAAGATAAGAAAAGAAGAAGTAAAAATACCTGAAAGAAAGGAACATTATTTCTTGAATTTTTTAATAGAAAGCGGAGAAGATTTTATAACAATAAAAAAATTCTCATATCATATATTCAGAGAAAGAAACAATGTCAAGAGGATAAGGGATATGATAAACAGGTCAAAGAATATAAATGACCTGTTAAAGATATGCGAGTTTTGGGAAGAAAACGTATATGATAGAACTTATTGATGTATGTTATAAGGATATTATAAAAAATATTAATCTAAATATTGACTTTAGAGACAAACTGATTCTTGCCGGTCCAAATGGTAGTGGAAAAACACTTTTATCTTTGCTCATTTCTGGTATTATAAGACCAACATCAGGTAAAATAATCATAAATGGGAAAAACATTGAAGATATAGAAATAAAAGAGCTGAGAAGGAAAATCGGTATTGTTTTTCAGGAGCCTGAAATGCAGTTTGTAACAATGAGCGTTGAAAAGGAGATCGAATTTGGAATGCAGAATCTCAATTTTACAGAGTATATGATAAGGGATATAAAGGAATATCTATTTGAAAAATTCTCAATAAACGATATAAAGAAAAATTCTCCATTTGAATTATCAGGTGGAGAAAAACAAATAGTTGCAATTGCGTCTATTCTGGCTATGAAACCTGAATTTATAATATTTGATGAAGTTACATCTTTTCTTGACCTTAAATATAGAAGGAAAATCTATAATTTTATCGAAGGTTATTCAGGTGGTTTTCTGTGGATCACACAGAATTTTGATGAATTCCCAATTGGGAAAACATTGATAACACTTGATAGAGGAAAGATTGTATTTATGGATGATATT
Organism: Caldifarciminota bacterium; assembly: GCA_965649055.1. Taxonomy (GTDB): domain Bacteria; phylum Hydrothermota; class UBA3072; order UBA3072; family B12-G15; genus CBFGJG01. Next base: position 50,683 of record CBFGJG010000006.1, read on the forward strand.
GAAAAAATGATAAGGGAAGAAAAACTCCCAACATCCGAAATACTTATAAGAAAAAGGATTCGAGAAGAGGGTCTTGAAAAATATATATGATTAGCATAAAGATGCTTAATTATTCACAGGGTTCTAAAAAGATTTTGAAGAATATAAATCTTGAATTTGAAGAAAGAAAGGTTCATCTAATATTAGGTCCTACAGGCTCAGGTAAAACAACACTTCTTTCAATGATTATGGGATTTATAAATCCCGATTCAGGAGAGATTTCTGTTCCAAGGGGTGATATAAAAGAACTTAGAAAAAATATGGGTATGGTATTCCAGTTCCCAGAAGATATGTTTTTCGCTGAATCTGTTCTTGATGAACTCACAATTCCTTTAAAAAACAGGAATATAAAGAAGGCTGAAGAATTCTTAAATGATATTCTAATATCATTGGGCCTTGATAAAAGTATACTTTCCTCATCCCCATACAATCTCTCATACGGAGAAAAAAGGCTTGTTGCACTTGGTTCAATTCTCTCTTTTTCACCTGAATGGATCCTTCTTGACGAAGTTTTTGCCGGGCTTGACTGGGAATATGATAAAAAGGTTGTTAATATTATAGAGAGATTTAAAGAAGGAAAAAGCTTGATCATTGTAACTCACAGGATTGATTCTGTAATAAGACTTGTTGATACAGTGACATTGCTTGATTCAGGGGAAGTTGTTTTTTCTGCGCCGGTTGATAAAGTTGACTGGAAGATTGTTTACGATAGAGGTTGCGATGTCCCTTCAACTGTAAAATTTGCATTTCAACTGTTAAGGAAAAACATAAACATTGGTCAACCGATAACGATAAATCAGCTTATAAAAAATCTCAAAGAATTCGTATGGGCAAAATAAAAGGAATTTTTTTAGACCTTGTTGGAACAATCGTTCAGGGGAAAAATTTAATCCCATACGATGGAGCAGTTGAAAATTTTAACAAGATAAAGGAATATTTTAAAATTTGTATTATTACAAACAATACAACAGAAAAAATAGAATCTTTAAGGGTTAAGTTAGAGAGGAACGGATTTAATCTCAACGAAGTTGTTTTATTAACACCTCTCCTTATTCTCAAAAATTTATTGAAAGAAAGAGAAGGAAAGGTCTTTTATATAGGTTCAAATGCAGTAAGGGAAACTATAATTGAATCAGGAAAAGAAATCTCTGAAAATGGAAATATCGTTGTAATAGGTTTAGATTTTGAACTTGACTATAAAAAACTTACGAATGCAACAAGATTACTTTTAAACAATGCTGAATTTATTGGTCTCCACAATAATAGATTATTCCAGAGGGAAAATGGTGTTGTTGAGCCAAGTGTTGGTCCTATCCTCTCATTTCTTCAATTTGCAACAGGCAGGAAACCATTTATAATAGGAAAACCTGAATGGAATTTTTATCTCGCAGGTCTTGAAATGTTAAATCTAAAAACAGATGAGGTTATAGTTATAGGTGATGACCCTATAAGCGAGGTCCGGGCACCAAAAAGATTGGGTATAAAAACAATCTTCTTAAGATGTGGTAAATATAAAGAACTTCCAAAAGATATTGTTTCTGATTTTGTATTTGATAATTTTAAGGATATAGATTGGAATTTAATTATGAATATTTAATATGTTTATTATAATCTTATCAGGATATTTTCAAAATCCGAAAATCTCAAGTGACGGAATAATCTTCACAGATAATATGTATTCAACGCTTTATATATTAAAAGATAATAATATAAAAAGATTATTTTCATCACCAAATTGCGGATTATATTATTCTGTGTTTGAAGATAAAATAGGTTTCAAGATGATTTACGAAAATGGATTACAGGCACCTTCAATATATGATATAAAAGAAGAAAGATTTATAGAGTTACATAAACCTGTTCAAAGAGCAGGCGAAGTTAGTTTCTCTAATAATGGGGATATTGCTTTTACTATCGAAGAAACTTTGTATACTATCAGGAATGAAAGAACTGAAAAACACCTTTTAGGAACATACTCAAATCTTGTCCCGGTATCTCACAATGGTGATTTCGTTGTTTATAATGATGATAAAGATCAGTTGTATATATATCATCTAAGAACAGGAAAAAAAGAAAAGATAACAGATGGAATTCAAGGTTATTTTAATCCTGTTATTTCACCTGAAGATAGTTTTATCGCATATTCATCACTATCTGGTTTTATAAAAATTTATAATATAAAGAGAAGGACAACATATAATATTGGATACGGAAGAGGTTATAGATGGATGGATGCTAAAAATCTAATCTTTTATGAAATAGAAACAGATGGTATAAATATAATAAATTCAGATATATTTTTATCAGGCTATGATGGAAGGGATATTTTTAATTTAACAAAAACATATGACAAATTTGAAATAGAACCTTTATTAATCAATGATAATAATATCATATTTTTCAGTTTAAACAGATATGAGATATTCAAAGGAAAATTAGAAAAAAACAGAATTCATAATATCAATACAATTTTTTATACAGAAACATTGAAGATTAATTATTTTAATATCAAATCGGTTTTTGGTCCGAAAGATTCGATAAATGTTCCTTATATTCATCAGGTATACGATACACCTGACTGGCATAATGGTCACTGGTCCTGTGCACCAACAACTGCTATGATGGCAATAGCATACTATAGGAAACTCCCAGAATGGAATGTGTCCTGTTCATACCCTTATAACCATATCAGTCATTTTGGTAATTATATTTGTTCAAGATATAATTATATGAATATTTCATATACAGATACCGCATACGATGCAAGTGGAAATGTATCATGGGGTGGATATGGTTATATGTGGACAGATGGATACTCTCCATATTCAAGGATGTATTATTATCTTATAAATCATAATTTGAATTCATGGGTTGATGATACACCGACTTGGGAAGAAACGGTCAGTGAGATTCAATCAGGTTATCCTTATTGCATGTGTGTTGGTTTAACATCTGCAGGTCATCTCGTCCTTGCAGTCGGTCAGGTCCTGAACTGGCATACACTGATTTTCAATGACCCTTATGGGAACAAAAATACACCAGGATATCCAAGTTATGATGGAAAATATGCAAGATATGATTGGCCCGGATACAACAATGGATACCAGAATCTAAACTACGTATACTGGACAAGGGGAGCAAGGGGAGAATTCACTTCCTTTCCTGATACAATAGTTGATGACCTTCAATTTATGTATTCAGGTGAAAACTATGGATTTTATATACACAATCAACCACCATCGGATATGAGATATTATAGGGATAATTTATCAGGTTTCAATAATCATTTCTTCTGGACATATTCAACCGGCTCACAGGATACCTGTTATGTTATATGGAAACCAAGGTTATTAACACAAGGTGAATATGAAGTTTTCGCATATATTCCATCAATAAATGCAAATGCATTGGCACATTATAGGATTTACCATAATGATGGTATGGCTGAGAAAATAATAAATCAGAATGAATATTCTGATGAATGGGTATCTCTTGGAACTTACTATTTTTCACCTAACAATGGATATGTTTATCTTGGAGATGCAACCGGAATACCTATGCAGAAGATTGCATTTGATGCAATGAGGTGGTCATATAAAGGGACATATATAGAAGAAGATTCTGTGCATTATCTATCTTCAAATATAGTGAAAGATGCTATTGTTATAAATATCGCTGGAATTTCCTGCTCGAATATTTCATATAAAATAATTGACTTAAACGGAAGAATATTAATTGAAAGAAAACTATTTTTAAATGATAAATTTTTAAAGATTAATGTTCACAACTTAAAAAAGGGTGTCTATTTTATTATTATTAATTCAGATAAATTAAACATAAAAAGAAAATTTATAATACTTGACAAATAAGAAATAAGGGGTTATAATAAAAACATGGAAAAGGTAGATTTTATATCTTTTATTATGAGAATGGCAACAGGTGCTTATATTGCATTGGGACTTGTTGAGCATCCGGAAACGAAGGAGATAAAAAAAGACCTTGAACTTGCAAGATATACAATAGATACACTTGATATGCTTAAAGAAAAAACAAAGGGAAATCTGACGAAAGAAGAAGAGGTTTTCTTTAACGAAGTTCTTTCGGATTTAAAATTAAAATTTGTTAAAATAAAGGAGGAAAAATGAGAATGTTTATCCTTTTTTTGGTTTTATTACCCATCATTCTATTACCACAGACAACATATACAGTTGTAAAAGGAGATTGCCTCTGGTTCATCGCAGGAAGATTTTATAATAATCCTTTCTTATGGCCTATAATTTATGAAGCAAATAAAGATAAGATAAAAGACCCTCATTGGATTTATCCTGATCAGGTTTTTATTATTCCAAATTATACTGGTGGTGGTGTTCCTGTTGTAAAGACAACAGAACCTGAAAAAGAAACTGAAAAACCTGTTATCTCACAGGAAGAACCAGAAACAGGAACACAGGAACAGCAACAATATCAACCTACACCTGTAAAGATAAAACAAAAGGTATTTGAACAGACCTTTACTGTTGTTGGTATAAAGAACGAAATATTCTCAAAAGAATCTGCATTACTTGCAGGTTTTATAACCGAAAGGAAAGGGCTTGAGAAAGGGAAAATAATTGAGAGCACAACAAAAGAGCAAAATATTGTTCTTGGTGCTAAGGTCCTTATTGATAAAGGAAATATGGATGGTATCTATGTAAAAGATAGATTTGCAATATTTAGGTATGGTAAAAATGTAAAAGGTTATGGAACTATTGTGAGGATTGTCGGAGTTCTGGAAATAACAGAGACAAAAGATAAATCTTCTATCGGAGAAATTATTGCTTCTTTCGAACCAATATACAAGAATGATTTAATATTTGATTTACCTAAAATCAATCCGCCACCAAACAAATTAACACCAACCCTTGATGACATAACAGGATACATTATTGCATTCAAAGATAAAGAACCTATAGTAAAACCATATACTATCGCCTATATTACCCCTGGTGCACCTTATGTAAAACCTGGTGATTTATTTTTAATCTACAGGGAAAGGAAAAAGAAGGGAATAACAGGGGAAGCACCTATTGAAGTAGTTGGTCAGTTTCTTGTTGTCGAACCAAGAGCAAATGGGACATCATCAGGCTATATCATTACAACATATGACAAGATAGATTTGGATATTGGAGAGAAGATAAGGCTTGTAGGTAGGAGTGTTGGAGAATAAAGTAAGTATAAAATATCTTCTTAAGAAAAAAAAAGAAGGTCAAAAAATATCACTTCTTACAGCATATAATTATTATACTGCAAAGATACTTGATGAAGAAGGGATTGATATAATCCTTGTTGGTGATTCTTTAAGTATGGTTGAGATGGGTTATAAGGATACAATGGCAGTAACATTTGAAGATATGTTGCCTTATCTTAAATCAGTGGTTAATGTTGTAAAAAGGAGTATGGTAATATTTGATATGCCTTTTTTATCTTATCAGATTTCAATAAAGAATGCATTAAAGAATGCCGGTTATGTAATGAAACTTGGTGCAGATGGTGTTAAAATTGAAGGTGTTGAATATATTGATACTATAAAAGAAATGATAAAAGCAGGTATACCTGTTATGGGTCATCTCGGATTACTTCCGCAATACTCAAGGATGAAAGGATACTATGTGTATGGTAAAACAGAAGAAGAGAGGAAAAAGATTAAAGAAGATGCAAAAATATTACAGGATGCAGGTGTATTCTCAATTATACTCGAATCAATACCTGAAACACTCGGTAAAGAAATAAAAGAGATGCTTGAAATCCCTGTTTATGGTATAGGTGCAGGAAGATTTTTAGATGGGCAGATACTCGTGATTAATGATATACTTGGTCTTTATGAAGAATTCAAACCAAAATTTGCAAAAAGATATGCAAACCTTAATGAAGAGATTAGAAAGGCTGTGAAGAATTATAAAAAAGATGTTGAAGAAGGAATATTCCCAGGGGAAGAGAATATCTATTAAATGAGACCATTAAAGATTCAAGAAATACTTGAAATTTTTAAAAATTCTGATAAATTTATAAAGGGTGAAAGAAGGGTTCTCGTATTTAGTAAATACAAGGAAATAGTTAAAGGAACCTTTGATAATGTTTCTTATCCTTGTAGATTTGAAAAAGACGTGCTTTCAGTAAAAGTAATCTCATCCACTTATTTGAATGAAATTTATTTTTACAAGGATGAGATTTTAAAGAGATTAAATTGTGAACTTGAAGGTATTTTTGTAAAAGACATTAAGTTTGTAATGGGAGATGAAAATGGAATACGGAGCAAATGAAATAAAGGTTTTAAAAGGTCTTGATGGAGTTCGTAAAAGACCTGCTATGTACATAGGTGATACAGGTGAAAGGGGTCTTCACCACTTGATATTTGAAGTTGTAGATAATTCAATTGATGAAGCAATGGTCGGATACTGTAATGAGATACAGGTGATTATTGAAAAAGGTGAAACTATAACAGTTATAGATAATGGAAGGGGAATACCAACAGATATACATCCCGAACAGAAGAAATCAGCACTTGAGGTTGTAATGACTATGCTTCATGCAGGTGGCAAATTCGATTCAAAGGCATATCAGGTTTCTGGTGGTTTACATGGTGTTGGTGTATCTGTTGTTAATGCACTTTCAGAATGGCTTATTGTTGAAGTGAAAAGAGAAGGAAAAATCTTTACACAACAATATAAAAGGGGTGTTCCAACAACAGAAGTAAAAGTAATAGGTAAAGCGAACGATACAGGGACAATAGTCCGATTCAAACCCGATCCTGAAATCTTTGGTGATTATGAATTTAAATATGATATTGTCGCATCAAGGCTAAGGGAACTCGCTTTCTTAAATAAAGGTATTACAATAATCCTTAATGACCTAAGAAAAGATAAAAAAACTATATTCAAGTACGAAGGTGGAATAAAGGAATTTATTGAGTTTATTGATAAGAATAAAAAGCCTTTACATCACCCACCAATCTATGGTATAAAAACCCTTGAAGGAATGGAGATAGAATTTGCAGCACAATACAATGATTCTTACCAGGAAAATATTTTCAGTTTTGCAAATAATATAAACACAATTGAAGGTGGGAGCCATTTAATTGGTTTTAAATCTGCATTCACAAGGACTTTGAATGATTTTGCGAAGAAAAATAATCTAATAAAAGATGAAGAAGGTCTTTCTGGTGAAGATATAAGGGAAGGTCTTACTGCTGTTATTTCGGTTAAAATAAGGGAACCACAATTTGAAGGACAGACAAAGACAAAATTAGGAAACCCTGAAGTTAGAAGCATAGTTGATAGTTTTGTCTCCGATACATTGCTTGTCTATCTTGAAGAACATCCTAAAGAATCGAAACTGATTATAGAGAAGGTAGACCTTGCAAGAAGGGCTCGTATAGCTGCAAAAAAGGCAAGGGAATTAACAAGAAGGAAAAACGCACTTGATTCTTATGATCTACCCGGTAAACTTGCAGACTGTTCTGTGAAAGAACCTGAACAGGCAGAACTGTTCATCGTAGAAGGTGATTCAGCAGGTGGCTCTGCAAAACAGGGGCGAGACAGGGTATTCCAGGCAGTCCTTCCTTTAAGGGGGAAGATACTGAATGTTGAAAAGGCAAGGCTTGATAAGATACTCGTAAATGATACTATAAGAACCTTAATCAGCGCACTTGGAACAGGTATTGGAAGGGAGGAATTCAATCCTGAAAAAGTCAGATATCACAAGATAATAATTATGACAGATGCAGATGTTGATGGTTCACATATTAAAACATTGCTTTTAACTTTCTTCTTTAGGTATGCGAGAGAGTTGATCGAAAGAGGCTATGTCTACATAGCACAACCACCTTTATATGGCGTAAAAAAAGGGAAGAATGAATACTATTGCTATAATGATGAAGAGCTTGAAAAATTATTAAAAGACATTGGTAGAGAAGGTGTAACAGTCCAGAGATACAAAGGATTGGGTGAAATGAACCCTGAACAATTATGGAAGACAACGATGGACCCGGCAAAAAGAAGATTAAAGATTGCAACAATAGAGGATGCAGTTGAAGCAGATGAGACATTCACAGTTCTTATGGGTGATGAGGTTGAACCAAGAAGGGATTTTATAATATCAAATGCGAAATTTGTCAAAAATCTGGATATATAGAATAATAACAATAATAATTTCTGTTTCTTTTTTAATTTTCGGGATTACAAGAAAAGAATATATTGAAGTTCTAAGAAGGGGAATATTAATCTGTCTTGAATGTATTGGAATAGGATGAAGAGATTCAAATTCCCAACAAATCTAATACAGGGCATCTCTGCTTTAATCCTAAATTCACATTTTCTTGTTTTTAAAGGAAGGAATCTTTATCAGGGAAATCTAAAAAAAATACTCTGCCCATCTTTGAATTGTTATTCATGTCCACTTGCAGTCACATCCTGTCCAGTTGGTGCTTTACAACATTTTGGAATAATAAGGCTCTTCCCATTATATATATTAGGTTTCCTTGGAAGCATTGGTATTGTATTCGGAAGGGCACAATGTGGATGGATATGCCCTTTTGGATTCTTACAGGATTTAATTTATATAAAGATTAAAAGAATAAGCATAAAAAAAATCTTTTTATACACAAAATATATCATACTCATCCTTATGCTCCCGATATCAATGATAACATTAGAACCTGTTTTCTGCCAGTTTATCTGTCCATCTGGAACCCTCTTTGCAGGAATTCCACAGGTTCTGCTGGATAAAGGGCTTCGTGCAATAATAGGTATTTTATACTGGTGGAAGATAACCCTGATGATTTTAATTATAATCTCTTTTATTTTTATAAAAAGATTCTTCTGCAGGGTTTTATGTCCACTTGGTGCATTCTATTCTTTTTTTAACAGAATAAGTTTATATCAAATAAAGGTTGATAAAGCAAAATGCACAAGATGTAACAGGTGCGAAGAAGTATGCCCTGTTGATATAAAAATATATGAAGATGAAAAAAATCCTGAATGCGTAAGGTGTAATAAATGTTTAAGGGTCTGTCCTTTTAAAGCGATTTCATCATCTTATAAATAAAAAAGGCGGGGTTTCCCCCGCCTTAAAAGAATTACTTAAGAAGTATTATCTTGAATGCCTTATCTATCTCATCAACCTTTACAAAATATACACCTTTTGATATCTCTTGTCCTTTCAATATAACAGGTGTCCTGCCGGGAACATTCATCTTCTTCACTATCCTTCCTGTTATATCAAAGATAGATACATTGAAATTACCATTCCCATTTATTACAAAACTAACTTCAGGACCTATCCTTGATGTGAAGTGAATAGAAATATCTTTTGGTTCTTCCGGAACACCTGTTGCAACAGGTATTATACCGAAAACTGAATCTATAGGTGTAAATCCACCAACTGAGCCACCAAGCATATATAATCCATCTTCTCCCTTCCCAAATTGAACACCAACTGCATCAAACCTGTAAACCTTTCTTGTTACCGGACTTCCAAGAACCCAGGTATTTGAACCTTTATCATAATAGAATACTGAATCTGTAAGCGCCCAGCTATTATTCACTCCACTTATACAATAAAATGTATCCCTGAAGAAAGCAGCTCCGCCACCCCATGCCTGTATAGGATAATATGCAAAGATTGAATTATCCATTGTCCAGGTATTGTTCACTGCATCGTAGAACCTTGATTCATTCATGATATTTGCACCATCATAACCGCCAACAAGATATATTGTATCATTCAAGACATCCCCAAACATAAGTTCACATGCAAATGGCATATCTGCCTTCTTTGTCCATAATCCAGTTGAAGGGTCATATTCCCATGTAGATGCATACATTGTCCCAGTACCAGCATTATATCCACCTATCTTGTATACCTTCCCATTAGCAGGTTTACAGGTATAAAACCAACAGGGTTCCCCTGTCCCCGGTGATACTGTCCAGTTATCCCCTGAGATTGAATATTTATATAAATTATCCTGTATTGAACCTAAAGAATTTGAATATCCACCCGGGAAATATATTGTATCACCAAGGATACATGCATCACCCATACGTAAATCTACAGGAAGGCTTGCACCAGTTGTCCATCCTTTGGAATTGAAATCATAGATATAAAGATTTGTTTGACCTCCTCCTGCATTAGGATTATAACCACCAAATACATAAATCTTGGAACCATCAAATACAACACAATGGTCCATCAATGCTATTGGCATATTTGTTATGAATTCCCAGTCAGAGACATATCCATTTATTATCAGTGTATCATTTGCATTCCTTATATCATATGGGCTTGAAACAATCTGTTTTATCTGATATGTGCCATACTCAGGAAACTGCACCGGACCCCAGTTGCGGCCATATCCTGATGAACCTTCAATATAGAAATCCAAAAGTTCACCAGTAAATATAGTATTACCATTATTCGTTATCTCTATCGTGATATCAAATGTATCACCAACCTGACCATTGTTTGCAAAATTCTCCAAGACATCATAAGATATATTCCTCCTTGCATAGATAGGTGGTGAAAGTTGCGGGAAACTATTGTAGGAGTATCCATCAATATCTGCATATATCCATTGTTCAAGTGTATCATTTAAAGGTTGTTCATCACCTGAAAGGACTGTCCAGGCCCTCTTTAATAGTTTTTTATAATTACCCGTTGAAATACTTGCAAAATTAGACCTTATAGTATCACCTGGATTAAGTGTGACATCTGGAATCCAGTATGAATAAACCATCATCAAATCTTTGTCAAGAATTTCATAGTATTCATTAAATGTCTCGGGACTTGATCCATAATTTTTATATGTTGCAGTCATATCGTAAAATGTATTTGTGAGATAAAACTGTGGTGGTGAAGAGATTGAATAAACACCAACATCATGAGATAGTATATCTTCCCCAAGTATGTAAACATTATCAACACCAGCCGCATATTCCCATCCACCATGGTCAAGGTATCTGAACATAACCTGTATGCTGTCATAAAGTGCCTTTGTATTAGAAATATCAAGTGTATCCCATCCGAATGATTGATTGGGATAATAAGCCTGGTTTACCCAATCAGACCATACCCCACCTGTATTCGTCCTTATCCATACACCAAATGTATCTGTTCCATACCAGGTGTAAGAATTTCCATAGGCAAAGATAACCCTGATATTGGAATAAGGGGAAGTATAGATTGCAGGTGTGATTAAATCTTCACCCGGCAAGGATGCAGGTGCGGAATAACCAGCATCGTCATCTGAATAGTATGCATATGCAGTCCCATAATCTGGAGGAGTATATCCATATAAATCTGATGTTTTCCCTGGTGTCCATGTATAACCATCACCATTCCCACTCACAACAGTCCAGCTTGCTGGAATACCTGATTCAAAATGTTCTTCAAGTAACGTATTCCATCCTTTTGGAAGTGTCAAGATAAAATCATTGCTCGGCATCACAATCGTTTTTTCTGGGCGAACCTTTTCCTTAACAGGATTATTGTTGATTCCTGTTGAAGGAATACCTAAGAGTAAAAAAAGGTAAAACATAAAAACCTCCTTTGGTTTTTTTGATATCAAATTGCCAGAAATTAGATTTGAGTCAGTCTTTTGATATCTTTTATATTATAATAAAAATTTTTTATTTGTCAAGTAAAAAAAAGGCGGGGTTTCCCCCGCCTTTTTCCCTAAAAGAAAGGAGGATATTTATTTTACAAGAATCACTTTCTGTGTAACCTTTTCACCACTTTCAGGTGTTACTACGATGAAATATGTCCCTGAACCAACCTTGTTCCCTGAAAAATCTTTTCCATTCCATCTCACTGTGTGTCTTCCCGTAAAGTGGATTTCATCTTTCAATGTGTTTATCTTCTGACCAAGTAGATTGTATACATCAACCCTTATCTTTGTATCAAATGGGACTGAATATTCCATCTCTGCTATATCTTTGAATACACTATTTATCCTTAAAACCTCAATCTTCCCATCTTCAAGTGTATATACCTTTGATGTGGATGGTGTGAATCTTACAGCAGTTCCATTTGATGGATTTGTTGAATACGGGACACCAGCGGTTCCATCATTATTTTCGATTCCACGAACAGTTGTTACATCATTTGTAACTGAATTATACTGGAATACTATCTGTCCATTAGGATAAAGTATAACCTGGAATGTCTGTGTGCTTGTATTAGAATAATTCTTCACTGCATTCCATGTTACAACAAATTTATCCGTTCCACTATAATATGTGATTGTTCCACCTGCAGATGGATTCAAATCCCTCCATAGTGGTGCTATCAATGCATTCGGTGCAGCTGTATTTGGTATTGAAGCAGGTGAGTATGCGGTTGAGCTTGATGTGAAACTCAAGAAACCATTTGAACATACATAAACAGATGTGTAATTAGTCCCGTAGAAATTGAATGTGAAAGGAAGTGTGAACTGCTTTGACTGGTCATCACCAGTTATACCTGTTGCAGTTGATGTTGAAACCCATGAATATGTTGTTGATGCAAGTGTGTATGTAACTGTTCCTCCACCACCACCACTTGAACCACCTTTGATATATTCATCCCATTGTGTTGCAGAAGAAGATGGTAGATTATTATACCTTGAATCTATACTTGTTGATGTTGGATGATAAATCGCAACACCCCTACAAACTGAATATGATGATGAATTCTTATAGAGCTTTACAACATATCCAGTTATATAATTCATCAAATCACTTGCTGCATTCTTTAATGCAGTTGGAACTGTTGAATTATAAATCTTGTTTGCAAAATCATATAAATCTATATGAGATGTGAGATAGAACTGCTTTGTGTTGCTCCTTGCTGTTGATATAGTGCTTGAATAACCTGCACCCCTTGCATTCATAAGTTCTTGTGCAAATGTATTTATCTTTGTTGACAATGTTGAGATAGTTGTCAAATCAATAACATCAAGTGTTGACTGTCCTGATGTCCCGTTCACAACAGCCTTACCAAGGTCAACCGCTGACATTGTAGGATTGCTCTTTAATGAATTTAAGAAACTTGTGTAATACCAACCATCACCACCCTCTGTCTCTTCAGAAGAAACCATCACATTTGCATAGTCTTTCGCAATATACATAACCTCCCACATACCCATAAGACATGCATCAAAACCTATCAAATCAATATTTTTACCCAGCTTTGTCTTTATCTGTGATAATGCATTTGCAAATTCACCATTTGATACATCTATTGCATTCCCACTTGAATTATCATTACTGAAGGATTTTATTGCCTCATCACCCTTATACCAACCATCTCCGTGGTCCCAAAGGACAAGGAAGTATTTTTCAGCAGGATAATTTGTCTTTGCCCAGTCAACAAAAGAAACAAGGGTTGAATAAGAACCCATATCAACTTCACCAATATCTGCTATAAGCTGTGAGCTGATTGTGCTTGTGTTTGCATCCTGTGTCACATAGTATCTCCTGCAGGTTGTCCAGTTTCCATTTGAAGTATTATAACCTGATGCCCTGTCCATCTGGACAACGATATTGAAATCATTTGTTGAACCTACTGCTTCCATCTCATTAAAATCGGATATTCCAAAATCTTCAAGGTCATTATCTGCATTCATATACACCATTATTGTCCATTTCTTTGTTGTTGTCCCTGAAGTTGCTGTCAAGACCACATCATCTATATAAACACCTGTATATGTTACACTGCCATCAGAATAGAATCTGAACCTTATCTTCGTTGCAGTTGTTGGAATATTAACAGAAATCTGTTGCCAGCTCTGATAAGAACCACTTCTTGACCACGCAGAAACCCATGATGAACCATTATAATATTCAACATAGATGTAATCATAATTTGTCTCTGTATACTGCCAGATATAGAACTTCAAAGTTGCAGAAGTATAACCAGAAAGCGAAACAGCCCTTTCCATTGTAACATTCATATTATTAGAATAGGTTGAAGCAGATGTGCATTTCGCACTGTAAGAAGATGAGTAATACTTATCAGATACCTTTGTCCATCCACTGGACACAGTCCAGCCAGTTGGAAAATTCGTCATGTTGTCAGAAAAAATCGTTGTCTGACAAAACAATACCAAACTAAAAACCAAACCAAAAACAACCAAAAACCTCAACCTCATAAATTCCTCCCTTTTTCTTACTATATATAAAATTTTTATTCCTGATTTTTTAAAATTTTAATATATTGATTTTCAAAAAATTAAAAAATAAAAGAAAAAACAAAGATTATAACACTATTGCATAAATTCAATATATATTCTCAAAATTGACATATAGATTTTATAATCAATAAGTTATCATATTGAAAAAAAGCAATATATTATTGTAATTTTGCAATAATTATTGACTCAAGATTCTGTAGAGTGTTGCGTAGTCTATTTTCAGGATTTCTGATGCCTTCTTTTTATTTCCGTTCACCATCTTTAGGATTTTCATTGCGTATTCTTTTCTTGCCTGTTTTAAATAATCCTTCATTGATAAAATATTTGGTGTTTCCTTCGCGCCTTTCCTCACTGTTTCTGATAATGACCTTGCTGTTATGACACCATTTTCTGCGTGTAGTATTGCGTATTTTATCTCCTGTATTAATTCCCTCACATTTCCGGGCCAATAATATGAAAGGAGTATTTCTTTAGCATCTTTTGTTATCTCGTCGGACCTCATCTCCGGTTCAAACTGGGTTATATAGTATTGTGCTATTGGAATTATATCTTCTTTTCTTTCCCTCAATGGAATACAATGTATTGATACAACATCTATCCTGAAATAAAGGTCTATCCTGAATTTATTTTGTTCGGCAAGTGCCCTCAAATCCTTTGATGTTGCTGCAATCAACCTGAAATCGACATATCTGAATTCGGTTTCGCCTATTCTTCTCACTTCACCTGTATCAAGTGTTCTCAACAGTTTTGATTGTGCTGATGGGCTCAATTCATCCACTTCATCAAGGAACAATGTCCCGAATGATGCAGCTTCAATCAATCCCTCTTTATCATTTACAGCCCCGGTAAATGAACCTTTCTTATGTCCGAATAGTTCTGATTCAAATAGTTCATGTGGAATACTTGCGCAACTTACAGGTATAAATGCCTTATCCTTCCTTATACTTGTAAAATGAATTATCCTCGCAATGAGTTCTTTACCCGTTCCTGTTTCACCTGTTATTAAAACAGGGACATTCTGGTCTTTTATAAGTTCTATAACCTTTGTTATCTCCTTAACCCACGGACTCACACCAATAAGTTTTAATCCTCTGTCCATATCACCAGACCTCTATTATTCTTTTCTTTACAGCAGGTTCACCTTTACCTGTTTTATATCCTTCATTTATTTTCTTTGAAATTGGCTTTATATCTCTTGATGTATAGACAACAGCAATAGTTTCGTTTTTCTTTACCGAATCACCAATAAACTTTAAAAGTCTAATACCTGCACCATAGTCTATCTTATCCTCTTTTCTAATCCTTCCGGCACCTGTTAAAAGAAATGCCTCTGCAATGGAATAAGCATCTATATCAAGAATAACACCTTCCTTTTCAGATTTAATCTCATATTCATTTTCATTCAATGAAATTCTATTTATATCACCACCCTGTAATTTGACCATCTTTTCAAATCTTTTATATCCTTCTAAATTTTTAATATATTTCTCAGGTTCTTCCTTTATCCCGGCAATCTCACACATACCTTTTACGAGTTCAATAGTTATTTCGTAGGTGTCATTTTTAATTTCCCCTTTAAGTATTTCTTTCGATTCCATCACTTCAATACCATTTCCAACCCCATATCCTATAGGTGTATTCATATCCGTAAAAAATATTTTCATTTTTAGATTAAACATTTCTCCGACCTTCATCATTGATTCTGCAAGCTTTTTTGCATCATCCATGCTCTTCATAAACGCGCCTTTACCAAGCTTCATATCTATAACAAGACCATCAAGGTCCTCTGCAAGTTTCTTTGACATAATACTTGATGTTATAAGTGGTATAGATTCAACCGTTCCTGTTACATCCCTTATTGAATAAAAAATCCTATCACACGGAGCAATATCTTCTGTCTGTGAAATAATAGAGCAACCCGTTTCCTTTAATATCCCAATAAATTCCTTTTCCCCGATATTTGGCTTATATCCTCTTATTGCTTCAAGTTTATCTATTGTTCCACCGGTATGACCAAGCCCTCTTCCTGAAATCATTGGAACCACCATTCCACAGGATGCTGCGAGTGGTGCAAGGATAAGGCTTATTTTATCACCAACACCACCTGTTGAATGTTTATCTATCTTTTTTCCCTTGATTTCTGATAAATCAAATTTTTTGCCTGAATTAAGCATTTCCCTTGTAAGGAAAAAGGTTTCTTCAAAATCCATACCGTTTAGATATACAGCCATAAGGAATGCTGCAATCTGATAATCCTTTATTTCACCTTTTACACTTCCTTCCACAAAAAATCTTATTTCCTCTTCCATGAGTTTAAATCTATCCCTTTTTTTTCTTATAACCTCAACCGGTGTCAGATTTCCTCCTTTAAAGATATCTGTCTTTTTGACCACTGCTCAAGATATTCTGTAAATATTCTCCCAACATCAGGTTCAATCTCAAAAATCTCAAGGTTTCTTATCATATCTTCATATTTCTTACATACTATTCCTGTAATAAAAGAGAATATAGCATTAAAGAACAATGCCAAAAGGTATATTACATTTTTATATATAAACAAATGTAAAACTGCTGATATAATCACAAAAATATTAAGGATTAATGTAAAGAATGCAGCCCTCATATTGAAATTTATAACATCCTTAACTAATTTTAAATCTTTTTTAGTCCTCAATTTACCTTCGGTAAGTTCGCTACATTTTTTAGCCTTATTAATAAAGATTATCGTTGAAAAAAGAAGAAAAAATATATATAAAAGAAAAAGTATAAGGAAAAACATTTCTACTCCTTTTTTTTATTTTAAATGAATCAATAATCGTTGTCAATATTTTTTTTGGGGCTATGTGGAAAAGATCATGCACATGGTGGTACAGTTAAGATAGTGAAGATAGGGGTAATGAATGAAGAGAGGATTGCCCGGGGGAGGGCAATCCTCAAAGGAGT
>CBFGJG010000007.1:0-40026 GCA_965649055.1 Caldifarciminota bacterium
ACAACTTTATAGATACATTAAAAAGATAAACAAAAATCCAGTCTCAAAAATGAGACAGACGAAAATTTAACTCATTGAAAATCAATGATGATAAATTTTGGCATAGTTTTTGCATATATAATATTACTATGCATAGTGAAAGGCACAATTGTGCAGGAAGGTTGTTTAGGTGGCACCGACCTTGGATGAAAAAACTTCTTTTCAAGGTGCATGAAAAGAAAAATGGAGGTATTGATGAAACTCGTAGATCTCTCAATTCTTGAGGATTTAATTGAAGAACCTGTAGGTGTAAAACATGGTGGTGGCGGTTGTGGGGACACCTGCAAGGGTGTTATTTGTGGTGGCAGTTGTGTTGGTGGATGGTGTGGTTACAGTACATGTGGCTAAAAGTCTGGTAGCCTCTAAAAAAGGGGCTACCTTATTGTATAGTCATATAAGGGAGATATATGTTCCATTTAATTAAAAGGGATGATAACAAGATAATTTATTTTCCTGCATTAAATAAGATTTTTAATATTACTGAAAAGGAATATGAAAAAGATTTTAAAGAATGGGAAGAAAAAGAAATAAAAGCCGAGCAGACTTTAGATTCCAATTTATTAAATACAATAAATAAATATGAACAAATTTCCAACCTTCAAAGGTTGGTAATAGGTGTTACCAATAAGTGTAATTTTCAGTGTTTATATTGTTATGGTATAAATGGAAGTTATGGAAAAAAAATTCAAACAATATCAGAAAATAAATTGTTTAGTTTATTAGATTTTTTTATTGTTAAATCTGTTGACATAAATCAGATTCAATTTTTTGGAGGAGAACCACTTATTGAATTTAATCTTATAAAAAAAATTTGTAATTATTTTGAAAAAGCAAAGATGAAAAATAAAATAAAAGATATTCCTATGATGACAATGGTAACAAATGGAAGCATTATTTCAGAAAAAATAATAAAATTCTTTAAAGAATATAATTTTTCAATAACAGTTAGTTTAGATGGACCCCCTGAAGTAAATGATCTAGCAAGAAAAGATAAAAACGGGGATGGTACATTCAAAAAAATTTCTGATACGATCAATTTACTAAGAGAAAACGATATCCAGTATGGTATTGAAGCAACTTATACAAAATATCATATTAAATTGGGTATTTCGGTATGGAATTTAATCCAATTTTTTTATGAAACTTTTGGGCTTACTTCAGTTCATATCCCACCTGTCTCTTCTAATAATCCAAATATTGCGTTGTTCCCAGAGTATACAAAAGAAACAATGAAAATTTATAGAGAAGCAATAAATAATTGTCTAAGAAACTGGATAAATGGAAACATAGTTTCATTTTCTTTCTTAGATAGATATCTTTATGGTCTAATAAAATTAAAGACCTCTATTACTTTTTGTCCGGCAGGATATGATACAATTGCAATATCTTGGGAAGGTAAAATTTATCCTTGTTTTATGTTTTATGGGATAGATTCTTTTGGATATAAAGAAAATATATTGGAAGAACAAAAGATAGATTTCCAAATGCCTTTGAAATCAGAATGCACTGATTGTAGTAAATGTTGGATAAGATATTTATGTTCAATTTGTATAGGTGGTGTTTATTTTGAAACAGGTTCTATTTGTAAGATTCCAGTATATTTGTGCGAATGGCAAAAGGGAATGATAGAAGAAATAATTTTTAATATAAGTAATATACAAAAAAATGTTGACATCTGGGAAAAATTTGTTAGAAATCTAAAAAAACAAAATGCTCAAAATGCATAATAAAAGGAATTTATACCTATTTTTAATAATTTTTAATCTATTTTACTTTACATTCCTTTTTATTGAAGATAGAATAAATGTAAAGACAGAGATTGAAGAGATAGAGTCAAGGGGCTCTGAATGGGAAGTTTTTATTAATTTTTTTAAGAGTTTATGGAGGACTATACTTGCTGTTCTTTCGAGAATTTTTATCTTCTGGTTTTGGATATTTTTTAAGATTGGATTTATATTATTTATATTTGAATTTATTGGGATATATAAGAAAGGTCAGGTTGTCTTAAAAGGTGTTATATATTCACAGACATTTGTCTTTATGTTCATATTATTTTCATTTTTCTCTATTCTAATTTTTAAAAAAGAACCTATTACCTCTTTAAACTTCATATCATCTAACGAGAATAAATTAAATAATTTTATTCTCTCTTCAATAGAGTTTTTCAAGATATGTGAATTTTTCTATCTTTTTTGGTTTATAAAAAAGCATATAAAAATTTCAGAGACAACATTAACATTGCTTTTAATCCCACTTTTTTTCATTGAAACGTTTATAAAATGGGTATATTATATTTAATATGAGCGAAGTTATACTTGAAATTCAAGGATTATATAAAAAATATAGAAAGAGTGATTGGGCAATCAAAGATATAAATATACAGATAAAGAAAAGTGAGATAGTTGCATTTTTAGGACACAATGGTGCAGGAAAGACAACGACAATGAAATGTATTATGAATCTTATATTCCCACAGGAAGGGTTTATCAGGATTGCAGGAATGGATAATAAAGATGAGAAAGTGAAGAATCTAATTGGTTATCTACCTGAGAATATATTTATTCCACCATATTATAATGTTTACGAGATATTAAATCTAAGTTTAAATTTAAGGAATATTAAAGATGGTAAGGAGGGAATAAAAAAATATTTGGAATTTTTTGAATTGGGGAATTATATAGATAAAAGGATAGATAAGTTATCAAAAGGGAATAGACAGAAGGTTGCTCTAATACTTTCAATCCTTCATAATCCATTATTATATCTTTGGGATGAGCCATCTGAAAACCTTGATCCTGTTATAAGAAGGAAGGTAATAGAATTTATTAAAGAAGAGAAAGAAAAGGGTAAATCATTCTTTATATCAACCCACATATTAACAGAAATAGAAAGAATTGCTGAAAGGGTAATATTGATAAAGGAAGGGATAATTGTTGCAGATAAAAAAGTTGAGGAGATTTTATCTCAAGGTGAGACACTTGAGGATTTTTATATAAAATGCTATCAGGCAAAAAAAGGGTAATATTTAAGGATACATTTCTTGATATATTTGAAGGGAAGATTTCTTATCTTGTCTTTGCTTTTACATTGTTAGGCTTTATATTTACATTATCTATTGGGAAAACTGCAAGGAATTTTGCTTTGAATTCGCATATTCAATATATAGATTTCTTTATTTTTTCTGCATTTTATTTTTTTTCATTCTTATTTAAGTCTATCATCTTTTTACTTATAGCATCCTTTCTATTATCAAAGCATTTTTATTTTAAGAAATTATCACTTATCTTCTATCCAGTAAAGAGAAAGGATTATATAATAACACTCATTTTTGCAGTTACGATTTACTCATTTATATTTTTTCTTCTATGGGACTTAATATCTTATTTTTTACAATATTATCTTTTTCATTCAAATGTGAAAAATTATTTTCTTTATTTTCTGCTCTCTGATATCTCAATTTTTTTATATTCACCATTTGTTTTATTCACAGGGTTTTATTTTTCAGAGATACCAACCGCTTTTTTATCAGTAATTATATTTTTGGGTTCTTCTTTCTCATTGCTTCTTATGCCATATTTTAATATTGGAATTCCTGAAGAAATAATGATAATCATAAATAATATTCCGAGTTTATTCAATTTTATAATATTTATTCCAATGAAATTAATGAATATTCCACAGGGTTTAATTGATTTGAAACCGAGAATATGGGATATTGCTTTTTATATACTTCTTTTTATTGTTTTTCTTATATTATCAATAAAAAATATAAAAAAAATAGAGGATGATATACCATAGATATGATATATCTTAAATTTTTTAAGCATACAATTATTAGGAATTGTAATGATAAGAGATTTATAATTTCAATAATTTTATGTGTTATATTTATAATTCTTAATTGGAATATTAAGAATAAGGATGTGTTCCTTTTTAATTTTAACACAACGATTTTATTACTTATTTTGATTTTTATTCATATTGATAAGATGTGGGGATTTATAAATCTCCCGTATAATTTGGAATTTCTTCTTTCTTTTCCATTTAAGGAAAATTATCTCATTATAGTCTATCATATATCAAATGTTCTTATGTTTTTTATATATATTTTATTCATTCAAATTTTTGGTTTTTTAAAAGGGGTTACTAATGAAAATGTTATAATAAATAATCTTATTTTTGTTACAATATTCCAGAATATATTACTTTTATTTTCATTATTAAAATATCTTCATTTTCCTGTATTTGGATTTATTTTATCATTCTATATAGGAGGATTTTTAAGAAATGGATTTAGTGAAAAAGGATATTTAAATTATCTATCTATAATTTTGCCACCATTTAATAGTGTATTAATGTATGGATTAAAGATATACGATTTTATAAGTGTTCTACTTTATATGACAATACCATTTTTAATTTTAGTATCTAAAAGAAACTTCTCTGAGATAAAAAAGATTTAAAATGGGCAACATATTAGATGATAAAAACCCCCTATTATTTTTGAAAAATTCATACCACCATATATAGAAGAATTTGAAGATTGCAGAGATTGCCCGGTTAAATACTTTTGTGCTGGAGGAGGTTGTATAGGAAGGAATTATGCATTCAATAATTCATTGACAAAGCCATCACCATATTGTAAGATTTACTTACTATATGGCAATAGCAGAATTTTTTGAGTTGTTGAGCAAAAAAACGGAAGAGATTATCATTGGAACTATTAAAGAGTTAAAAAATAAGGGTAAATCAATTATTGTGGTTACACATAGGGAAGCACCACTTAAGATAGCAGATGAGGTATACGAACTTGAAGATGGGAAATTGAATAAAATAGAAGGAGGTTAAAATGGAAAACCTAAAAGTAATATTGAATGTTTTTTCAAATCCACCAAAGGTATATGAAAAGATAAAAAATAATAAAGTGTCAGTTCTTATTCCTATAATTGTCCTTATCATTTTCTTTTTATTGAAAGATTTTTTCATTACTTATGATAATGCCGATGTTAAAACAAAACTTAATATAGGGATAATGGGAGAGAAATCTTCATTTGTTATTTCACCTTATTTGTTTTTAATAAAACCAATAATTGTAATCCCTTTAATAATTTTAATAAAATCCATATTCTTTTTTGCATTTAATATCTTTTCAAAAGAGAGACTGAATTTTAAGAAATATTTTCTTATTGTTTCCTATTCATCCCAGGTAAGAATAATAGAAGTCCTAATATTGCTTTTATATTATCTCTTTTTTAAAGAATCAATTAACTTAAGCCCTTCTCTTATTTTCTATACTTCGGGATTTTTTTATTCACTTCTTTCAAAACTTGATTTTTTTTTCAATATGGGAGATGATTTTAATTGTTTATGGGATTAATGTAAGCACAAATATAAATAGAAGAAAGGGATGGATTATCGGGATTATAATATGGATTATTTATATCTTAATCTCTGCATCCATTACTAAAAATGCATGAACAGATTTGAGATTTTTTCACTATCTTTATATAATATAAAACAACATACCCTGAGAACATTCCTCACAATAACTGGTATAATTATAAGCACATTCATTGTTACATTTTTTTTGATAATCTCAGATACATTTAAATATACTTTTAAAATTGCTGAAAAAATGATTGGTGGAGATGTTATAACAGTTGATAAGTATGACTGGGAAGATGAAAGACATAATATAGGAGAATTATTGAAAAAGAGAAGAAATTTTTCTTATACTCTTATTAGAGAATTGAAAGAACAGAATTTTGTATTGTTATCATCATCTGTTTATGAAAATAATCTTGATGTGGAATTTAAAGAAAAGAAAATGGAGAATATAAAAATATATGGGGTTGAACCAGCATTTTTTGTTATGCATAATTACAAAATAAATAATGGGAGAAATTTCAATTATATAGACCTTAAAGAAGATAAAAGGGTATGTGTTATTGGATATGATATTATGAAAGAAATTGGGGAAGAAACACTTGAAAAATTTATTCTTATTGGAGGTGTTTCATTTATGGTTATAGGGGTTTTAAAAAAGATTGGGAATTATCTTGAAATGAAACCTGACGAAGTTATAATAATCCCCATAACCACTTATGAGAGATATTTCTTGGAAGAAGGGGACTATTCAACTATTGAAATATTAGCCGGGAAAAAAGATGAAAGAAGTATTAATCTGATTGATAGTATTGTTGGGGAATTTAGAAAAGGATTAGGAGAAGAAGGAGGATATGCGATTAATACACTTGAAAAGAGATTTGGGTTTTTCAAAGGGGTCAGTACAAATATCTTCAAATTACTACTAATTATTTCCCTTATATCCCTACTTGTGGGTTGTATAGGAATTGCAAATATAATGATAGCTTCATCTTCTGAAAGGATAAATGAGATTGGGATTTTAAAGGCAATAGGTGGATCAGATATTGAAATTTTTGTTATTTTTATTTTTGAACCTATTTTATTAGGGCTTTTAGGGGCTTCAATAGGTGTCCCTATAGCCACAGTTCTTGCTACACTTTTATTATTGTCTTCAAAAACAACTGGTTTTATTTTTAGATTTCCATTTTTCAATAATCTTAACAATAATTGCAACAGCATTATCAGGTCTTTACTCTGCTTATAAAGCATCAAAAATACAACCAATTGAAGCATTGAGGTATCAATGATATTTTTTATATTTTATTTCCAGGATACTATTGATTTAAGATATTTTATTGAAAAGGCTTTAGAAACTAATAAATTTATGCTCGAAGAGATTGAATATAGTGTATCAGGTGTTCAATCTGAATATCCGTTCTTTTATCTTTTGCCTTTGCCATATTTTCAGATTTCTTCTGATTTGGAAGGTGAAAATATTTATATATTATCATTACCAATTATTGAACCATCTTTTATTTTTTTCTTTCCACTTAATAGAGTAAACAGGGATTTGAAGGGAAAAAGTAAAGAATATGCAAAATTCTATTTGAAAAAAGAATTCACTTTTAAATTTTATGAATTTCTTTATTACTATGAATTGTCAGCATTAGAGGATTCTATCTTAAAAATATACGAAGAGATTTTAAAGATGAAAGAAGAAGGTTATAAATCTGGCAAAATAAAGTATGAAGATTATCTTGAAATACTGGAAGTTAATTTAAAAGAAAAATATAATTATATAGTTGCAATAAATGAATTAAAAAGAACGAAGTCTATTATAAATGAAATATTGAAAGATTCGATAAATTTAATTCCACTTGATTCATTTACTTTAATAACACTACAATATGATTCGGTTATTGGTGATATTATAATAGATATAAATAAATCAAAAATAGATAAAATTAATGTATATAAATGGAATTCAATTTTTTCTTTCCTTCCTTCACTTCAATTCCAGATGAAGTCAGATTTTAAAACATTAGAGAGAGAGTTTAGATTATCAGCATCAATTAATATATCCCAGATTATTGCAAATCTAAATTATTTTAACATACAGAAAAAGATTCTTGAGATAGAAAGGAAACAGAATGATTACGAAAAGAAAATTTTATCAGAGAAGATTAATTCAATATTTAATAAATATAATGAATATAAAAAGAGGAATTATGAAATTGGAATAATCTATGAAAATCTCTATAAAAAATGTGAGAATGATTACTATAATGGTATTTTGTCTTATGAAAATCTATTAAATACAAGATTGAAACTTTTAGGAATAAAAAAGGAAATATTGGAATCAGAATACAGTATAATAAAGGAGTGTTTAAGATGAAAAGATTTTTAACTTTATTCATTATCTTATTTGTACTCACAACTTTTATTGTTATAAATATTGGAAAAAGGAAAGATAATAAAGATAAAAAAGAGATTAAATATGATACAGCTAAATATAGAGCGGTAGAGATTTCTTATGAATGTGAAGGTGAGATAGAAAATTACAGGGTTTACGAGATTTTTTCACCAGAAAAATCGTTCGTAAAAAAAATCTTAAGATATCCTGGAGAGGAAGTAAAAAAAGGTGATACAATAGTAATACTATCAAATAATGAACTGGAATACAGATATAGAAAAATCAATTATGAACTTGATGAATTAAAAACGAAATTAAAAGAGATGTCTTTTCCAAATTTATCAGAAAGTCATTACAGAAAAGAGATAAAAGATTTAGAAAATGAAATAAGAAAGAAAGAGATTGAATTTGAATACATAAAAAGGGAGTATGATAATCTTAATATAGTCGCACCTTTTAATTGTTATGTGTTAAAGGTAAATTCAAAAGAAGGGGAGATTATAAATGGCATTTTTTTGAAATTATCCAATCTTGATACCCTTTCATTGAGGGTGAAATTATTGTTAGAAGAAATATCTAAATTAAAAACTGGTCAAAAATTAAAAATAGTATTTTATTCACATAGCAATTATGAAGTAGAAGGAATATTGTATTATCTGAACTATGAAGGGGAAAAGATTAAAGAGAACTATGAGTACTTTGCAGGTATAAAATTTAAAAGGATTGGGAATATACTTCCAGGTTCAAAGGCAAATGTGAAGATATTCTATGATGTCTCTGATAAATTATGTATTCCTAATGATGCTATAATAGAAAAAAATGGAAGATACTATGTTTTATTAAAGAATGGTGAGAAAAGAGAAATTAAAACAGGAATTTCTGGTTCACAATACACTGAGATTATCTCAGGACTTAATGAAGGTGATACAATAATATCCGGCCCTTTTGATTTTTTACAGAAGAAATTGTATGAGAGATAATATAATAGAGGGATTTAAGATAAACAAAACATATTATACAACAAAGATTCCTTTAAAGGTTTTGAGTGATATTGATATAAAAATAAAAAGAGGCAAATTTGTTTCAGTTTTAGGCCATTCTGGTTCTGGAAAAAGCACACTTCTACACATCCTTGCACTACTTGACAGGTTTGATAGCGGGGAATATTTTTTAGATAAAGTTTATATTAATTCATTGAATGATAAAGAGAGGACAAAATTAAGGAGAGAAAAGATAGGGATTGTTTTCCAGAGTTTCTATCTTTTTCAATACTTCAATGTATATAAAAATGTTGAACTCCCTTTGATTATAAGAGGATATTCATATGAGAAAAGAAAAATAATGGTTGAAAATGTTCTAAAAGAAATAGGCTTAGAAGATAGAATCTATCATATGCCGAATGAACTTTCAGGTGGAGAACAACAAAGGGTTGCAATAGCAAGGGCAATTGTTACAGAGCCTGAAATACTATTTGCAGATGAACCTACTGGGAATCTTGATTCAAAAACAGGTATGAAGATATTTGAAATCCTTGATAAATTGAATAAAGAAAAAGGAATCACAATATTTATGGTTACTCATAATTTAGAACTTGCAAAGATGACGGATGAGATAATTTATTTAAAGGACGGAAAAATTGTTTAAATTCAAGAAAGATGAGATTTTTACATCATGGAAGATAAAGAACTCAAGGTTGAAAATATAACTTTTATCTATCCAAATGGTGTTAAGGCATTGGATAATGTAAGTTTCACTATTTCATGGTTAGAAAGTAAAATAGTTGGTATTCTTGGACCAAATGGTGCTGGGAAGACAACACTACTTAATATATTAACCACAACTTTTAAAAATTTTGAAGGAAAGGCTTCTATAAATGGTTTTGATACAAAAAGGGATTATTATAAAATAAGAGAGATTATCAGTGTTGCAACCCAACAATTGATTGTAGATGCGCTTTTATCAGTAGAGGATAATCTTTATATCTATGGAAGATTAGCGAGACTAAAAGGTTTGGGAGAGAAGATTGAGAGTCTTTTAACTTCGTTTCATTTAGATGATAAGAAGAAAGAATTGGTTTTAAATCTTTCAGGTGGGCAGATGAGAAGAGTTCAAATATGTAGGGCTTTATTAAAAGAATATGCTGAAATTTTTTTCATAGATGAGCCAACAATTGAATTGGACCCTATTGGTAAAATGACCGTATGGAATGAGATTCTAAGATTAAAAAATAATGGGAAACTTGTTATACTTGCTACAAATGATATGGATGATGTTGAGAATGTCTGTGATGAAGTAATTTTTATAAATAAAGGGAAAGTAATATTCCAAGGTAAAACGAAGGAATTAAAGGAAAAATATAAAGAGAATGAGAAAGTGGTGATAAAAACATTTTCAGAATTTCCATTAGAAAAATTAAATGATATTAAAGATGATTTTCAGGGGACTCAGTTTGAAAAATCATCTAACAATGAAGTGGTAATATATACAACGAAAGGGAAGGAAATTATTCCAAAGGTTGTTGAGAATTTTTTAAGGAATGGAATAGAGGTTAAGGAGGTAGATATTATTCTTCCAACACTGAATGAAATATTCAATATAGTGGTGAGGAAAAATGAATAATATTAAGGCCCTTTTATCAAGGGAATTAAAGATTAAAACAAGATGGAAGCCATTTATGATATCACTTGTTTTACCACCATTAGTATATCTTATATTTCTTGGGACAGGTTTTTCAAGGAATTATTCCAAAATTATTTATAATGGAATAGAAATTTCATATTTAAGTTTTTTAATCCCTGGAATGATTGTAATGCAAATCTTTAATATCTTTGCGTTTTGTAGTAGTATGGTTTCAAATGAAGTAAAATGGGGGATTTATAAACTTTTAAAGTTGAATAATGTTAAAGAGTATGAGTATTTAATTGTAAAAATATTGTCTGAAAGCATCATAGTATTTCTTCAGGTGATAGGAATAGTATTAGTTGGAAGCATAATCAATCCAGATTTTATTAAATTTCTAAGTATCCTGAAATTTGTCTTGTTATTATTATTTGTATTCGTCTCTTTAATTTTTATGGTTTCATCTGGAGTAATTTTTGGTTTTTTATTTCCGGGTGAACAGAAAAGGAGTTTCTTTCTTTCAATTTTTACACTTCCAGCAACATTCTGTAGTAGCATATTCTATCCTATAAATAAATTGCCTTTGTGGTTTAAAATACCTGCATATATAAATCCATTAACCCATATTTCTGATACAATGAGGAATTTATTGTTTGGCATTTTTAATTTATATTCTTTTATAAGTTTAATAATAATTGTAATTCTAACTATTTTAAGTTTTTTGGTTTGTGTAAGATTAATGAAGTTAAAGGAAATCTATTCATTGGAATAATGAAAAATGGAAAAACTGTCAAAACAATCGTAAAAAGTTCCAAAGAAATTATTTGTTAACATAGGAGGAAAAATGTCGATATTAAATTTCATCTTAAATGTCATTTTTTTTATTTTATTAATCTTTCTTTTCATCAATTTTTTCAAACTAAAAAAGGGAGAATTCAAGAAAATAAAAGTAAGAGAAGTAGAAATTGTTAGGGCAAATGGTCTTCCATCTATGATAATTTTCTCTGATGATATACCAGAACCAATGGTTGACGGTAAGAAATATCCGGAAGAATTAAGAACTTTTAATGAAAAACCAAGTGGTGGAATTGTATACTATAATAATAGTGGAGACGAAATGGGTGGATTCGTTTTTGGTGGAGGAATGAAAGAGGAAAAACCAAGCCAATGGATGATTTTCACATTTGATGCTTATAAACAGAATGAGTTATTTCGATTCACTATAATACAATCAGGAGAAGAAAAGTCATTCGGGATAAATTTTTTCTCACAGCCTGATAAAAACCTTCTTCCTATTATTGAAAGAATGAAAGATATAGTTAAAATAAAGGATAAGGAAGAAAAAAATAAGGCTTTGAAAAAATTAAAAGAATGGATGGATGTGGAATATCCTGATGCTTATGGAGAATTATTTGTAATAAGTTATGATAATGGAAAAGGTAAAATTGAGATTAATGATAAAAATATGAGACCAAGAATAAAGATTTTTATTGACGAGAATAATAATCCTAAAATTGAAATGATTACATAAAACTGACTTAGGAATTAATATGTATGCGGACGGTGTTTGATATTTCAATCTTCTTTTTCCCTTCTATATATCTCTTCAAAATTATCTTTACCCCGGAAAGATTGTAAAAATGTTAGTAAGACCCAAATTTTACAAACTTGACTAATAATAAAAAACTATTATTATGTTTATTAAAAGGAGAAGTATATGAACAGATTTAATGATTGGCTCGAAGAGGCAGAACTGGATTTTGAAAAATGTAAGATTGATATTCAGTATAAATTTTACAATTGGGCTTGTTTTACAGCACAGCAGTCAGCAGAAAAAGCAGTAAAAGCATTATGTATGAAGTTAGGATTTGAATCTTGGGGGCATTCAGTTACAAATATGCTTAAAATCATCAAAGAAAAAATAGAAATTCCTTCAGAGATTATTGAATATGCACAGTTTTTAGATGCCTTCTATATTCCAACAAGATATCCTAATGGATTTAGTATGGGAAAGCCTTCTGATTATTATAACGAGAAAATAGCAAAAGAGGCATTAAATGCTTGTGAAAAAATCATTAAATTCTGTAAGTTTAATTGCAATAAATAGGGATGCACTTCTTTCATCTTTAAAAGAAATATCAGTAAAGTTAAAGTGTGAAAATCCCAATATAAAAGAAATAAGGCTTTTTGGTTCAATAGCAAAAGGTGAACAGACTGGAAAAAGCGATGTTGATATTCTTATCATTGTTTCATCTTCCGATACGCCAATTGTTTTAAGAAGTGTAAAATACAGAAAATATTTTGATATAGAAATACCTGTTGACATAATAGTCTATACAGAGAATGAATTAAATATTATGTTAAAACAAGGGAATAAATTTATAAAAGAGATTTTGAAAGAAAGTATTCAGTTATAATTATTATATATAATGAACCTTGTATTCAAGATTTTTTAAATCTATTGTAACAAATGTTCTTAGATCTGAAAGCCAGCCTGAAAGTTCACCTGGATTTATAATCCTTTCTCCCAAATCAAGTTTGTGTGTATGACCATATAGAATAAGGTCATAATCACCTTTTATGAAATTTTCAAGCTGTTTTGGTTCATGCATAACAAGAATCTTACGACCTTCTATTGTGAAACATTCAGGGCCTTTTGTTATAACAAATCCCTTTTTCTCAAATCTCTCTTTTAACAAAATCTTATCACCATCATTATTCCCAAAGACTGCAAACATCTTCTCACATGTAAAATGCTCCACAACAAATGGTGATACAATATCACCACAATGAATAACTACTTTTATACCCATTTCATCAATCATCTTGAATGCCTTTTTCACTATAGGTAGATTATCGTGTGTATCTGATATTACACCTATCACCATAAAATTTCTCCATTCTCTATCCTTAATAACTTCCCGTTTATCTTTGGGATAAATGGAATATAACCTTCTTTAAATAGTTCTTGAATACTTATAGGTGCTCTTTTCTTTTCTCTTTCAAATTTCTTCATAGTATATTTTAAAACTTCCTTTATACCATCAATCGCGATCTCCCTTAAATATTCATTATTTGCCCTTTGATATACATCTACCCAGTAATAAAGAAGTTCTTTTACACCTTTTTCTTTTATCAAAGACATATACGCAAATTTTCTACATCTGTCAGAACCTTTCTCAAATTTACTCCCGATAAAGAAACTTCTATATGCTTTATCAAAATCATAAGATATATAATACATAAATCCTTTATAAAAATGAAGAACCCATTCATCAGGCAGACTTTGAAGCCCTTTATCAATTAATTTTACGGCAAGTTCTAAATTCTTTAACTGATAGTTTATAAAGAAAGCTCCAAAAATATAAGCATTCAAGAATCTTTCATCGAGTGATGTTACTATATCATAAATATGGAAAAGATATTCAAATTTTCCCTGTGTTCTCTTTTCTTCACCATAATATACAGCACCCCTAATCCACAGTAAATCAGCGATTAAATTGTTATAACCAGATACAAAAAATCTTATATTACTTCCTTTCGGGAAGTAAAGGAGTTCTTCTGTGTGTATTTCTTTTTTATATCTTTCAAAAATTAACTGAGAAGAAACTATCATGAGAATCAAAAGAAAGATAATTAAAGACTTTTTCATCAGTAGAACTCCTTCTTTTCAAGTATTAAAGAACTTAAAAATATCATAAGAATTATATAAAGTATGCTGTAAGAAATAGAGAATATAAAGATTTCCTTCTCAAAATTGATTGAATAAACAATATATGATTTTATATTTGTTAATGAAAAATTAGGGAAGACATAATAAACAATGTTTGCAAATATTTTAAAGATTAGATTCGGTATCTTCAGTGAAAATTCTTTTATATAATGTGAAGTATTTGCTATAAAATAAATAAGCAAAGATATAAGTCCTGAGGTAATTGGTGCCATAAAAGAGGAAAGGAACAGGACAACGCTTTCAATAATAAGCAGTTCAAATAAAAGGAAATAATACCAGAAGAATATCCTGCCAAAGAAAAATCCGAATATAATCTTGATAAAAATAAAGAAGTAGATGAACAGTATTGTCTGGACTATAAATGTTATCAATGAAAGACCTAAAAGTTTTCCAAGGATTAGTTCAAATGGTTTAACTGGTTTACTGAGGATCGTATGTATTGTCTTTTTTTCAATCTCATCATAGATAATCCTTGTTCCGATAAATATTATCTGGAAAAGTAGTAATATCTCTATGAATGAAACTCCAAAATCAACAATAACCCTTATTGATTGACCAACAGAAATAGGAATGAATATAATTGAAGAAGTTAAGATGATTATACCAAAAATAGATACCGAAATTAATGTTTTATCCCTTATCCCTTCTCTGAATGTGCTTAATGCGATTGCATTAATCTTCATTTTTCAAAACCTCCATAAAGTATTCTTCAAGCCTCTTCCTTTTTGGTTCAACAGATATAACATTTCCTTTATTCTTTAAGACAAAATTCAGGAATTCCTGAAGCTTTTCTTCGTTTTCTATCTTCACAATCTTATATTCGTCATATTCTGTGACTTCGCCGAATTTTTCTATTTTTTCCTTCGTGATCCCTGATAGCATTACATCAAAGCTTATATTTTTATATTCAAGTATCTCTGAAATTTTCCCAATCTTCAAAACCCTTCCTTTGAAAAGTATACCAACAGTATCACATATTTCTTCAACATCAGGTAGTATATGTGTAGAAAAGATTATAGTTTTACCTTTCTTTTTAAGTTCAATTATCCATTCCTTCATTTCCTTTCTCCACAATGGGTCAAGACCCGTCATAGGCTCATCAAGTATTATAAAATCAGGGTCATTTATGATAGCCTGTGCAAATCCAATCCTTTGTAACATTCCTTTAGAATATGTTCCTATCCTTCTTTCCATTGCATCTTTTAGCCCTATCTTATCGAATAATTTAATGATTTCATCCCTTGATAATCTTTTTTTAAAGAAAGAAGAGTAAAAATCAATTGTTTCATAACCTGTAAGATGCCTGTAGAAATACG
Source organism: Caldifarciminota bacterium (assembly GCA_965649055.1). GTDB lineage: Bacteria > Hydrothermota > UBA3072 > UBA3072 > B12-G15 > CBFGJG01. The sequence goes on from CBFGJG010000007.1 coordinate 15,488, forward strand.
GATTTTCGGGCAAAAAACCTATTTTTTCTCTTGTATCTTTTTTAATTTTTTCCCCAAAGATCTTTATTTCACCTTCGTCTATCTTTATAAGACTGAGGATTGACTTAAAAATAGTTGTTTTACCTGCACCATTTGGGCCAAGTAATCCAAAGATTTCACCTTCTTTAACATCAAAACTTACACCATCAAGTGCCTTTATCTTTTTTCTTAAAAAAGGTGAGCGATATGTCTTTTTTAGTTCTTTTACTTCAAGGACTTTCATTCCCAGACTCCTTCTATTTTTGTTTTACATTTAGGACATTTACCATCTTTTATTTTATTCTGCTGGACATCGAAACCCCATCTTTTTATTAAAAGTTCTTTACAATCAGGACAATAAGTATTTTCACCCGGATGACCCCTTGGAACATTTCCCATATAAACAAATTTCATACCTTCCTTCAATGCTATCTCTCTTGCTTTTTCAACTGTTGAAACAGGTGTAGGAGGTAGATTGGTTAGTTTATATGTTGGAAAGAAGCAGGAAAAATGAATAGGTGTATCTAAACCGAGATTATTCTTTATCCATAAAATCATATTTTTAATCTCTTCCATATTATCGTTCAATGTTGGTATAACAAGGTTTGTAATTTCAAGGTGAACCTTGTTTTCCTTCAATATTTTCAATGTTCTTAAAACAGGTTCAAGCGAACCTGAAGAAATCTCTTTATAATTTTTCTCATTAAAAAATTTAAGGTCAACATTTGCAGCATCAAGATAGTTTATAATCTCTTTTAGGGGCTCTTCTTCAATGAATCCATTTGAATGGAACATATTTTTGAAATTATTCTTCCTTGCAACCTTTGCTGTCTCAAGCATATACTCAAAAAAAACAACGGGTTCAGTATAAGTGTATGCTATTGTAGAAATATTATATTTTTTTCTGTAGAGAATAGCATTTTTTATAAGTTCATCAGGAGATAATTTATAATTTTCAGTTTCATCGGGACCAACCTGTGAGATTGAATAGTTCTGACAATATTTACATCTGAAATTACATCCAGCGGTAGCAATTGAAAAAGCAGTTGTTCCGGGAAAGAAATGATACAATGGTTTTTTCTCTATTGGGTCTATATGGACAGCACAGGGATTTCCAAATACAAGAGAAAATAGTTCACCATTTATGTTTCTTCTTACCCTGCAAAAACCTGTTTCATTATTTTTAAGGACACAATGATGCGGGCAATTGAGACAACGAACCTTTTTACCATCAAGTTTTTTATAGTATCTTGCAGGATAAAGGTTTTCAGTTTTTTTTTCAGCAATTAAAAAAGGTAAGCTTGCAAGTGATATCAAAAAATCCCTTCTTTTCATAGTATAAAAATAAAAGAAAAAAAGAAAAAGTCAAAAGAAATCAGTTTTTATAAACTGAGACCTTATTCCTTCCGGTCTCCTTTGCCTCATACAACGCTTTATCAGCAAAGGTTATAAGTTCATCTAAAGAAATTGAAGAATCTTTTGGAGGTTCTGCCACTCCTATGCTAACAGTAATGTTAATAGAATCCCTGACTATCAGGAAGTTATACTCGGCTATTTTTTTACAGAGTCTGTTTGCTATTTTTTCAGATTCAGCAACACCCATTCCGGGAATAAGTATAGTAAATTCTTCACCACCATACCTGCAAATGAGGTCTATCTTTCTTAAATGCTGTCTCAATAAACTTGCAAGGATTTTAAGAACATTATCCCCGACAATATGTCCATATTTATCATTCACTTTCTTGAAATGGTCTATGTCAAGCATCAAAAGGGAGAAAGGTTGTTTTGTCTTTGAACTTATTTTTAGAAGTTTTTCACCATGTTTGAAAAAGGTTCTTCTGTTAAAAAGCCCTGTTAATGGATCATGGTTAGCAAGATGTTCAAGTGCCTTCTTAACTTTCCTTTCATCTTCAATTTCTTTCTGTAATAAAATATTTCTGAGACGGTAGATTTCAGCTTCCTGTTGAGCCATTTCAAGTTTATGAGAAATACTTAATGTCTTCATAATGAAATCTGATTTTTCATTAAAAATAGACCTTTCAATTTCACTGTGTATCTTGAAATGCTCAAATGCATTTTTATAATCACCAATTTGCCTGTATGACTCTGCTATTGCCTTATGACAATTAGATTCAAATGACTTTTCACCTATTGTCTTCGCTGTCTCTAATGAATCAAATAAAAAAGAAAGGGCTTCATTTGGTAGATTCTTTCTGTTTGCCTGTTCACCCCTTGCCCTTAAAACCTCGCCCATTCCTCGTAAATCCTGTGCTTTTTGAGCAGTCTCGTATGCTAAATTAAGACATTCTTCTGCTTTTTCAAAATTATTCAATTCAAAATATGTCCAGGATAATGCAATAAGTGTTCCACAGGTTAATGTTGGAATTCCATTTTGTTTTGCGAGTTCAAGACTTTTAAGACCATAATCAAGTGCTTTTTGGTATTCCTTTATATGATAATGAATCTCGGCAAGTGTTCCCATTATAAATCCTTCAACCCATTTATCATTTGTCCTTTGTGTGATTTCCAGTGACTCTTTTAAAACCTGTATAGCATCATCATAATGCCCTATTGAATAATAAACAAGACCAATGTTATTTAAAGATGCTGCTTCACGATTTGTATTACCAAGTTTTCTTGCAAGTTCAAGTGTCCTGTAATAATATGATAGAGCTGTAGAATAATCACTCAGAAAATAGTGAAGACGTCCAAACTCATTGTAAATCCACATTAAACCGTTTTCATCATTTATGTTTTTATAGAAATTTTCAGCCTCTATTAAACATGACATACTTTCAACATATTCACCCCGTTGATTGTGTGCATGGGCAAGATTAAAGAGGCTGTCAGCTAATCCTTTAATATACGGTTTTTCTGCTTTTTCAAATTCTAATGAAAGCTCCCGTGCTTTTTCAGCATATTCAATTGCTTTAAGTGGATCTTTAAAAGATAACTCTCTTGAAATCTTATTAAGGATATCAATCTTCTCTATATCATTTTTGGCATTTCTGATTCTTTCTTCAAATACTTCAAAATTATTATTTATATTATACCTCCAAGTGATTTATCTAAAAATCCATTTTTACATTGTTTTTTAAAAGAATTATATTAAAAATATTAAAGGAAAATAAAAAATTGTCAATTTAAATAGTATTTTCTTTTCAAATATTTTTATTCTTTGATTATTATATAAATCCATATTAAAAAAATTTATTGTTTGCTATTTATATCTAAATGAGATTGAGAAAGGTAATTTCCTGTAATTCGGAAGTTATCTAATATGTCATATCCAAAACTCATCAAAAGGCTTATTATTTCTTTTAATAAAACCTAAATAAAATCAGCTTTCATTTTTTTTCATTATATGCTTGACATAAACCTAAATTTTGTTAAATTTCATCTATGTTTTTCATAATGATGGCTCTTTTCCCCTATGATGAAGTTATTATGGAAATAGGGGTTAAGGGTGTAAAAAATATAGATACGATACTGGTAACCACTGTCTCGGGTTTGAAGATAGGTGATATTCTTACAAAAGAAAATGGTGAAAAATGTATAAAAAACCTTTATTCAACAGAACTTTTCAGAAATATTAAACTTGAAGCAGTAAGAAGTTCTTATGGAGGAATTAAGGTTACTATAGTTGTAGAAGAATTCCCAAAAGTCATAGAGACAGATATTTCAGGAAATAAAAAGATAAAGAAAAAGGATTTAGAAAAACTTATAGATTTAACACTTCCTAAACTGGTCTCTGACAGAAAATTATTTGAAATTCAAAATAAGATAAAAGATTTTTATAAAGAAAAAGGGTTCAGAGGAACCACAGTTAAACTACAGAGAGAGACACTGGATGAAGGAGAAAAAATAACATTCGTTATAGAAGAGGGTAAAAAATTGAGACTTAAAGAAGTAAAGTTTGTAGGAAATGAGAACATATCTGATAAAAAACTTGGTGGAAGGTTAAAAACAAAGGGAAGAAAACACTGGTGGACATTCTGGATTAAGGGTGAAATAGTTGATACCCTAATAGAAAAAGACTTCCAGATAATTGAAGACTACTATAAAGAAAATGGTTATCTTGATGCTAAAACAGATTCATTTAAAATTGAAGAAGTGGATAATAATGCAATTATAAAGTTTTTTATCTATGAAGGAAAAAAATACTATCTTGGGAATATAACATTCACAGGAAATGTGTTCCTTGAAAAGCCAGAAAGATTTTTTAAATTAAAATCAGGAAATGTATTTAATAATAAGAAATTCGAAAGTTCTTTACAGGAACTTTACACATATTACACCGATAATGGTTATCTCTATGTTAATATAAATCCTTTATTTAACTTTAGAAATGATACTGTTGATGTTGATATTAAAATAAATGAAAATAATAAGGTTTATGTGAAACTTATTGATATTATAGGTAATATATCAACTTATGATAAAGTTATAAGAAGATACCTTACAATTTATCCGGGTGATGTATTCTCAAGGGAAAAAATAATCACTTCGCAACAAAATCTTTTCAGGCTTGGTTATTTTGAAAATCTGTTATTCAACTTAAAAAGAGAATCTTCGCTTGATTCTGTTTCACTTATATTTGAAGTAAAGGAAAAACAGACAGGTCAGGTTTCAGCAGGAATGGGATACTCAAAAGATGTCGGTATTACAGGAAATGTATCAATAAATATACCAAATTTTCTTGGAAAAGGTCAGACTGTAAATTTTACATACGAAAGAACCGTTGCAAGCCAGACAGGAACAAGACCAATACAATATATTACACTTGGATTTCAGGAACCTTGGCTTTTTGATACACCAACAAGTATTGGATTTTCTTTATTCTCAACATACAGACTGTGGGAATATTTTACTGAATACAGAATGGGTTTCCAGATTGACCTTGGAAGAATTATTGGTCCAAGAAAAGATATCACCATTTCAGGAAATTACAGATTGTCAAGGAACAAGATTGATTGTGATACAACAAAAACACCTGACTATATAGATGAACAATACGGTATAAAATGGGAATCATCTATTTCAACTAATTTTCTTAAAGATTCAAGGGATAATTATTTTTATCCCAAAAAAGGAACATATATCTCTTTATCACCGAAACTTTCTGGAACAATTCTTGGAGGAGATATAAATTACTACAGGGTGAATTTTGAAATAAAAAGATTCTTGGAAATTTATAAAGAATTTGTTATTATGAACAGGATATTCTTTGGGCATTTGCAGGGGCTTGAAGGTTCAAAAACACCAATAATAGAAAGATACCAGCTTGGTGGTTCTGGATTTTATGGTATAAGAGGCTATTCTGACAACTCAATCAGACTTTCAAGGGGTTATGGTGGTAATGAAGCAATTATAATGAATATAGAGCTTAGAAGAAATATAACAAATATGATATATTTATTGGGATTTTTTGACGCGGGAAATATATTTGAAAATATTAATAAGTTTGATTTGTCAGACCTTTATTCAGGTGCAGGTGTTGGTTTCAGGATTGAGATACCAATGATGGGTATATTCGGTTTAGATTTTGGATATGGATTTGATAAATCTAAAGGAGGAAAATGGGAAACTCACTTCCAGTTAGGTCAATCTTTCTAATAATATTACTATTTTCCTGCACAAAAACAGGAAGTATTTTTGAAAAAGATACAGTATATAGAGAAACATTCAGTGTCGACAGCACATATTCTTATTTTGTTGAGGCAAATCATAGTTCAAGTCTCTACCTTTATTGTGGTAAAAAAGAACTTTTTCAGATGAGAAGCCTGATTAGATTTGAAACACCTGATACTACTGATTCTATATATTTATTCCTTATTGGTGATAAACTAAATGATTCTATTTTCTTTTATACACTGAAAGACTCTTTCAATGAAGACAGTATTTCGTTCGACTTAAGCAGTAATCTAAAGAATTCTCTTTTTTACAAAGGCTTTTATAACACAGATACTGTGATAGTGAAAATATACCCACCTTATGATAATATAAAAAATGGATTAATCATAGAAACCGATTCCGTTTATAAGTTTTCTTCTAAAGAAAATTCATTGTATTCTTTCATTGTTCTTTTTGAAAAAACGAGAAAGGATACCTTAAAATTCATTAAAGATACTTACGTATGCACGCATCCCTTAATAGGTGATACACTTGATACCTTAATGGTTGCATCCGGAATTTCAGGAAGAATCAATTTCTTTATAAATAAAGATTCCCTGAAACTTGATTCGCTTCTTTATTCAAGATTTGACCTTGGTCTTTCAACAAACGCAACCTGCTCTCTGATAGTAAACTTACAGTTGAGGGAAAAAGTCTTTAAGACAATCGGTGGAGCATATGTGAAACCTGCAACCAATGATACATTAAGTTTTATCGCACTAATAAATAGTATACCTGATTTAATCTCTTTTTCAGATACGATACAGTATTACAAGTTCACATTGAAAATGAATAATGAAGATTTTAATCCCAGATTTGTTAATGTTGATTCGTTGAAGATATTTATTATGTTTGTGGAGGAGAAGGAATGATTTTCGTTATAATCTCATCAACTATTTTTTCACAAACTGGATTCGGAGAGGCTTGTATTACCGGTAACGGTTTCTCAAGGGTTTTACAATCTCCCTGTTACAATGACTTTTTAATAAACCCCGCATCTTTCAGAAACGGGATTTATTCTTCTTTCACACCAGATTTTATAATCAGCAAAAGCGGTCAATTCGAATGGATTCCTTCTTCATTTACAATTTCAACAGACATAATGAGATATTTTAATATTGGACTGTATTCAAACATAATTTACACAAAAAATTTCTCTTATGAATTCCCTGAAGATTCAAATGAATGGGACAAATACACACAATCCGTGATAACCAAGGGTAGCATATTTTCTATTAATGGTAATATATCTGCAAAGATAAACAATCTTCAGTTAGGAATAAACATTGGTAAGATTCTGGGAATTTCAAAAAGGATAGATATTTTTGATTTCAAAAACTATAAGGATATTAATGATACATCAGATTTAAGGAACCATAGAGGAAATCTTTATTCTGCTGGATTTATGTATAGCTTAAATCTTGTGAACTTTGGTGGAAGTTTTAAAAAATACAATATTGGTGATGAAATTTTCTATAAATTTTATTATGGTGCTGTTTTAAACCTGCAGGATAAAAAAATCTATGTATCTTTAGAAGGTTTTAACCCATCCATTGGAATTGTTTATAAGAGAGTAATTCTTGGTGGTTCGTATATCAAAGAAGAAGAAAGGAAAGAGAAGAATATAGGTTTTGGTTTTTCTATTCCAATCAAAAAAAATTCAATCACATTAATAAATAACATAAGACTTATTGATGGTAAATTGGTAGGTTATGATAAATCAGATATTGATTATCATATAGGTTTAACTTTTGAGTTCATTGAGTAAAAAAACAGGAGGAATTATGAGATTTTTAAAATTAGTTGCTTTCTTTATTTTCTTAAATGCATTTGCCTATGAATACAAGCTTGGATTTATTGATTCAAATAGAATTTTACAGGAATATAAAGGGACTCAGGATTTACAGAAGAAGTATCAGGCAAAGATAGCCGAGTGGCAGAATAAGATGGATAAAATGAAAAAAGAGATAGAAGACCTTCAGAGGCAATTCCAGACACAGCAGATCTATCTTTCAGATGAAGCAAAAGGTAGAAAACTCCAGGAACTTCAGAATAAACAGAAAGAATATGAGAACTTTATTCAGTCAATATGGGGACAGGATGGTGAAGCAAAAAAACTAAATGACCAGTTGATGAAACCATTTCTTTCAAAAGTAGACTCACTTTTAAAGAAAATTGGACAGGAAGAAGGCTATTCCTTCATATTTGATATATCTGCCGGAAGTGTTGTGTATGCAGATGATGTCTATGATTTAACCGACAGGGTTATAAACGAACTTAATAGGGAATTTGGACCCGTAGTATCACCGGAAGAAAAGATATATTATTATTGTGCAAAGTTTAAAGAACTAACAGGTGAAGCAAAGTCGGGAAATCTCGGGGATAGGGTTAAGAATATTTTAACAACATATCTGAAAAATAAAGGTAAACTTGAAGAGATAAATTATACAATAATATCACAGGCTAAAAACTCATCAGGTGTGGTGAAGGAAGACGAGGATTTGAACCCTGAAAATGCTATGAAGATTGTTGAAAATGCAAAACTTGATATTTTTATATACGGGAGTATTTCAAAGTCAGGTGAAACAATAGAGATTAATTATACAATAATAAAAAATAAAGGGAAGGAAACCAAAGAAGGCAAAATAACTTTAAGGGGTGAAAGTTATCTGCAGGAAAAAGTGGTAAACGAAATTACACAGAATATTTCAGAATTTCTAAGATGAAGGCAAGTGAGATTGCACTCTGGATAGACGGAAGGCTTGTCGGTGAAGATAAAGAGGTCTATGGTATAGAAGTTCCAGAAAAAGCAAAAGAAAATCAGATATCTTTTTTATTTGATGAACAGAAATTAAAAGAAACTAAGGCAGGAGTTATAGTATCAAAAAAAGAATTCCCTTATGAAAAAGAAAAAACATTCATTATAGTTAATGATCCAAAAGAAGCTTTTATAATCTTCCTGAATAAAATTTTTCCGGAACCGGTGAAAAAGATAAAAGGGATTTCAAAAAATGCTAATATAGGTGATGCAAATATTGGCGAAAATGTCTCAATAGGAGATTTCTGCTATATCTCAGATAATGTGAAAATAGGCTCTGATACTATTATTTATCCTAATTCTTTTATAGGTTATGGTGTGAAGATAGGGAAAAATTGTATTATCTATCCAAATGTTACCATTTATGATAGAACTGAAATAGGAAACAATGTTATAATTCATTCCGGCGCAGTGATAGGTTCTGATGGTTTTGGTTATATGGAGAAAGATAAGAAGAGGATAAAGATACCACAGGTTGGAAAAGTGGTAATAGAGGATGATGTGGAAATAGGTGCAAATACAACTATTGACAGGGCAACACTTGGCGAAACGGTTATCGGGAAAGGAACAAAGATCGATAACCTTGTTCAGGTTGCACACAATGTAAAGATAGGAAAAAATTGTGTTGTCGTAGCACAGGTGGGAATTGCAGGTAGCTGCTCAATAGGTGATAATGTTATTATAGCAGGTCAGGCTGGAATAGCAGATCACATAACAATTGAAGATGATGCAATAATACTTGCACAATCAGGTGTTTCAAAGAGTGTGAAAAAAGGTTCTATTGTATGCGGTGCACCCGCACTTGAAAAAGAAAGGTTTTTCAGGGAAAGAGCTTTGATTTCAAGACTTGATGAGATAATTGAAAGAATAAAAAAACTTGAGAATAAGTGATTCTATTTATCTTTTCTCAAAATATCATCTACAGTGCTGATACAATAAAATATTATCCTGAAAAAGAGGTTCTTTATCTTATAAATAATGCAGAAGCAATTTATGGAAATTTAAGGGTTGTTGCAGACACTCTTATTTATTATGTTAAGGAAAGAAGACTTGTAGCAATTTCAAACCCTGTTCTTTATGAAAAAGAAAGGGATATAAAGGCTAATAAGATGGAATACTATATTGATGAAAAAAAGGGATTTGCTATTGATGGTAAGACAAAGGTTGAAAAGGGATATTTCTTTGGGAAAAAAACTGTTTATCTTGAAAATAATGTCATAAAGATAAAAAATGGATACTTTACAACCTGCGAATACGAAGAACCACATTACTATTTTTATTCCCCTGAAATAAAAGTGGTTCTTGATGACAGGGTGATTGCAAGGAACATAATACTTTTTGTTAAAGGGATTCCTGTCTTTTATCTTCCTTTTTGGATGTATCCAACAGTAAAACAGAGAAGGTCGGGATTTCTCATACCAAGAATAGGTTTTTCAATGTATGGTGGAAATTTCATACAGAATATAGGATGGTATCAAACACTCACAATGTATGCAGATTTAACTATCTGGTTTGATTATTATACAACAACAGGAATATGGTCACATATGGAAGGAAGGTATCTTTTTAGACAGGGTTCAGGAAATATCAGGGTTGACTATACAAAAGAAAGGAAAGGTAATATAAGATGGTCTTTGAATGGTTCAGGCAGAAACACCCTCCCTTATAAAATAAATCTTGCTTATTTCTCAAATTACAAAAGCGATAACAGGATAGATGTAGATTATAATCAGGGAGAGACACAGCTTCAACAGGAAGCAAATGCGGAGATTAATATATCAAGAACATTTTCTTTTGGTAACATAAGTGCAAGGATAAAAGAGAGGAAGGATTTTATTAAGGATATAACATCAAGAGAATTACCAAGAATAGATTTAAATTTATATGGTTTTAAAATTCTTGGATTGAGCCCTAATATCTCTTCTTTTATTTTAAGGGGTTCTGATGGTATAATATATTCAAGTTCAAGCACAAATTTTTTATTTTCAAAAACAATATTCCCTTTTAGAGGTTCTTTTGGAATTTCATTAAGACATATTTATGCATCTGAAACAATGGATTCAACTTATTATAGTGATATTCAAAGGTCTTATTCATTTGCCTTAAGAACAAGTATATATGCTATATCAAATTTTGGCCTTTTCGTTGTTAACAGGTTCAGAACTGTAATTGACCCCTATGTGGATTTCTCTATTTCAGAAAAGGGTAAGGAAGGGAATTTGTTTCCGGGAGCGCCAGTATCAATAATTTCAAGTTATTCAAGAAGATTAAATTATGGAATTACTTTCACAAATCAATGGAAAATAAAGGAAAAGGTTTATTCACCTTTTATCTTGAATATCAGTGGAGCATACAGGTTTGAAGAGAAAAGTTTTTCCAATCTTTCATATTCTTTAAGTATAACAGATGGAAGTATTTTCCGTTCAGGCGTTTCTGGATATTATGATGTATCAGATAAAAAGTTAGTCTTGAATAATATTACGAATACATTGAATTTTCAGAAAACATTTGAAGGCAAACCTTTTATATTGAGTATATCACATAGCTTGAATATAGCCGATACACTGATAAACCAGAATGCATCACTTTTTTCAAGATTTTATCTTACAAAAAACTGGAATTTTGATATAAATACAAATTATAGTTTTAAAGAGATGAGATTTAACACAACAAGTATAAAACTTGAAAGAAATTTACACTGCTGGTATTTTGAATTTTCATATACACAGTATTTGAACAACTGGAATTATACATTCAGAATAGGGATAAAAGAAATTCCTGAAGTGAGGCTTGAAAGGAATACGATAAGGGGTCTTTTCCCTTAAAGATGAAATCTTTTTTCTGCTTCTTTTAGAATCATCTCAAGCATCTTTGGATAATTTATATTTGCAAACTGGCACATCTTTGCAAGATGTCCATCCCAGCACCATCCGGGATTTGGATTAACTTCAAGAAGTTTCGGATTTCCAAAATTATCAAGTCTCCAGTCAAATCTCGCATAATCTCTGCATTCAAGCCTTTCAAATAATTTAACTGAAAATTCAACCAATATTCTTGATGTATATTCCGGTAGTTTGGCTGGAATTGTTTTAACTTTGCTATATGGTGATGATGGGTCCCATTTCGCTTCGTATGCGCAGATCCTTGGAAGTTCCTGTGGAAGTTCAGAGTAATCTTCTTCACCTATTGGTAGCACAGTGTATGAATCCGGAACATTGCCAATGATTCCAAGTGTTAAATCTTTGCCTGTCAGGAATTCTTCAACAAGTATTGGTTTATCATATCCAAATTTCTCTCTAATCTCAGAAATAGCATTTATCAATTGTTCAATATTATAACAAACTGAATTTTTCGTTATTCCAAAACTTGAATCGCCAAAATTTGGTTTCACAATGACAGGAAAATCAAATGGTAGCTGGAATGTTGCATCTTCTGGTTTTATGAAGAATGCTTCAGGGACTGGTATTCCCATCTCTTTTGCAATACCACGAACAAGGGATTTATCATAGCAATAGGCAAGTGTCTGTGGACCTGAACCGGTATAAGGTATTCCCAACATCTCGAGGAGTGCAGGAACATGAAGCTCTTTCAATGGGTCATTGTAATAACCTTCATCACAGAGATTGAAAACATAATCTATCTTCCCCTTTAATTTTTTTAACTCTTCAAAGAACTCATCATGGTTTGTAAGATATGTGAATTTATAATTACTGAAATTATTCAGTGCTTCTTTCAACCTGTCTATCGTGTAAAAATCATCATCGTCAAATTTTGCGAGTGGTTTTAATGGGTCTGGTTTTTCAGGGTCACCAAGAAGGACAACAACATTTTTTGTTTCTTTTGTTACCTTAATCTTTTTGGGTGTCCATTCTTTCCTTGCAGATGCGGTAACTATTATTCTCCTTTCCATCATACCAAGGTCCTGTTTTCTCTTTGAATCCGGAGTAATCTGGGCTGCAAAGTTTATATCCTGAAAGCCTGCTTTTTCAAGGAGCCTGGAAATGCTCTCTTTGGAGTATAATCTTTCAGCATAGAACTGGTCTTGAACCACACCTTTTTCTACATGTGTTATAACTTCACGAGATACAAGACGCTGTTTATCAAATGATAATGACCTTTCCCTGCAAACAAAGTATTTTTTCCCTATCCATTCCCAGGACCTTTCCTGGAAATGCTTTCTTAAATAATCGCCATCTGTAACATCTATTAGTATTTTACCCCAAGGTTTTAAAACCCTGAAGACCTCTTTTAAGACCCTAAGGTCATCTTCAGCAGTCTCAAAATAACCAAAACTATTACCAAGGATTGTCACCACATCAAATGAATCGTTCTGGAAAGGAAGTTTTCTTGCATCACCTTCCCTGAATTTTATATTTAGACCTTCTTTCCTTGATAGATTCTTTGCCCTCTGAATGAGATAGTGGGAACGGTCAAGACCTTCAAGATGTAAAATTCCTCTTCTCGCAAATTCAAATAGATGCCTTCCCTGTCCACAACAAATATCAAGTAAAGAGTGTTCCGGTTTAAGGTCAAGTATCTTTATGAATAAATCGACTTCATAAGATGTTATGGAAACATCATCTACCACATCTCCGTCGGTCTTTAGATAGTATGCATTGAAAATCTTAGCCCACCAATCTGATTTAACATAACCTTCAAGGTCTTTTACCGGTCCTATACACCTTAAAGGTTTTCGTATCTTGCTCGATTTATCCATCCATTATTTTCCTGTTGGGAAAAGATTCAAAAAACATTTTTTATATTATATTTAATTTTTAAAAAAAATCAAGTTTTATTTGACATATTTCAAAAATTTTTTATATATTTATAAAAAGGGAGGATTAATGAAAAAACTTTTCATTTTAGCGTTTTTGTTTTTTGTCGCATGCCAGAGCCAGTATATGACTGGTGGTAAGGTTTATGTTCAATCGAAACAATATGATAAAGCGATTGAACAATTTAAACTTGCGGTAGAAGCAGAACCCAACAATTATCAGTGCTATTTATGGCTTGGACATGCATATGGTTACAGTGCTATGTGGAAAGATGCAGCAACACAGTATATAAAGGCAATCGATGTGAATAAAGAAAAGGCAACAAAAGAGATGATGAAAGATGCAGATACATACTGGCAGACATTCTATAATGCCGCTATTACTTGTATAAAAGAAGAGGATTTCGATAATGCATTGAAATTTCTCGGATATTCATTAAACTTCGCAACATCTACAAAGACTAAAGCTGCATCTCTGGTTATAAAAGGGTCAATCCTTCAGAACCAGGGAAAAACAGATGAAGCGCTCGAAGCTTTTAAAGAAGTTCTTGTGAACGAACCCATGAATCCTCTTGGAAACATGGCTATGGGGAATTACTATTTCTCTATAGGTGATTATGATAATGCTGCAAAACATTTTAAGATTTCTTATGAAGCAGACTCAAACAATATAGAGGTTGTGAAGATGCTTGGTGCGTCTTATCTTGATGCAAAGAAATATGATGAGGCAATAAATATGTTTAAAAGGCAGATAGCACTTACACCTGACGATGGCGTTGCATATCTTAATCTTGGATTGACATACCTCTTTAAAGGTTTACAGGAAGATGCAATTAATAACTTCTATATATCTATAGAGAAGCTCAAAGCAGTTGGTGATGTTGAAATAATACAGAAGGTTTATGTTACGCTTGCAGAAATATTCTATGAAAGGAAAGATTATAAAATGGCTTTGGATACAGCAGGCGAACTTCTTAAGATAAACCCGACAAATTGTGAAGGTATAAAGATTATATACAATACATATGTAGATATGAAAGACAAGAAAAACGCAAATCAGTATTTTAAGAAGGTGGAAGACTGCCTGAAGTCAGGTAAATAGGTGTCAGGTCTTGACATTTGACATTTTTATATTTTTAAAGATTTTTTGAAAGTGAGGATATATGTTAACTGCAATAATAACAATGGGTTTTATAAGCATTGCTTTCGGGCTATTTCTCACATATGTTGGTAAGAAATTCCGTGTGGAAGTTGACCCGAAGCTTGCTGCGATAAAGGATACCTTACCGGGTGCAAACTGTGGTGGATGTGGATTCCCTGGTTGTGAGAAATTCGCAGAAGAGGTTTTTAAAGGGAATGCACCTGTATCCGGATGCACTGTCGGTGGAAGCAGTGTTGCTGAGAAGATAGGAAAAATCCTTGGGAAGGAAGTAGGTCTTGCAGTCCAAAAAATAGCGGTTGTTCAATGCCTCGGGGACAAGAATACTGCAAAAAGAATCTCTGAATATACAAATGATATAAATTCCTGTTCTGCCCTTGACCTTCTTGGTGGTGATAAAGGTTGTATGTACGGATGTCTTGGTCTTGGTGATTGTGTCAAAGTATGTCTTTTTGATGCTATTAAAATGGGAGAGAATGGTCTACCTGTAATAGACGAAGAAAAATGCACTGCATGTGGTGCATGTGTTAAAGCCTGCCCGAGAAAGATTATATCTCTGATACCTAAAACACAGAAGATTTATCTTGGCTGTGTCTCACCCGAGAGGGGAACGGATGTTTCGAAGGTTTGCACAAAGGGATGTATTGGATGCAGCCTCTGTTCAAGGGTAGTCCCGGAAGGGATGATTGTTATGGATGGATACCTGCCGAGGATACAGATTGATAAAATTGATGAATATGAAAAAATAAACCCTGCTGTTGAAAAATGTCCACCAAAAACATTTGTGGTAAGAGGTTAATATGTGGAGATATTTAATACATACTGAGAATTTTTCAATACCTATGTTCGGTGTTATGGCTGTTATTGCGTTCCTTATAGGTTATTACATAGTGAGAAGGGAAGCAAAAAAAGAAGATATTCCAATGCAGAAGATAGAAAGCCTTGCCTTCTGGATATTGATAGGTGTATTGATAGGTGGAAGGATATGGTATGTGCTTGAGATGTGGAGTTATTACAGAGAAAATGTTGGTGAGATTTTCAGGTTCTGGGAAGGTGGTCTTGTATTCTATGGTGGATTTATCGGTGGATTTATCGGTGGATTATTGTATCTTAAAATATCAAAGTTAGATTTTTCAAGGACTTCAGATATATTTGCCTTAGCATTACCACTTGTTCTTGCAATTGGAAGGATTGGATGCTTTTTAAATGGATGTTGTTTTGGTAAAGAGACAAAATCATTTATAGGCGTATGTTTCCCCAAAAAATGGTTCCCACCAGCATATATATCACAGATTGACAGGCATCTTATCAATATGGGTGCAGAAAAATCCCTACCAGTGATACCAACACAACTTTTTTCATCTTTTCTATTAATTGCAATCTTTGTTTTGATATTCTTATTGAGAAAAAAGAAACCTTATAATGGATTTTTATTCCATCTTTTTTTGGGTCTTTATGGAATAAAAAGATTCTCCATTGATTTCTTCAGACATTATGAAGGGAATGCTTTGATATTCAAGGTTCTTTCATTATCGCAGATTTTAAGTATAATACTTATTATTTTAAGTGTTGTATTAATTACATTAAACTTATTGAAGCTTAAAAAGCAATAGAAATTATTCGGCATTGAGATAGAAATATAAACTTTCAGCAATCATACTTCCAAATAGACCAACACCACCGGTAACACCACATCTTAAAACCTTATCTTCGAATGTATTTGAATAATAATATTCATAGAAATTTTTATCTACCTTAAAAACCTTAATCTTATATATGCCCGATTCTCCAAAAATGAGATCTTTTAAAGATAGTTTCCTATCAAATGTCCATTGCTCTGTAGATCTTCCATCTTCAAAATACGTTTCAATATAATAAAGCTGTTCATCTATTGACAAATCATTTATTGTCAATGTGTCATTTATATCAATGGTATCACCATTTAAAGGATATAGAATCGAGAATGAAGAAGGGATAATTGTCTTACCGAATAATGTATCAAGATAAAGTGTATCTTTGTATCTTGCGGTGACAACAAGACTGCATAAAGAACCCGGTAATATGCTGAAATTTCCCTTTGTGATATAGATTCCAAGTGTCTCGCTTGTTGAGTCCTGAACAGCCAGTGTTTCTGATATAATAGAATCACTTGTTATTGAATAAAGAATGATATTAATATCTTTAAGGTCGTATCTTGAAATCTCGTCTATCCTGTAAGTTCTTCCTATCCTTATCTTCTGAATATTCTTATCGTTTCTTAAAATACAATGAACATTAATTTCGGGTTCGTAATCAAAAACATATTCTTTGCAGGAAAAAAATACGATAACAAGAATAAAAAATCTCTTCATTAAAACCTCACATTAATACCAAAAGAAGGTATCATTATTGGTAATATAGAATATCCAATCTTCCTTGGAGGGTCTAATGTTTCACCTGTGTATGGATCTATGTATTCATATGAATAGAATAATATATTCTTCCTTGAATAAACATTCATTATATCAAGATACCAGCCACCTTTCAAAGAAAATATCTTTATGTCTTTTTCAATATGCATATCAAGCCTGTGCGAAACAGGCAATCTTGAACAATCCCTTGGCCCTTTTATATAAAACCATAATTCATATTCTTCTTCATTTTGATTAATATCATAGAAGAATTTATATCTCCCGATCTCTTCACTATAGGGAAGACCTGAACCCAAGTAGAATCTAAAATCGATCTTTGCATTACCAAAAAATGAAATGAAAGAAGGGATTTTATAACCATAAATGATATTTAATGTATGCCTTCTGTCATATCTCGGGAAATATGATAGTGTATCTATAACCCTTCTTGTCCATCCAAAAGTATAACTTAACCAGAATACATGGTTTCCAAGTTCTTTCTTAAAGAATATGTCAAATCCAGTTGAATATCCATTACCATTTGTTAACGATTCCGAAGGAACACTGAAAAACATATAATCTGTTTTGGGAAGGATAAAGTTATAGTATTTCTTAAAATATCCTTCAATGTTAAAAAGGGATGTTTCATCTATCCATTTTTCAATCCCGATAATAAAATGATAACTTACAGGCGCAGGATGTAGAGAATCAACAGGACGCCAGAGGTCAAACAGTGAAAAGTAAGATTCCTGGCTTGTAATTGTAGTAATGAATTGATTGTATTTACCTAAAGCAATATTGAATGTAGAATTTTCAGTTAATCTGTATTTTAGTCCAAATCTTGGATTAAAATACAATCTTCCGATATTTTTAAATGGCGGTATATAATATATAAATCTTATACCGGGTTGGATAAAGAAAACAGGTTTTATAAGGAACCATTTATCCTGAAGGTATAAAGAAAAAGATTTTGAACTCTGCGAGGGTGTTTTAAATGTTCCAACACTCACACCCCATTCCTGATTTATTTTTGGAACTTCACATTGAAGTCCAAAATCAAAAAGATGTTTCTCATCAAAGATATATGAGAAGTTTGAATTAAGGTTGAAACTTTTTATCTCTTCAAAGAGATGGATATCGTTACCAGGATTGGATAAATCTTTAGCATTGAAATGTGTAAAGAAATTGCTGTAAACAGAGACAATATCACCATATAATTTTTCAGTTATAACCCTTCTCCATCTCAAAGATGCACCGCGATTACCCCAGTTTATATTAACTTTCATATTTGAAACATCGTCCTCAGCATCAAAATTCAAAACATCAACACCACCAAAGATTGTGAGTGTAAATCTGTTATCAAGGGAAGGAACAAAATTCACTTTTGAAATAAGGTCATAGAAATAATAAGGGAATGAGATTTTTACACCTTTATATGTTGTATATAACCAGGCAAGTGCATCAAAATAAGTCCTTCTTCCACTTATAAGGAAAGAACCTTTAGGTATTGGACCTTCAAAAAGAATCTTTGATGTGATAAGCCCGATACTTCCCTGGAATTGGAATCTCTTTGAATTTCCTTCTTTTGTTGTAACTTCAAGGACAGAAGAAAGCCTGTCTCCATATTTTGCAGGGAATCCACCAAGATGTATCTCTGCTTCGGAAACTGCATCTGGCTGGAAGGTTGAGAAAAGACCAAAAAGATGTGTTGAAGGATTGTATATAATTATTCCGTCAAGCAGAACAAGATTTTCGTCAGGGCTCCCACCCCTTACAAAAAGTTTATTTGATAACTCATGCATACTTGTAATACCGGGAAGTATCTCTATTGCTTTAAGAAGGTCATTCTCAAAGAATGTTGGAACTGACTTTATCTCTGCCTGTGTTATTCTTTTCTGGCTTATATTAATAGTCTTTTCAAAAACCTCCCTTTTTGAAGTGATTGTAATACCTGAAAGTTCAATCTCTTTCGGTTTAAGTTCCACATTTATTGTGATTGTTTTTCCTTCAACAATGTTTATTTCCTCTATCTTCTCTTCATATCCTATATATGAAACGATGAGCCTGTATTTACCCGGAGCAATATTTGGAAGATAATAATATCCTTTATTATCTGATGCTGTTCCGATATTTGTCCCTTCAAGGACTATATTCGCATATGGTAATTTCTCACCATTTGATGCATCTGTTATGAAACCTTTTATATTTCCATATTGGGAAAAAACAAAATATATTAATATCATTGATTTATTATATTTAAATGAGAGAAAAAATCAATGAATTTCTAACCTGTTAACTTATTTCCACACTCACCACAGAATCTTGTTCCAGCAGGGCTTTTCGCACCACATTTAGGACAGACTATGAGTGATAATGGAGCACCACAATTATTACAGAATTTTCCTTCACCTGCCGGTTTTCCACATTTTGGACAAATTGTCTGTTTACTCTCTATTTCACCTGTGAATACCTGTGTTTTTGAAGCCTTCTCCTTGATATCCTGAACTGCCTTTTCTGCTTTAGCAGCTGCAACTTCTACACTTATTCTTGGAGCACAGGAAACACATAAACCTTCCTGTTCATTGAAATCATTCTCGCATACCCATTTGGTGCATCTTGGGCAGCGATGAAAATGCTGTTTTGCTTCATTCTGTGCCTCTTCAAATGCTTTCTCATGTTCTTTATGCCACTCAGGTGACATACCTTTGAATCTCTCACTTATAACATCTGTTGCCCTTTCAGTTCCATATCCAATATTATATTTTCCTGTAATCTGTGTTGCTGCACTTATCAGGCCACCAAGACCTTTTAATAATTTACCTTTCTTATATGTCTTTGATTCTATAAACCTTGTTTTATAACCTTCCCTGCATATATCACAATAGAATGTGAACTGGAATCCGGACTCTGTGCTGTTATCTGCAAAATTATCAGTAAACCCTATAAGTTTACCATTACCCATTTTACCTCCTTATTTTAATGGTTTGCCACACTTAATACAATTTTCACTTATAGGTGGCTGTTCTTCCTTACACTTTGGATTTTTACATACTACAATAAGCCTTTTATCGCAATGTTCGCAATAATCACCAAAGAAGGTTTTTTTGTTACAATACGGACAGTTTATTTCTAATAAAAGACCACAATGACTGCAATTCTTATGTGTCCTCTCAATAGGATTTCTGCATTTTGGGCATCTTAAAGGACCAACAGGATTAACTTTACCGCAGAAAGGACAGACATTTGCATCTGATTCAACCAAATTGTCACAATATCTACAGGGATGTTTGTATCCAGGCATTAAGCCTCCTTATTTATTCAGAAATAAAAACTGAATATGTTCTTTTCACTCCATACGCTTCAACATAAAGTTCAATATTGCCATAGGTAGTTTTTAAAGCAGTAAGTATCACCTTAGAACCTGTTTCAGGTTCTATTTTCAAGACTTCAGGAAGATTCGTTGACCATTTTGGATTTACCCACAAATAATTTCCTTTTAAATCCTTTCCCCACGCTGTTAACATTACTTTACCACCTATTCCTTTAATAGTTATTCCACCTTCAGCACTTGGTCCAGATTCACCCAAAGAAAGGTCTCCAATATAGACATAGATAGAAGATAATACTATATCTTCTTTTTGAGTGCCATAACCTTGAACACTTCCAACACTCTTTCTAATGGCACATCCTGAAAAAAGAAATAAAATAAGAAAAAAAGATAATCTTTTCATATTTTCCTCCTTTTATTCTTTTTGCCATTTTAAGGCATCTTCTTTTGAAGATATGTTAAATCTTAATAGTGATTGAACATCTTCCTTCCATTGTTCAAAAGAACGATGGATAACCCTTCCTACGAAATTCTTCCTTATCTTTTGAAGTGCCGGAATCTTTTTAATCGCGAATAAATATTTTGTATATTGTGGTTGTAGTAATTTTTCGTCAGACAGATATATCGGTTCCCTCCTGAAATTTATTCCAAGCATTGCTCTATTTATCTCCTTAATAAAATCATCTAATCTTAAAATAAATTCCTGTTCTTTTATATTATGGAATGAATTTCTTTCAACAACCTTGAAGAAATAAGTTGCTTTCCCTTGTTCTTCACTTGATATTGATTCCATAGCAATAACATTACCACCTTCATTATCTTTTGTTTTATATATCGGAATCAAAAACCAGATATATTCTCCTGTCAGGTCTCCCAACAAACCCCTTTTAATTCCTATGCAGATTTTATTAGTTATGGAATTGGATTTTAGAAAATTGTATTCTTCTTTTATATCCGATACTAATATCTTTTTTTCGAGTTCTCCCCAGATATCTTTTGATATTCCATCTATATCTTCTTTTTTGGCGCATTTCCCTTCTTTCATAATCTTTGATAATCTTCTTATAAAAGATGAATTAACCGTTGGCAGCATTTCTTTAAGGTGTGTCTGAACTTTTAAACCAAGTTCATTCATAATATCAGAAAAAGTCTTTTTGAAAGGCTCCATTTCCTTTCCAAGATGTGAAAATATTATTTTTTCACCCCATTCTGTGGATATTGAAATACTCAATCCTTCGTCTTGGATATCCGAGATATCACTATAAGGAATTCTTAATATATCCCCTTTCTCAGGTTTAATTACAAAACCTGTTTCAAATAAATCTATTTCACATTTACCTTTCATTTTTTCATCATTTTTTTCGTCATAATATACAAGCTGTGCTTCAACATTGGATTTTATGATTTTTTCTTTCATCAGAAAATCTTTTAGAAGAATTTCATTTCTTATACGAGAGAGAATTCTTATAAAATCTTCAAATTTATAACCCAGGTTGAAAATTATTAACTTTTCAAGGTTTGTAAGTGTTATCTGAACTCTTTATTCAACTGGTGTAATATCAATTATATCTCTTAGATGAATATTGAAGGGTTCTGAAAATTTTGGTAGCAACGATAGATTTTCTTTGTCTATCTGAATTAGGGCATCACCCTTTTCATAAATACTACCTGTTGAATCTTCAAGGTTATAATTACAATTACATTCAAAAATTATTATTCTTTCTTCTTTTTCCATAATTCCCTCCATTAGAATATTAATAAAAAAAATATAAATGTCAAGTAATTAATTGGGGTCAGTCATAAAGTTTCAAGTTTTGTGAAAGAAAAGAAGAGATTCCCACGCCTTCCGAAGGAAGGCTCGGAATGACAAGAAGAAAGGCTGGGATTGCCACGTCGCTATGCGACTCGGAATGACAAAAGAGAAGATGATGGCAAACTTTCGGAATGACAAAGTGTAGAAGTCATTACGAGCATTGGGTCTTCTTACATAATTGCTATACCTAATGCGTGGTAATCTCAGGTGTTAAAAGGTGAGAAAAGAAGGGATTCCTACGAGTTTGATAAGACAAGCAGGATGATGGCAAACTCTCGGAATGACAAAAAAATAAAGGAAGGCTCGGAATGACAAAACAGGCGTAATAACAAGCCTTCGGAATGACATCTTAAGATGTCAGATTGCCACGTCGCTATGCGACTCGGAATGACAAAAGAAGAAAACAGGGATTGCCACTTTTGACTAATTTATTTTAAACACCATTCGGATATTTTAATGAAAGATACTCTTTTAATGCATCTTTCCAGTGTGGCATTATATTTATACCTTCTTTTTTTAAAACAGAGTTCTCAAGAACTGAATAAAATGGTCTTTTTACAAATTCATCAGGACTTGTTTTTCTTCTATTTATCTTAACCTTAACATTCAGGATTTCAAACACTGCATTTGCGAAATCAAACCAGTTTGTTTCACCTTCACAGGTTGAATGTATTATCCCGTTAATCTTTCTTTTTATGATGAGATGGAGCTGTTTTGCTATGTAGTAAGTATATGTAGGGGTTAAGAACTGGTCGTCAACAATGGATAATTCTTCATTATTCTTATATTTTGAAATGATTAAATCAACGAAGTTCATTCCTTTTTTCATTACGCAAGGGTTTATGCCGTAAAGACCGGATACCCTTACAATAGCCCAGTCTTTAGCATAATTACGAACATATATCTCACCGACATATTTTGATATTGCATATGTGTTTAAAGGGTTTGGAATATCTTCTTCTGTATAAGGTTTGCCTTTCATTCCATCAAAAACATAATCTGTTGATATATGAATTAGATAAGATTTAATCTCGTTTGAAATCAGAGATAAATCCTTCAAAGCATATCCATTTATCCTAAATGCTAAATCCTTATTTATCTCGCAATCCGGAACATTATGGTATGCAGCTGTGTTTATAATTACATCAGGTTTTATATCCTTTAATTTATTAAGGTCTTCGGGAATCCCGATGTTTATATCTTCCATGTCAAGTGGGACAACATCAAATTCATTCTTTAAGACTTCTACTATGTCTTTCCCAAGCTGACCTTTGGCACCAAGGATAACAACCTTCATTCAAAAATCCTCCCAATTTTTTTTATGGTCTTTGACATATCGTCAAGCATTGTCATCCATTGAATATTGTAATAGATAGGATTTAAAAAATCATTATACCTGTATTCTTCTATTTTCTTCACCATTTCAATAACAGAGTCTTCAATACCTTCTTCAGGGACAAACCCAAGCTTCCTTTTTAACTTTTCATTCGAAATTCTATAGGAGCGCGTCTTAAAATTTGAATAATCAGGTTCTATATCAATCTTTATCTTGTAATAATCACATAGTGTTTTTCTTATCCTTAATGCAAGTTCTGATATCCTGAAATTTCTATAGCACAGATTGAATATCTCACCTTTCACATCTTTCTCATCTGCTTCCGAAAGAAGTATGAATGCATTTGCAGCATCGTTAACACTTGCAAGTGGTCTCCACATCTCACCGCCACAATTCAGATATAATTTACCTTTTGTTAGCGCATCTTTTAAGAATGTATTAACAACAAGGTCATACCTCATCCTTGGACTGAAACCAAAAATCGTTCCTTGTCTTAATATAACAGGAGAAAAGTTTTCATCCATAAGTTTTAACAAAATCCTTTCAGCATTATATTTCGAAACTGCATAAGCAGCCCTCGGTTCAACTAAAGAATCTTCCGTCTTTATATCATCCGGTGCAAAAAAACCCATATCGTATATAGATGCACTTGATGCAAAAACAAATCTTTTAACACCAACCTTCTTACACAGTAAAGCGAGTTTTTCAGTTCCTTTTGTATTCATCTCTTCATTTGCCTTTGGATTGTATTCTGCAGTCGGGTCATTTGAAAGCCCTGCAAGATGAATAACAGTATCAACACCCTGTAAGACAGATTCATCAACATCCCTTATATCTTTTATAACTATCTCAAGTTTATCTTTAACATCCTTTATCCCTATATCAGTAAAGAAAAAGGTTTCAAGTATCCTTACCCTTTCTCCTTTATCAAGGAGTTTTCTTACAAGGACAGAACCAATATATCCTGCACCGCCGGTAACAAGTATCATTTTATCTCCCTTTTATTGTCCATACATCACCAAAACTATCAGGTGGTATCCTGATCTCATCAGGTTTTTCCCTATTGTATGTATGGCTTGCAATGCTTATAAGAACTGTATCATCTTCAAGAGACATCCATCCATGATATACACCGGGTGGAACAACTATCAACTTTGGATTCCTTGAGCTTGCGATAATCTGCATCATTTCACCATATGTTTTGCTATCTTTTCTATCATCTTTCAAAAC
>CBFGJG010000007.1:40036-63782 GCA_965649055.1 Caldifarciminota bacterium
ATTTTGCACTCCCATGGACTATGAAAAACCAATCCCATAGTTCATCATGTTTATGGAATGCACGAATTATACCTCTTACAGGGTCGCCTACAACATAAACCTGACCGAACTGATGGCATACTGCATGTTCTTCATCTCCAAGTTTTCTTATAACTTCTATCAAGTAACCTCTATCATCTTCAAGTGTCTTTAAACCTATAATCTTAACTCCTTCAATCATATTTCCTCCTTGAATTTTTTAAGTTCTGTTAAAACATCATAGCCAATCTTTGAAGGAACAAACCTTTCTTTGAAGAGTTTATATCCTTCTTCTCCTATTTTTTCCATTAATCTTTTATCTTTCTTTAGCATTAAAATAGCATCCTTTAAAGATTCACCATCTCCAATATTACAAAGTATTATATTCTTTCCATCTTCGAATGCTTCAAGAATACCTTCTGTTCTTCCTGTGATTACAGGAACCTTGCAGGCAATACTCTCATATATTTTATTTGGTATAACCCTTTTCGCCTTATCTGTTGTTCCAAATATTCCAAGAGAAATATGCGATTTACATATTATTTCAGGGATTTTTTCAGGTTCTACCCATCCTGTAAATTCGACATTTTCTAAACCTTTTGCAAGGTTGTAAATTTTTTCATACTCCTGCCCTTTCCCAACAAGCAGAAACCTTATATCTTCTTTTTGGAGCATCTTTGCCGCATCAATAATATATTCCATACCATGTAAAGGTATAAATCCACCAAAATGTAAGACTGTGAAACTCTCATATTTTTTTACATCCATTGGATAAAATATTTCATCGTCTTCTCCAACCCAGAACCTCCTGAATTTTCTTAAAGGTATTCTGTATTGTTCGGAAACAAATTTTATATGTGATTCTGTATCAAGGAATATAATATCAGGTAAAATAAGTGATAACTTATCTATAAATTTAAGTTTTCTTGAAATTATTGAATTTTCTTTGAAAAGCTTTCTATCAAGGACAAATGTATCCCACAAAGAAACATGGAAATCGAATGCGAGTGGAATGTTTCTTAATCTTGATATAAAAAATGCTAAAGGGACATCAAAATGCCCTGTATAACCAACTATTATGAAATCAGGTTTTTCTATGATATCAAATGATTTGATAAAAAGGGTGATATATGCCTTAAGAAAATTAAAAGAAAGTCTTAATAATCCCTTTATACCTTTAAATTCCTGTATTCTTGGTTCAACACCCTTCCATAATGGATAATGACACTCTATAACTTTACAACCGTTCTTTTGTAAACCTTTTAATATAACCCTGTTTCTTATATAATCCCGTGAGTATGTCCCGAAATAGCATATTTTCATAGATTGATTTTAGAACAATAAAAAACAATGTCAAGTAATTAATTGGTGTCAGTCATAAACCTTCAACTTTTCCTGTAGAAAAGAATGGGATTGCCACGTCTTCCGAAGGAAGGCTCGCAATGACAAAAAAGGAAAAAGAAGGGGATTGCCACGTCTCTATGCAACTCGCAATGACACATTATAGGAGTCATTACGAGCATTGGTCTTCTTACATATTTGCTACTCAATGCGTGGTAATCCCGGGTGTTAAAAAGTAAGAAAAGATGAGATTCCCACGGGCTTTGGTAGTTATGCAAAGTAGTCTGCAAGCCCTCGGAATGAAAACTTGCGATGTCAGATTCCCACGTCGCTATGCGACTCGGAATGACATCTTACAAAGTATGAAAGGTCAAAAATTCCTTTATCTTTTAAATAGATTATGTTTAAAAAAAACCTCTTTTTTAAAGTATTGCTTCTTAATTAAAAATAATAAAAAAACCTGCCCCAGAAAGATTTTTTACTTTACTATGTTTCCGTTAGAATCCCACTGCACAGAGAAGATTGTCTGGTTATTTTCTACTATGTTTGCAAATCCAGAATGGTCGTTATATCCTCTTATTGTAAATTTATAAGTGCTATATCCTATTGCATCTATAACTACTTCACAATAGCTTGATGTTGTTACCCAGGATATAGATAAGAAAATATTTTCTCCCAGGTCACCTTGATAAAATTTAAAATAACCACCTGAACCATTGTCTTCCCATTCAAAAGAAGCAATAGCATTACCCAAATAATAATACTTCCAGTAAGCGTGTGAACCATCAGATTCTATATAACCTAAATAAATCAACTCATCATTAATGTATAGTTTCCATTCATAACCACCGGGAATTTGGGTACAAGTTATCTTGACAGTATACATACCTGAAGAAACTTCCCATGTCCATGTTCCATTTGAATATTTATAATCTTCCATTTCTTCTTTTAAATTATTCAGGGAGGCTGCAAAATTGTATGTCCCTTCCGCAAATCCATTTATAAAATCTATCATAGTATTTATTAATAAAAGATTCCCGGTTGTATCAGCCTCTTTCATTGAAACATTAGGGCCTTCAATCTTCTTAAGAGATGAAGGGGAAGTCTTCATTTCAGGTGGATTTTTCTTGGTTGAACAACCAGCAACTAAAAGAAACACAAACAAAAACAACAAAAATTTTTTCATAAAAACCTCCATTTCCCTTTTCAGGGCAGGTTTTTATAAATTATAAAAAATTAAAAAAAAATGTCAATGGGGACTTGACAAATATAAAAATTTATATAAATTTGAACAAATGAACAAAATGTTCAAAAGTTTAAAAGGAGATAAATATGAAAAAGGAAAAAATGAGAAGGCGTATAATTGAAACAGCAAGGGAAGTTTTTATGGTATTGGGTTTTAAGAAGACATCCATGGACATAATCGCGGGGAAACTTGGTATGACAAAAAGTTCTATTTATTATTATTTCAAGGATAAGGAAGAACTGTTCAGGGAAATAATTGAAGAAGAGGCGAAGATGATTATTGAAAGAATTGAAAACGAAATTAAAGATATAAGAGAGCCTGTATTGAAATTGAAGAAATACTTTGAAGTCCGAATGAAACTATTCCTTGATATTGCGGAAAAGTTCAAGTCTTTCAGTAAAGAGTATCTTGAAGAGCATAACTTTATTGAGAGGATAAGAAAAAGTTATGACATTTATGAGATTAACAGGATAAAGGAAATCCTTGAATATGGTATAAAAATGGGTAAATTTTCAATAAAGAATACTGAATTAACTGCATTCGCAATAGTTTCTGCTTCGAAAGGTCTTGAATATGACATTGCAACAAAAATTTCTAAGAAGGGATTAAATGAAAAGCTTGAAGGTCTTATTGATATACTTTTCTATGGAATAGTTAAAAAGGAAGGTAAAAATGGAAAAGTTAATTGACTGGATATTTAAGTTAAGGGTTCCAGTAATAATTGTTATTTCATTAATAACAATTATCTTGGGAGTTTTTATAAAGGATTTAAGGATAAATCCCGATGTTATAAGTTATCTTCCAGATTCAGACCCTGCCGTTGCAAATTCGAAATATATAAATGAAAAATTCGGGCTTACCAAAGTTGGGATTGTAATGCTTGAATATGAAAAACCTTTTTCAATGGAGATGCTTGAAGACTTAAAGAAGATAACAGATGAATGTTCTTATATTTCACAGGTTACTTATGTCTTGAGTTTGTTTACATTCCTTGATGTAAAAGGCGACACATCCGGAATAACGATAGAACCACTTATTGACGAATATAATATTCCAGTTAATGATGAGGATTTAAGGAAAACTTATGAGAATATATTGAAAAAAGAAGGCGTTAAAGATGTTCTAATTTCAAGTGATGGAAGATATTCAATCGTTTTATGTTATTTTACAGGTGATCCGACAATTGCAGGGTCTAAAATAAAAGAGGTTGTTAACAAATTGGATATTAAAGGTAAGCCTTATTTTGGTGGTCTTCCATTCCAGCTCCTTGAACTGAACAGATCAATATTTAATGATGTCAGGTTCCTTCTTCCATCAATCGTAATTCTTATTATTCTTATACTTTATTTAAGTTTCAGGGATATTAAAGCTGTTCTTCTTGCGATACTCACAACAATTATTGCAACAATCTGGACAATGGGGCTTATGGGTTTATTAAAGATGAAGATAACAATCATATCCAATATTATTCCTGTTGTTCTAATTGCAACAGGTAACGCTTATGGAATACATATTATAAGTTCATTTATTGAGAAGGGTAATGGAAAGGAAAGGAATAAAGAGGCATTAAAATCTGTTATAATACCTGTTTTTCTTGCTGCATTCACAACTGCAATAGGATTCATTTCTTTTGTTATTGGTGCTTATCTTAAACTGATAAGGGAATTCGGAATATTCACCACCATAGGGATTATATTTTCTTTCATCATATCGATAATTATTTTACCTGCGATAATATCATTTAAGGGATTCAAAAAGAAAGAAATAAAAGGAAACAATCATTTTGACACTGTATTTTATAATTTTTCAAAATGGATTATCAGAAAAGAAAAATTAATTATCCTTTTATCAACAATATTCTGGTTATTTGCAATCTCAGGTATTCCATTGATAGAAAGAAAGGTAGATTTTATTGATTATTTTGGAAAAAACAGTGAGGTAAGAAAGATAGATGAACTTATAAGCAGAAAATTTGGTGGTTCAATACCTATTTACATAATAGTTAAGGGTGATATAAAAGACCCAGAAGTATTAAACGAGATGAAAAAATTTGAAAGGTTCCTTGAATCACAGGGTGAGATAAAAAATCTATATTCAATAGTTCATCTTGTTGAGGATATGAACAATATGCTTGGATTCGGGAAGACAATCCCTGATACAAAGGAAAAAGTTTCTAATCTATGGTTTTTCTTCGAAGGCCAGGAGATGGTAAAACATTTTGTAGATGACGATGCTCAGGAGGCATTAATACAGGGAACTATTAAGGGGTTATACACAAAGACGAGTTCAAAGATGATAAAAGAAATACAGGAATACATAAAAAATATAAAACTTGAAGGTGCTGAATTTATTTTATCCGGAACCCCACTTGTCTATAGAAGTCTCGATATAAGTATTCTTAAAAGTCAACTTTACAGCCTTATTATTGCAATACTTTTCGTATTCATAACCCTATCAATCCTTATGAAATCACCGGCAGGTGGAATCATCGGTATTATACCAATAATATTTTCCCTTCTTATTCTTCTTGGTTTTATGGGTTTCTTTCACATACCGCTTGATGTCGCAACTGCACTTGTTGGCAGCGTATCAATAGGAATTGGTATTGACTACTCAATACATTTTGTAAGCAGATTAAAGAAGGAATATGAGGAAACAAAAGAAGATGTTGAAGCATTAAGAAATACACTTGATACAACAGGTAAGGCTATTGTGATAAATGTTATAACAGTAACAGCAGGATTTCTCATTCTTCTATTTGGCACACTTATACCTGTGAAGAGATTTGGTATGCTTATTGGACTAACTATGATAAGCTCAGGTTTTGGTGCTTTAACAATATTACCTGCAATAATACTTCTAACCAAAAAATTTATATTGAAGATAAAAACAAAAAAGGAGGATTTATGAGGTATATCTATTTATTCTTTTTAATCATTATCCCTTCCATATTAAATGCGGAAGAATTGACACCTAAAGAGATTATCAAAAAAATGGATGAAGTCCTTAATGCGCCTAAAGACCAGAGGATAAAGATGAGACTCATTGTTATCGATAAGAGCGGAAAGGAGAAGGAAAAACTTATAGAGATATTACAGAAAGGTATGGACAAGAGGATGGGAAAGTTCTTATTACCGGAGGACCAGAAAGGTATTGGTTTTCTATCTTTACCGAATGGTGTTTTCTATGTTTATCTTCCCGCAATGAAGAAGACGCAGCTTATAGCATCACAATCAAAAGGTGGTAAATTTGCAGGGACTGATTTTACATATGAAGACCTTGAAACTAAAAAATACGAAGATTTCTGGGATGGAGAACTTATAAATTCAGACAATGAAAATTATTATCTTAAAATGATGCCGAAGCCAGATTTTAAATCATCATATGGTTATGTGGTGATAAAAGTGAATAAAGAAAATTTTTATCCTGTGAATATTGAATTCTACGATAAAGGAGGAAATCTCATTAAGACATTAAAAAGAGAAAAGATTGAAAAGATTAATGGTTATCTTGTATCAAAAGAATCAGAAATGAAAGACCTGAAATCAGGGAATACGACGAAGATGATAATAGAAGAAATAAAGTTTGATACCGGTATACAGGATAACCAATTTAAACCAGAAAAACTTTCAAATTAAAGGAGGATATATGAAAAGATTTATTTTTATCATCCCTTTATTTTTAATAGCTTCTGAATTCCAGTTTGGTGGTTATTTAAATCTTGATTCAAGGATGAACCTTAAAGACCATTATTTTAATTTTAATGAGTCAAGATTAGATTTTAACCTGAAAGCATCAAATGATAATTTTAATTTTTTCACAGAATTCTGGGTAAGGGAAAACGGTATTAAGAACATTTATAAATTAGAAGAACTTTCAAGCGAAGATATGTTCAATATCTCATTAGAGATGAAAGAAGGATATATAAGCCTTTCGAATTTCCCGTTTGATTTCATTGACCTGCGCATAGGTAAACAGAGGACAGCATGGGGAACCGCATATGTATTCAATCCAACAGATAATATGGACCCGCTTGACCTTGAAGATATATGGGATTTTGAAAGTAGGATTTCATCATTTTCTTTAAAGATGAATATCTTCGTAAAAGATTTCAGTCTTCAGGGTATTTATATCCCTTTCTTTACCCCATCAAGGCTTCCCGAAGAAAGATTGTTAAATATATTCTATCCAGTTAACCCTATGGTTTCTTCTGTTGAGAATACGATAATTCTTCCATCGAGAACAAAAGAAAATTCAATTTATGGAATAAGGGTTAAAAAGAATATTTTAGGAACTGACCTTTCAGTAAGTTATGTTTACGGAAGAAATACCCTACCTTTTCCTGATAAAATCACCATTATCCCAACTACTTCAGGTATAAATGTTAATACAGAACTCGTTTATCCAAAACAACAGATTTTTGGTTTTGATTTTGCAACATCTTTTGATAGGTTTGGATTCTGGGGTGAGATTGGATATTTTATACCTGAAAGTCTTAATTGTCTTATTGACAGGAGTTTAATTGGTTTAGGAACATCTGATTCTCTTATTCTTGATAAGAATTATTACAAATATGTTTTGGGAGCTGACTATAGATACAACGATATATATGTTTTACTCCAGTATGTTTATGGCTTCCCGTATGATGCAGGGGAAAATATAAATGACTTTTTACTCCTTCATTCATCTTTTAAATTACTTGAATCAAAGATAGAATTGAATTTTAATTATGCACTCGAATTTTACAATATTGATGATAAGGAATTTTCACATCTTTTATCACCTGAAATATCATTCTATCCTTTAAGTAATATACAGATAAAAGCAGGTTTAAAGTATATTTTCGGTGATTACGGGAATTTTGGGAAACTAAAAGATGAAAGAAATGTTTATGTAATATTTAAATACAATTATTAAAGTTTAGGAAGATTTAGGAAATAATTTAACACCTGAGATTACCACGCATTGAGTATAGCAAATATGTAAGCAATCTCAATGCTCGTAATGACTTCTACACTTTGTCATTCCGAGAGTTTGCCTGCATCTTGCTTGTCTTATCAAACTCGTGGGAATCTCATCTTTTCTTCCTTTATGTGTCATTGCGAGGGCTGTTATTCTTCTTTGCGTATCCATCAAAAGCCCGTGGCAATCCCATGTTTTTTTGTTGTCATTCCGAGTCGCATAGCGACGTGGGAATCCCATCTTTTTACTTGTTAAACATATATATTTTAAATTGACTTTATTATCAATTTCTGTATTTTAATTTTATGAAACATAATTATTATGTTTACATCTTAACGAATAAAAACAACACTGTATTATATACAGGCGTAACCAACAATCTTAAAAGACGGGTCTATGAACATAAAGAAAAAATAATAAAAGGATTTACAAGTAAATACAATATAGATAAATTAATTTATTATGAAATTTATGATGACATAGAAAATGCAATAAAGAGGGAAAAACAGATAAAAGACACTTCAAGGGCAAAAAAGGAAAAATTAATAAACGCAATGAATCCGGAATGGAAAGACTTATATAAAGATATATAAGTTTATTGACAATATTCTTATTTTTCATTCCTTGTCTTTCGATTCTTCTGAATTGTCATTTCAAGCCTTTCATTTTTCCTGTCATTCCGAGCCTTTCGAAGAAAGACGTGGGAATCTGACAACGCAAGTTGTCATTGCGAGCATTCCGCAGGAATGCGTGGCAATCCCATCCTTTCTTCCTTTATGTGTCATTGCGAGCCTTTCGAAGAAAGGCGTGGCAATCCCATGTTTTCTTATTTTTTAACACCCGAGATTACCACGCATTGAGTATAGCAAATATGTAAGCAATCTCAATGCTCGTAATGACTTCTACACTTTGTCATTCCGAGTCGCGCAGCGACGTGGCAATCCCATCCTTTCTACAAGAAAAGTTGAAAGTTTATGACTGACCCCAAAAAATGCTTGAAAAAATATTTCAAAAATATATTATAAAAAAAAGGAGAAGATATGGATTTTAAAAAGAAGGAACAGAATGTTCCACCTATGCAACAGCAGTTAGAAATAGACCTTGGAACAGTTGAAGGTGTTTATTCAAACCTTGCTGTCATTACACATTCACCAGCAGAGATAATCATTGATTTCTGTAGAATCCTTCCCGGTATGCCAAAGGCAAAGGTTCAATCAAGAATAATAATGACACCACAGCACGCAAAACTTCTTATGAAGGCACTTGAAGATAATCTGAAAAGATTTGAAGAGAAATTTGGTGAGATAAAACTCCACACAGGTGAAGAGGGAAAGAATATAGGTTTCAAGGTTGAATAAATATCTTTAATGAAGATTCTCCATATAACACCTTATTACATCCCTGCATTCAGGTTTGGTGGACCTGTTTTCTCTGTCCATTATCTCTGTAAGAATCTTGTAAATATGGGTGTCAATCTTGAAGTCTGGACAACGAATTTAGGTCAGGAATTTCAAAAAATTAAAGAAGATACAATTGATGATGTGAAAGTAAAATATTTTCCGGTATTTCCAAAGACAAATTATGCATTCTCTTCTTCTTTATTTTCTTATCTAAACGCAAATTTAAAGAATTTTGATTTGGTCCACATAAATGGAATTTATCAATTCCATTCATTTACGGGAGGTTTTCTCTCTCATAAAAATAGAATACCGTATATTTTAAGCCCAAGGGGAATGTTCCTAAAAGATATGATAAGAAGAAAGGGTTTTTTAAAGAAAAAAATCTATATAAAGATTTTTGAAGAAAGGGTGATAAATAATGCAAAAATGATTCACTGCACTTCTTTTGATGAGAAAGAAGGTGTTATTGAGATGGGAATAAACCCAGAAAAAATCTTTGTTATCCCGAACCCGGTCGAATTCCCGGAAACTGAAGAATTTCAATTTAAAAAAAACAATAATCAGATTCTATTCCTTGGAAGGATAAACTGGAAAAAAGGGCTTGATATTTTAATACCTGCATTTAAGAATGTATTAAAAGAGATACCTGATGCGAAACTTATCATTGCAGGTCCTGATGATGGTTATCTTGACAGAGTGAAAAAATGGATAAACGAATACAAACTTAATGAAAACATAGAAATCACAGATGAGGTTAAAGGTGAAAATAAGATAAAACTTATTATGAATTCAGATATATCTATCCTTCCATCATACTTTGAAAATTTCGGTATGTCCGTTGTTGAATCTTTGTATTACAGAACACCTGTTATTATCTCTGATAAGGTTGCATTGAAGGATTATATTAAAAAATATAATTGTGGAATTGTTTCAAAATTAAATATTGACGAAATCTCAAATTCTATTATAAAATTATTAAAGGATGAAAAATTAAGAATAGAAATGGGAAAAAGAGGGAATTTTATGGTTAAAGAAGAATTTGATTCAAAAAAAGTTGCAATGAAAATGAAAGATACTTATGAAAAGATTCTTCAAAAGGAGGGATTATGAGAATACTTGGTATATGTGCATATCATCCTGATAGTTCAGCCTGCGTTGTTATTGATGGAAAGCTTATTGCAGCAGCAGAGGAAGAAAGATTTAAGAGGATAAAACACTGGGCTGGATTTCCTGAAGAATCAATAAAATACTGTCTTAAAGAAGCAGGATTAAGATTAAAAGATATAGATTATGTTGCGATAGGAAGAAATACATGGGCAAATCTTCCAAAGAAAATACAATATGTAATTTCAAAAAGACCTGATTTTTCTCTGCTTAAAGATAGATTAAAAAACTGGGGAAATGTATCAGGGATAAAAGAGAGACTGAAGGAAATTCAGGATGCACCAAAGATAAAATTTATGCATATAGAGCATCACAATGCCCATATTGCATCTTCTTTTTTTGTATCACCGTTTGATAAGTCTGCTTTTTTAAGCCTTGATGGTTTTGGTGATTTTGTGAGCACAAGATGGGGTATGGGTGAAGGAAACAGGTTTGAAACTTTTGGAAGTGTCTATTTCCCGCATTCACTTGGAATACTTTACACTGCTATAACTCAGTATCTTGGATTTAAGAAATTCGGTGATGAGTATAAAGTTATGGGGCTTTCTGCATTTGGTGAACCTGAATATTACAATGATTTGAAAAAACTTATAAAAACAAATGAAGATGGTTTTAAAATAAATCTTGATTATTTTGTTCATCATACAAAAAATACAAATTTCTCCTGGGATAATACAGAACCACATTTGAAGAATCTATATTCTGAAAAACTCATTAAGAAATTCGGTAAGCCAAGGGAATACAATGAACCAATAGAGAAAAAACACGAAAACATCGCAGCATCATTACAAAAAATTCTTGAAGATGTCGTATTTGAGATGCTGAAAAAACTTTATGAAAAAACAAAATGTCCGAATCTCTGTATCTCTGGTGGTGTTGGATACAATAGTGCATTGAACGGAAAGATAACTGAAAATACACCTTTCCAGAATGTATTTATTCCACCTGTAGCAGGTGATGCAGGAACATCTATTGGTGCTGCGTTTTATGTTTACAATTACATATACAACAATGAAAGAAAATTTGTTATGGAAGATGCATATTTTGGTCCACATTACACTGATAAAGAAATAGAAGATACAATAAACAAAAAGATAACAGGGAATTACAGGATAAAGAAGATGGAAGAAGAAGAGTTATTGAAATACACAGCAAAAGGAATAGCAGATGGTAAGATTGTAGGATGGTTTCAGGGAAGGATGGAGATAGGTCCAAGGGCTTTAGGTGCAAGAAGTATTGTTGTTGACCCGAGAAGAAAGGAAATGAAGGATATTTTAAATGAAAGGATAAAAAGAAGGGAGCCTTTTAGACCTTTTGCACCATCAATACTTGAAGAATACACAAAAGATTACTTTGAAAATCCCTGCAAAGAACCATTTATGCAGAAGGTTTTGAAAGTAAAACCTGAAAAAAGGGATGAGATTCCTGCTGTTGTTCACATTGACGGAACCGGAAGATTGCAGACTGTGAATGAAAAGACAAATCCAAGATATTACAATTTAATAAAGGAATTTTATAAGATAACAAATGTTCCACTTGTTTTGAATACATCTTTCAATGAGAATGAACCTATTGTTTTAAGCCCTGAGAATGCAATAGACTGCTTCTTGAGAACAAAGATGGATATCCTTGTCCTTGAAAACTTTCTAATAGAAAGGAACGAGTTGTTTTGAAGGATAAGGTAATAAAAGGTGTATTCTGGGTATTTGCAATTAAAATCTTTTCTTACATATTTAGTTTCTTAAGGATTACAATCCTTGCAAGGATATTACTTCCGTCTGATTTTGGTCTTATTGGGATTGCCCTTTTAACTCTATCAATTATAGAGACATTTACACAGGTTGGATTTAAACAGGCTTTGATACAGAAGAAAGAAAATGTAGAAGATTATCTTGATAGTGCATGGAGTTTTCTTTTATTAAGGGGCATTTTTCTTTTCTTCATTATCTATTTCTTCTCTTTCTTTTCTTCATATTTTTTCAAATCTCCACAGGCTATAAATATTATAAGGGTTATGGGTTTATCTGTTATTATATCAGGTTTTACAAATATAGGTGTTATATATTTTCAGAAGGAATTTGAGTTCAGAAAACAATTCTATTATGAACTTTTAGGGACAATTATTGATTTTATTGTATCAATAACGCTTGTTTTTTTATTAAAGAATGTATGGGCACTTGTTTTTGGTTCTTTATCCGGGAATTTAACAAGGTGTATTGTCAGTTTCTTCATTATCCCTTACAAACCTAAATTTACAATACATCTTGGAAAGATAAAAGAACTATGGGATTTTGGAAGATGGGCTACAATTTCAAACATATTAATATTCTTTTCAACCCAGGGAGATGATATATTTGTTGGAAGATTTCTTGGAACAACTTTTTTAGGTCTTTATCAGATGGCTTACAGGCTTTCAAATATGCCTGCAACAGAGATAACACATACAATATCTTCAGTTGCATTTCCTGCATATTCAAAATTACAGGATAACCTTGAAAGATTAAGAAATGCATATTTAAAGATATTCCAGATGACAAGTTTCTTTTCTTTTTATCTTGCAGGTATCATATTCATATTATCAGATGATTTTATAAGTCTTTTTTTAACATCAAAATGGATACCTGCAATTCCTGCAATAAAGATTCTTTCTATAGAAGGTCTTTTAAGGTCAATTGCAGCAACAACAGGACCGATATTTTATGCTATAAAAAAACCAAAAATGGAAACATTCTGGCAGTTTATAAGGCTTTTAATCATAGTTATTTTTATTTATCCTTTTACAGCAAGATATAAAATTGCAGGAACATCATTCGTTGTCCTTTTAAGTGTCCTTGTTTCAACAATAGGATTTGTAATTATCTGTAAAAGGTTGATAGATTTTGATATGAGAAAGATAACACTTATAACTATTTTTTCTTTATTAAGTATGTTATTGATGATTTCATCGTATTATTTTATTGTTAAAATATTAAGATTTGAAGTTTCATATATACAATTTTTTATAATAGCAGTTATAATCACAATAATTTATATGACTTTTTTTATTTTGTTCAGCAGATTTATGTATATTAATCAGA
Source organism: Caldifarciminota bacterium (assembly GCA_965649055.1). Lineage (GTDB taxonomy): Bacteria > Hydrothermota > UBA3072 > UBA3072 > B12-G15 > CBFGJG01. The sequence goes on from CBFGJG010000007.1 coordinate 53,245, forward strand.
TAAAATTAATAAAAGAGGTTATAGGTGGATTTTTTAAAAATTATTAGAAATAAATATACTTATTACAGAACAATTGTTTTTACATTATTTCGTTTGCTTTATAAATATCCCGAAGATATCATATTTTTATTTGACTGGTTTAAAGCAATAATAAGAAAAAAAGAAATAGAAAAAATTCCCTGGTTGACTTATAAAACTATAAGATGGTTAAAAAAAAACATTAACAAAGATATGATAGTTTTTGAGTATGGTTCAGGTGGTTCAACATTATTTTTTGCAGAAAGGGTTAAAAAGATTTTTTCGGTTGAACATAACAGAAACTTTTATGAATATTTGAGTAAAATAATAAGAGAAAATAAGTTTAACAATATTACATATATTTTAAAAGAGCCTGAAATATCAAAAAATCCTGAAAATGAATTTTTCAAATCTTCTTTCAGTCCAGAGTTTAAAGGTTTAAGTTTTGAAAAATATGTGAAGATTATTGAAGATTTTCCTGATAACTACTTTGATTTAATTTTGATAGATGGAAGAGCAAGGGTTGCATGTATGAAATATGCAGTTAAAAAGTTAAAGAAGAAAGGAATTATAATACTTGATAATTCAGAAAGAAAAAGATATAAAGAAGGAATAAATAGATATTTAAAAAATTTCTTCATCAAAAGATACTATGGTTTAGGTCCCAATGAGATAATTCCTTGGGAAACTACAATATTCAAGAGGAAGGAGGATTTATGATAGGTATTTTGAAAAATGTGATTGAAGAAGTAAGAAATTATAGAAAATATGAACATAAAAGGGAGCCTTTCTTTAATATTGCATACGAATATCTTAAAAATTGTAAAAATATTCTGGATTTAGGTCCGGGTAATGGAGAATTCATTGAATTTTTAAAAAAAATGGGATTTAAAAATAAAATCTGTGGATATGAAGGGAATGAAGAAACTGTGAAATTGTTGAAGAAGAAAGGAATAAATTGCAAATACGGAAGGTTACCTAAAATTAATTTTTCCAATGTTTTTTTTGATGGAATACATGCAAGCCATATATTAGAACATCTATATCCAGAAGAACTTTATGAAACAATGTTTGAAATAAAAAGGGTTTTAAAAAAAGATGGAATTCTTGTAATAAGCACACCACTATTATGGGAAGAATTTTATTCTGACCTTTCACATATAAAGCCTTATAATCCAGATGTTTTTATAAAATATTTATGCGAAGATATAAAGAGTTCACATCCATCTCGTAAAAAGATAGGTGAGTTTAAACTATTGAAAATTTTTTACAGATATAGATTTGAAGGATATAATCCTGTTATCTTTAAACATATTCCCTTTTTTAATATCTTTTCAATATTATTTTTTAAATTTTTAAGAAAGATAGGAATAGGCTATTATAGAAAAACAGGATATACGATAATTTTCCAAAAAGTAGATTAATATCTATTTCCTTTTTTATCCTAATAAGTTGCAATCCCTTCCTTTTCTTCCTTTATGTGTCATTGCGAGTCTTTCGATTTTCCTCTATTTGTCATTCCGAGCCTTCCGCAGGAATGCGTGGCAATCCCATCTTTTTTGTTGTCATTCCGAGGGCTTGCAGACTACTTTGCATAACTACCAAAGCCCGTGGGAATCTCATGTTTTCTTCTTCTCTTTTGTCATTGCGAGTCGCATAGCGACGTGGCAATCCCATATGTTTTTTTATTTTTTAACACCTGAGATTACCACGCATTGAGTATAGCAAATATGTAAGCAATCTCAATGCTCGTAATGACTTCTACACTTTGTCATTCCGAGGCTTTCGAAGAAAGCCGTGGGAATCCCATCTTTTCTTCTTCTCTTTTGTCATTGCGAGCATTCCGCAGGAATGCGTGGCAATCTCATATTTCATAATTATTTTCTTGAAAAAAACTTAAATTCCTTTAATATACAACAAAAAATGAAAAAAGGAGCATAGAATATGAAAAAATATCTTGTTTGTGGTGCAGGTGGTTTTATTGGTTCACATATGGTTAAAAGATTAAAAAAAGAAGGACACTGGGTCAGAGGTGTTGATTTAAAATATCCAGAATTTGCCGAGACAGAAGCAGATGATTTTGTTATAGGTGATTTAAGAGACCCTTATATATGCAGACATATACTTGATATAAGATTTGATGGGATATTCCAGTTTGCAGCAGATATGGGTGGTGCAGGTTTTGTTTTTACAGGTGATAATGATGCGGATATTATGCATAATTCAGCATTAATAAATCTTAATATGGTTGAAGCAGCATACAAAAGAAATATAAAAAGAATATTCTATTCATCATCAGCCTGTATGTATCCTGCTTATAATCAGCAAGATCCTAATAATCCCAAATGTTCAGAAGATTCAGCATACCCGGCAGAACCTGATAGTGAATATGGATGGGAGAAATTATTCAGTGAAAGATTATATCTTGCATTCCACAGGAATTATAAGATGGAAGTTCGTATAGCAAGGTATCATAATATATTTGGTCCTGAAGGGACATGGCAGGGTGGTCGTGAAAAAGCACCTGCTGCTATATGTCGAAAGGTTGCGATGGCAAAAGATGGTGATGAGATAGAAATATGGGGAGACGGGAAACAGACAAGGTCATTTTTATACATAGATGAATGTATTGAAGGGACATTGAGGCTTTTCCATTCAGACTGGACAGGACCTGTTAACATAGGTTCAGAAGAGATGGTAACGATAGACGAGCTTGCAAATATGATAATAAAGATATCAGGGAAGAAATTAAGTATAAAACATATTCCGGGACCTGTTGGTGTCCGTGGAAGAAATTCAGATAATAGATTAATAAAAGAAAAACTTGGCTGGGCACCATCCATGCCTTTAATAGAAGGATTAAAGATAACATATAAATGGATTGAAGAACAGGTAAGGAAAAGTAAAAATTTAAAAAAATAACATTTTTCCCTGTTTTCATTTCGAGCCTTTCGATTTTCCTCTATTTGTCATTCCGAGCCTTCCTTTGGAAGGCGTGGGAATCTCATTTTTTTAATTTGTCATTGCGTGGAAATCCCATCCTTTTCTTCCTTTTATGTCATTCCGAGTCGCGCAGCGACGTGGGAATCCCTTCTTTTCTTACCTTTTAACACCCGAGATTACCACGCATTGAATAGCAAATATATAAGAAGACCCAATGCTCGTAATGACTCCTACACTTTGTCATTCCGAAGGTTTGCTATTACACCTGATTTGTCATTTCGAGTCCTTCGTTTTTCCTCTATTTGTCATTCCGAGCATTCCGCAGGAATGCGTGGCAATCCCATCTTTTTTCCCTTTCTTGTCATTCCGAGCCTTCCTTTGGAAGGCGTGGGAATCTCACAACGCAAGTTGTCATTCCGAGGGCTTGAAGACTACTTTGCATAACTACCAAAGCCCGTGGGAATCCCATGTTTTCTTCTTCTCTTTTGTCATTGCGAGCATTCCGCAGGAATGCGTGGCAATCTCATTCCTTTCTATCAGAAAACTTGAAACTTTATGACTGACCCTAATTGTTTGCGGGTTTTAACTCTAAAATTATTCTATGAAAGTCTTCTAAGGATAATCTATTATTCATTTCCCATCTTTTATAACATAACTTACTTCAATGTATATGCCTTGTTTCAAAAAATTTTCACTAAATACTTGATAATTGAAAAATTTTTAGTATCATTATATAAATGACAAAAGTAAAAGAAAATTTTTTTTGTATTCTTTATATATTTTTTATTTCTATTTTATCACATCTTTTATTTTCATCATTGGGTTTTACACCAACAGATGATGGATTTATTTTGGCGGGCAGCCGAAGAATAATTGAAAGGCAAATTCCCCATAAAGATTTTATTACCGTAAGACCACCTGGTTCTTTCTATATTCATACTTTAGATATAATTTTAGGTGGTGAATTTGTTTTTTTGTTCTCTCGTTTTTTAGTTTTACTGCAATTTGCCTGTATATCCTGGATTTGGACAATTATCATTACTGAAGTATATAAAAAATTCCTTTCTTTATTTGAAAAAATATTACTTAGCACTATATCTTTTATTTTCTGTGTCCATTTTTTTCCCCTTATGCCATGGCATTCTATTGATGGTCTTTTTTTTATCAGTGTTGGTATAATCTTTTCTAAATCACCGCAAATGATTAAAAAGATAATAGGATATTTCTTTATAGGATCTGCTTCTCTATGTAAGCAAAATTTTTTAATTTTAATACCTGTAACATTAATCATAAATGATGATTACAAAAAAATTCTATACTGGCTTGTGTCCATCAGTCCGATTTTATTCTATTTCTTTTTTCTTTTATTTTCAGGTTCTTTTAATGATGCTATTATACAGCTATTAACGCATACAGAATTTTTTAATGCAGGAATAAAAAATTATATAAAAAACTATTATTTTCCCTGGGGAATATTGTTTGGTGTTTTTATAAGTTATTTGAATAATGAAAAAGTGTTATTAAAGAAAAATATTTATTGCATTATAAATATTATAGTAAATATCATATTATACATTTTCTTTATTTTTGCATTGAGGCTTCCATCCCATTTCCCAAATATAAGTTTTTTTGTATTAGGAATTGTAATAGGTAAAACATTTTTTCTTCTAAAAGAAAATGACTTAGAAATTAATTCGAAATTAAAAGTAAATTTACTGACTATTTTTACGGCTTGGTGTATATCTATTTCATTAGGTTGGAATAATCCTTCTTTAATGTCTGGACCCTTAATGTTAGTAATAATGGCTTCTCAAATAAATAGTAAATATTTTTTTAAAAAATATTCGCAAAATGCAATTTTAAAATTACTTTATAATTTTCAGTATAAATATAAAATTATTTTAGAGTTGTATTTAATTATTTTAATATGCGTATTCAAACATATTAGAGAAAATTATATATATTATGAAGAGCCTAAACCACAATTAACAGAGCGACTTGACGGAATATTTCCTGGTGGAAATGGTATTAAAACAAATATAACAACTTTTCAAGTCTTGAAGGATTTAAATATTGCAAAAAAATATGTTATAAAAAATGGTAAAAAATACTGTATAGTTCCTGATTTAGCGGCGAATTGGGTTAAAGATTCACAAATTAATCCATTACCAATTGATTGGCTAAATATTACTGAGATAGCAAATCCAAAACTAATAGAGAAGATAAAAAATAGTTTAGATTCTATGAATGGAAATATTATAATTATAATTACAAAGTACAGAACATTTCAGCTTTCAAAAGGATTAGAACGAGTATCAACGAGTCATCCAATAATTAATTTTATTTTAACAAATTTCCAAAAGATTTTTGAAACCGAATATTTCGAACTATATTATTAAATTATAAAATGATTTTAGAATTACTGATATGGATAAATTATTGACAATTTGATATTTTCAACTATAAAATTTAGCATATGAATGTTAATCTTGTAAGCATAATTATACCAAATTATAATAAAGGGAAATATATAAAAGAAGCAATAGATTCTGCATTGAATCAGACATATAAGAACATAGAAGTTATAGTTGTTGATGATGGTTCAACGGATGAATCAATAGAGATAATAAAGTCTTATGGAAAGAAAATAAAGGCATATTTTTTACCACACAAGAATGCAAATGTTGCAAGGAATTATGGATTCAAAAAATCAAGAGGTGAATATATTCAGTTTCTTGATTCTGATGATATAATCTCAAAGGATAAGATAGAAAAGCAGGTAGAAGTATTTAAAAAAGAAGAAATTGACATTGTTTTATGCCACTGGCGTCATTTCAATGATGATGGGAGTATGGAAGATATAAGAAAAATACCTGAATATTTAAAGAATAGAGAACTTTTAAAATGGATACTAAAAGGAAATTGGTTTAGTCCCTGTGCACCTTTATATAAAAGAAAATTCATATCTGATTTATCCTGGGATGAATCTTTAAGAAGGGCACAGGATTCTGATTTCCATTTTAAGGTTGCTTTAAAAGAACCTAAAATTAAAACTATTAAAGAAGTTCTTGCATATTACAGAAATACTGATAAAAAATTAAAATCCCATACAGAATATAGAAGAATCTGGCTTGAGGATACATACAAAGTATATTTGAATCTTATTCCATATATTGATGATAAAGAAAAAAAACTGCTTGCAAAAAGGCTTTTTCATATTGGAAGAAATTTTTATGATATTAATAGACAAAAATACCATGAAATTATAAAAAAGGTTTTTGAAATCTCTAATAAATTTAAACCTGAAGAAAGCAAATGGTATAATTTACTTTATGAAATATTAGGTTTAGAATTTACTGAGAAAATTGTGAAAATATGCAAGTAATTATTTCTTGTCCAGGAAAATTTCATATCTTTGATGTTGCAACTTTTTTTGAGAAATATGGCGTTTTGGCGAAAGTTATATCAGGATACCCTTATTTCCTTCTAAAAAATGCTACAATTCCTAAAGATAAAATTTATTCAATTCCAGTTCAATATTTAAGCCTTCTTAAACAAAAAATAAAACTTGTGAATTCATTTTTTCCATATGGATTAGAACCTGTTATTTTTGACTACGTTTGTTCTAAATATTTAAAAAATGTTGATCTCTTTCACGGATTTCCTAATTGGATGTTAAAATCATCTAGAGAGTCCCAGAAAAAAGAAATAATTGTTGTTGCTGAGGGAAGTTCAACCCATATACTTTACAGAGAAAAAATTTTGCAGATAGAGTTTAAAAAACTTAAAATTAAATTTTATCCACACAACCCTCTAAATATTAAAAGACAACTTGAAGAATATGAAATTTCAAACTATATTTTAGTCCCAAGTGAATTTGCAGGTAAATCATATATTGAATATGGTTTACCCAAAGAAAAAATTATAAAAATTCCTTATGGTGTAACAGATTTATTTTTCAAAGAATATCCGAGAAAAAAAAAAGAAGAAATAATAATTGTTGGAACAATAGGAATTGTGAAAGGAACACATTATTTACTTGAAGCATATAGAAGATTAAAGGGAAAAGATAAAAGATTAAGATTGCATTTAATTGGATTTTTTAGGGAAGATATGAAGGAAATTATAAGAAAAAATAGTGATTTAATTGATTTTATAGGAGTAATTAAGAAAAAAGATTTACCAGAATATTTTTCTAATGTTGATATTTTTATTCAACCTTCTTTACAAGAAGGATTTTCTATATTGATTCTTGAAGCAATGGCTTCGGGTTTACCTGTAATAGTATCTACAAATACAGGTGTGAATGAGATAATTAAAAATGGGGAAGATGGACTGATTGTTCCAATATGTGATTCTCAGGCAATTTATGATAAATTAAAATTTCTTATTGAAAATGAAAATATGAGGATTAGTATTGGAGAAAATGCAAGAAAAAAGGCAAAATTATATACATGGGAAAGATATGCAGATGAATATATTAGAATTTTTGAAGATATTGTTAAAAAAAGAAAGAATTGATATTCTTTTAACACATTATACAGACCCAAGAAGTTATCCAACTGAATTATACACTATAAATATTTTAAGAAAAGAAGGTTTTAATGTTAAAGAAATTTGTATAGAAGTTAAATCTTCTTATGGAGATATTGATAAATCAGTATTTATTTTTACAGGGAAAAGAAAAGGAAAATTTCATTATTTATATACATATCCAATATTCTGTATAACTATTTTCTTATATACTTTGCTGAAAAGACCTAAATTAATATTTGCTTACGAAACATTTGCATTTATGCCATCATTTATAACTGCGAAAATTTTTAATATTCCAATTATTTATCATATACACGATATATTTCAAAAGAAAGGACTCGGAATTTTTGGGTTGATATTAAAATCATTCGAAAATAAATTTATTAAATTTTCAAATATTATTTCAATGCCGAATAAAAATAGAATAGAATACTATGAAAATATTTCAAAGTTGCCAGAGAAAAAATATGTCATTTTTAATGCAATTTCAATAAAAGAGGATTTGTTTAAAAAAAATAAATTAAAAAATATAACAGGAAAAAAAAATAATATTAAAAAATGGATTGTTAAGACTGGTGGTTTAGGTGATGACCAGTGTATAAAAGAATTAATACTATCTTTGAAATATTTACCAGATGAAATTGGTATTATTCTTGCTGGGAGAATTAAAGATGATTTTAAACAGGAAATAGAAGTCTTGTTGAGAAAAAAGGAATATTCTGGTAGAGTCATATTCTTTAATTATGTTCCAAGAGAAGAAATATTAGGATTTTTAAGAAAAGGATTTATTGGAGTGTCATTATATAAACCAGAGAATATAAATAATGAATTTCCAGCACCAATGAAACTTGCAGAATTTATTGCAGCAGGGATTCCAGCCGTAGTTAATGATTCTGAATATTTCAGGGAATTGAATAAAAAGGTTGGTTCTTTTGTCTTTGCAGACCCATATTCACCTGAAAGTATTGCTAAAGCGATATTGAAGGTATATAAAGATAAAAAACTTGAGAAGAAATTAAGGGAAAATTCTAAAAAAGCATATAAAACATTTTATAATTTTGAATATCAGTTTGAACCAGTATTAAAAGAGATAAAAAAATGGGTAAAAAAATGAAGATATTAATAATTGAACCAATTGGAGGGCTTGCTGGTTCAGAGAGATCATTATTTGAATTTTTGTCTAATATTAAAGGAGACGAAGATTGGAATATTACAGTTTTTTGTCCGAAAGGAGAATTTTGTAATCTAATAAGAAAATATGTTAAAGTGCTTCCTTTTGGAATAACAGATTTGCATAAGAAAAATGTAGTTTACAAAATACTGAATTTTATAAATCTATTAATTTCTACAATTATAATTAGACCACAAATAATTCATATAAATCAAGCGGGTATTTACAAACATGTTGGATTAATTTGCAAAATATTTAAAATACCCTTAATAATTCACGTAAGAATAATAGAAGATGCAAAAAGACTGAGATGCAGCGATGATAAAAATTTCAATATAAAAAAAATAATAGTAAATTCAAAATTTACGGGTTCATATATAAAAAAGTGTCTGAAAAAGTATTTAAAGATTGTATATTCTTCTGTTTCTCATTTTTTAAAAAATGCTCAAAAAACTAGTAAAATTAGAAGAATAGGAATTGTAGGAAGAATTACAAAAAATAAGAAACAACATATTTTTGTAAAAGCTTCTAAGAACATACTACCCCTTTATAAAAATATTCAATTTTTATTATTTGGGAATCTGGTTGAATCTGAATATCTAGAAGAGCTGAAAAAAATAGCGGGAAATGATTGGAATACAAATATTATTTATAAAGGAGAATTAAATCCAAAAGAAATATTTTCACAAATTGAAATACTTGTCCATACTACAGAAATTGAACCGCTTGGGAGGGTGGTTCTAGAAGCAATTGCAGAAGGTATTCCGGTAATTGTTCCAGATAAAGGCGGAACATTTGAAATAGCAAAGGCATTAAATTGTGGATTGATATTTAAAACCGATGATATAAAAGATTTAGAAAACAAGATAAAATATGCCTTAAAAAACTATGAAAAATTAAAAGATGAAACTTTAAAGGCACAAAAAAAATTAAAGGAAATATTTGGAATTGAAAATTATATAAAAGAAATAAAAAAAATATATCAGGAGGTTTTAAATAAATGAAGATATTAATCTTGGGATTTGACAGGTTTGATTCACTTGAATGGAATCTGAAAGATACATTTGAAAAGATTGGAATAGAATGCAATATTATAGACCCATATTTAAAAATTCCATTTAAATATAAATTTTACCTTAAAAAATTAATACTTTATTCTGAAAAGATAGGAGATATTTTTTGGAAAAACTTTATAAAAAACCTAAAAATTTCAGATTATAATTTAATAATTTTAACATTACAGGATGCACCAGAATGGTTTATAGATGAGATAAAGAAAAATAAAATACCAGTGATAAACTGGAATCCGGATTCTTTTAATGCACTTTTATGGAATCACGAGCGTATACTAACTTCAAATTATGATTTGTGGATATTTGAAGACCGTTATTTTGAAATAATTTTTAAGATGTTCCCTTTGCCTTCATTGTATCTTCCAGAAGGATTTAATCCTTCAATACATAAACCAATGGATATTCCTAAAAAAGAAGCAGAGAAATCAGGAGCAGATATTGTTATTGCAGGAACTCTTTATCCTACAAGGGCAAAGATACTTGAAAATCTTACAGAATATGATTTAAAAATTTACGGGGATATTCCAAAATGGCTTAAATCTCCTGTCTTAAAATTTCATCAGAATAAATACATTACTGGAATTGAAAAATCAGAAATTTTTTATTCTGCAAAAATATGTTTAAATACCTTTACTTATACAAATATTTCTGGGACCAATTGCAGATTATTTGAGATAGCAGGTTCAGGTGGTTTTCAAATTTCTGAATACAGGGACGAAATACCAAAATTCTTTGAACCTGATAAAGAGATAGTTTTATTTAAAACAATTGATGAATTAAAAGAAAAGATTGATTAT
>CBFGJG010000008.1:0-22104 GCA_965649055.1 Caldifarciminota bacterium
ACCCTGATCGATGGGTCACCAAGCAAAACCATTGAAGCACGAAAGAATAATGGACCTGTAATTATTTTTTTCCAAGCCTCACCTAATGTCTTAACAGAATCTGTAAATATTGCTTTGAAGAAATCATTTATCTGATACCATTGATATGTCCATCCTGTCCTCACATTACCAATGAATCCAACACCATTGAATTTTAGATATCCTTTCCCAAAAGACTCAAAGTCCAGAGCATTTGGAGAACATCCAATAGTTATAAAAAAACCATTTCTTTTCACAATATTTTTCATATCTGTATTATATAATTTTTTATTACCAAAAAGAATTCCGGTTCCTATATAATTAATATCAGAATGGTCTATATGACCGATAATATTATAACCATTATTCATCTCTGCTTTTGCATTTTCCCTATCTAATTCAATATCCCCTGACCATAAATTATTTATGGTATCAACTACAGGATAATATAATTCCTTTACCAACAATCCATTTACAATACTGGATATACCTTCAAAAACAATTGGACCAAACCCTTCATTTTGTGAAGTTACGGAAGAACCTAAGAATAATACATCTCCATTAAATACCCATTTTGTTTCATAATCTAAAACCCTATTTAGATAATTACAAATATCTTCAGGATTCGAAAATGGAATTCTACCAACCATAACGTCGGGAAACCCGTCCACACTATCCGCATCTTCCCCATATATTCCATTTCTGTTAAAATCATAACTACCATCTATATCTGCATAATAAAGGTCTGTTGGAATAAAACCACAATAATAACATGTAGAATAAAGCATTCTTATTGGAACGATATCAATTCCACCACCAATAAGAACATACTTTGTGCCAAGATTTAAGTATGCATCAATAATAAAATTCCTTATTTTTTCACAATCATCAACACCATCGTATCTCTTATAGATCCAGCTCGTAGTAAAAACCTCTGTTCTTATACCTGATAATGTCCTCCTTTCCTTAAATTCTTTGAATAAATCACAGAATTCTTCATTTGTTATAACAACCAAATCTACATTTATGCCTTTTGGAATTTCAGTTTTCTTCAAAAATATATTTCTCTCACTTCTTATGCAATTCATTCCTATATCTATCTTTTTTAATTTTATCATTATCTTATCTCTTGGAATATACTGAAATGGAAATATATGTAGCTCAATAACATAAGAACTTCCAGAGTATCCCTTGCTCACAATCTTTCCAATATCACCCGGGAAAGGCTCTCCAAGGTTAAATATTGAATCATTTTTTTCAACATTAAAATCTTTACCAAGTTCAATCTTTCCATAAGATATCCCAATATCATAATTATAAATTGTTTCAGACTCAATAACATTAAAATTAATACCCTTTACATCAACACCATTTTTATATTCTTCAAAAATCCTAATATAAGGCAGTGAAGGATATCCCGAATCCCAATAAAACCTTCCATCAAAAAGCTCCATCTTCTCAACATCAACCAGAAACCCAATCAACCACAACACACTCACCTCCTTTTAAAATATTTAATAAAATTTTCATTCCCATTTTTAATTTATTGATATTCAAAATACTAAAAATTTGATGCCTGAAATTATGTAAATTTCTTTTTACATATTTGTAATAAAAATTTGACAATAATAATCCTTGACAATTCTTTTTATTTTATAAAAATATCGTTATGGAAATCTATCTATTTGAAGGTGATAACTGGAAAAACTACATTCCTATATCGTACACAAAGGGAATATGGGATATCAGGGTTGGTCTTTTCACGCAGAAAGAGAGGTTTGAAAGATTCTTTAACAAAAAAGTAAAGGTTTATTCCTACCGCGAATATATAAAGTCAGACGAGATACCAAAGCCAGGGGATTTAAACATAAATCCCATGATAAAAGACCCCTCTTTATTGCCTGAGATAAGGGAAGGGGAAATAATAATTTCATATGGTGAAAAGATCGCATTCAGGACAACTAACGAGAACAAAGATTACAGGGTTATTGAACTTGATATACCGTTTTACAGATACCTTTATGAAATCATAGATGAATTCCCTGATATCTTAAGAGATGATATAATTAACAACTATAAATTCAATAATAAAAAATTAACTAATATAATCGGTGATAATATCTACATTGATGAAGATGTTAAAATAATTGAACCTGTGTTTATTGATACAAAGAATGGCCCTGTTGTTATAAGAAAAGGGACATTAATTGAACCTTTTTCATACATAGAAGGTCCAGCATATTTTGGTGAAAATTGTCTTATAAAATCAGGGACAAGGATAACAGGTGGAAATTATTTTGGGACATACTCAAAGGTTTCGGGTGAAATAGAACATACAATCTTTTCAGGATATTCGAACAAACAACATTTTGGTTTTCTTGGTCATTCTTATATAGGTGAGTGGGTTAATCTTGGAGCAGGGACAACTAATTCTGACTTAAAAAACAATTATTCAGAAATAAAGATAAATATTGAAGATAAAGAAATCAATACTAATCTTAGATTTTTGGGTCTAATGATTGGTGAACATTCAAAATCCGCTATAAATACCTCATTCAATACAGGAACGATTGTATCACCGTTTGCGAATATTTTTACAAGGAATTTCCCACCAAAATACATACCACCTTTTTCTTGGGTTGGTGAAAAGATAGAAAGATACGAGATTGAAAAAGCTATAAAAACAGCTGAAATAGTGATGGGAAGAAGAGGGGTTACAATGAGTGAAGAGTATAGAAAGATGATTTATAAACTATTTGAAGAATCTGAGTCTATATGGCAAAGATTTCAATCGTAGGTGCAACAGGTCTTGTCGGGAAAAAAGTTTTGAAGGTTCTAAATGAAAGGAATCTTAAGTTTGATGAATATTTTCTTTTTTCTTCAGGGAAGACCAACGAAACTATAACAATTGATGGTGAAAAAATAAAGGTTCACGAGTTAAAAAAAAACAATATCCCGAATTCTGATTTTGCTATATTTTCTGCTGGTGACGAAATTTCCCTTGAATATGCTCCGCTTTTTAGAGATAAAGGTAGTGTTGTTATTGATAACTCAAATGCATTCAGAATGAATAAAGATGTCCCACTTGTGATTCCTGAAATTAATCCTGAAGAGATAAAAAAACATAAAGGTATCATAGCGAACCCAAATTGCTCAACCATTATAATGCTTCTTCCCCTCTACCCAATTCACCTTGAATTTAGGATAAAAAAGATAATTGTTTCAACATACCAATCTGTCTCAGGTGCCGGGAAAGAAGGTCTCGATGATATTCAAAAAGAAGTTCCAGGTTATTTCCCCAAAAAGATAAGATTCAACCTAATCCCGCAAATTGGAGAATTGAATAAAGAAGGGTTCTCAAAAGAAGAAACCAAAATGATAAATGAAACAAGGAAGATATTGGACGATAAAAATATAGAAATCTTTCCAACTTGCGTAAGGGTTTCAGTATACTTCTGTCATTCGGAATCTATAACGATTGAGACTGAAAAAGACATTAAAATAGAAAAGGTGAAAGATTTATTAAAAAATGCCGAGAATGTAATCTATACAGATGATATTCTTACTCCGAACGATGTTGAAGATAAAGATGAAGTTTTTGTATCAAGATTAAGACTGAATAACAGAAATCATCTTTCTTTATGGTGTGTTGGAGATAATCTGAGGAAAGGTGCTGCAACAAATGCGGTTCAGATATTACAGAAAATAATTGATGATTGAAATATTTACAAAGGAATTGAGAAATTACCTTTTACCCCATAGTGATTTTACTTTAAGAAAAAACCATGAGATTGACCTTAAAGATGCAGAATGCATAAATAATCTTGGATTATATATCCATATACCTTTCTGTAAGAACTCCTGTCCTTACTGTCCTTACAATAAGATTTTATATGAGGAAAAGCTCGTCGAACCTTTCAAGAATGCAATTTTAAAGGAGATTCAAATTTACGGAAGGAGACTGACAGGGAAGGAGATAACATCAATCTATATAGGTGGTGGAACCCCAACGAATATTATAGATGAACTTGGAACAATTCTGAATGAAATCAGAAAATTTTTCAATATAAAAGGAAGTATCTGCATTGAAACAAATCCCAATGATATTAATATTGTTAACTTAAAAAAACTTAATGATTATGGGATTGAGATTATAAGCTGTGGTGTTCAAAGTTTCCAGGATAAATTTTTAAGATACATTGGAAGGAATTATGACTCATCAATATTACCTGAAAAACTTATATTGCTTAAGAATTCAAATTTCAAATCAGTGAATATTGACCTTATGTTTGCATTACCAAATCAGAATGTAGAAGACATCATTTACGACCTTGAGAAAATTATCGAGTTTGGAATTAACCAGGTTACCGCATATCCCCTTTTCACTTTTCCATATTCAAGCGTTGGTAGATTTCTCAAATTAAGAAAGGTTAGAATGCCAAATATATTTAAGAGAAGAATAATGTATCATACTATACATTCATATCTTACTTCTAAAGGTTTTAGAAGGGTTTCAGTCTGGGGCTTTATAAAGCATAATGAACCAAGGTATTCATCAGTTACAAGGGACTTTTATATAGGTTTTGGTCCTGGATCAGGAACTTCACTTAAAAATGGATACTATCTCAATACATTCTCATTTAATCATTATATAAAAATCTTAAGAGAAAAAAAACTACCAATAGCATTAAAAATGGATTTCAACGACGAAATGTTAAGATATTACTGGTTTTACTGGCGTCTATATGATACTACAATTAAAGAAGAAGAACTTGAAGAATATTTTAAAAATGATAGAAGACTAAAAAAGATAATAAAAGTTTCTGATATTTTAAATTTTTATGATAAAAAAGATGGATACATAATACTGAATGAAAGAGGCTCTTTTTATCTACACCTTTTACAGAATTATTTTCTACTTAATTATATAAATAAAGTCTGGAGCAAGGCAATGGAAGAGCCTTTCCCTGAGATAATTAAACTTTAAATTTTATCTTGAAATTTTTTTCTCGTATGATATTATTTAAAAAAGGAGGAAAATATGTCGATAAGTAAAAAAGTAAAGGAATTTCTTGATGAAAAAAGAATACCTTACTCTGTAATGTTCCACAAAGAAGCCTTTACAGCACAGGAAGTTGCAGCTACCGAACATATTTCAGGTTATAAATTTGCAAAGGTGGTGATCCTGAAAAGCGGCAAAAAATTCTTTATGGCAGTGCTACCTGCCCCATATCATGTTGACCTTAAAAAATTCCAAAAAAAACTGGGACTTAAAGAATTATCTCTTGCTTCTGAATCTGAACTTGACAAACTCTTCCCTGACTGCGATACAGGCGCTGAACCACCTTTTGGTAATCTTTACAATATACCTGTGTACATTGATCCTTCATTAACAAAGAATGATGAGATTGTCTTCAATGCAGGATTCCACAATGAAACTATAACGATAAAAATGTCTGATTACATGAAACACGTTAAACCTGAAAAATTCTCATTTAAAAAGAAGGTAGATTAAATATTAATTAATGCAGACTTATCAAATAATCGTTAAAGGTATTGTTCAGGGTGTAGGTTTCAGGCCTTTTGTTTATAAATTGGCAAAAAAATACAGATTAAAAGGATTCGTTAAAAATGACACGAAAGGTGTTTATATAATTTTACAGGGAGACGAACAAAATATATTTAAATTTTTGACTGATATAAAAGAAAAACACCCGCCAAGGGCTAAAATTATTTCTATAGAAAAAAACATTATTGATTATGATACCCTTTATGATTTCAGGATTGTCGAGAGCGAAAAAAACGAAAAGATATCAACATTTATTTCCCCTGACATTGCAACGTGTGAAGAATGTTTGAAAGAGATGTTTGATGAAAAAGACAGAAGATACCTTTATCCATTTATCAATTGCACAAATTGTGGTCCAAGATTCACAATAACAAATGCAATTCCTTACGATAGAATTAATACTACAATGTCTGAATTCAAGATGTGCAAGGAATGTGAAACCGAATACAATGATCCAGAATCAAGAAGATTCCATGCACAGCCAAATGCCTGTTACAAATGTGGTCCAGAAATAAAATTACTTGATAAGGATTTGAACAATATAGAAGGTGATTGGCTTTTGAATACAATTAACCTCTTAAAAGATGGGAAAATCATTATGATAAAAGGTATTGGTGGATACCATTTTGCCTGCAATGCCTACATTGATGAGTCTGTAAAAGAGATAAGGAAAAGAAAAAAACGCGGTAATAAACCTTTTGCATTAATGGGAAGTCTGGAAATTATCAAAGAAAATTGTTTACTTGATGAAATTGAAGAAAGATATTTAAGATCACCTTCAGCACCTATTGTCTTGTTGAAAAAAAGAAAAGATTCGAAAATCCCTTATTCAGTTGCCCCAGGAACGGATGAATTAGGCTTTATGCTCCCTTATACACCTTTACATCATCTTATTATTAAAAATATTGAATTTCCAATAGTTCTAACCTCTGCAAATATTTCTGATGAAACTATACTTTATGAAGATGAAAATATATATAGATTGAAAGAAATTTATGATTATGTTTTGACACACAACAGAAAAATATATATTTTTAACGAAGATTCCGTTATACGTGTATTTAACAATCAGATTTATCCTATCAGGATATCAAGAGGATATGTCCCTGAACCATTTAAAATACCTGTATCATCGAAAAAAACTATCCTTGGAGTAGGAAGTGATTTAAAGAATACTTTTTGTATCTTGAAGGATAATCTTGTATTCACAAGCCAGTTTATTGGTGATATGGGTAATATAGAGACTGAAAATGCATTTTTTAAATCTTTAGAACACTATAAGAAAATTTACAATCTTAATATTGAGAATGCTGTTTGTGATCTTCATCCTGAGTATATAACTACTTCAATAACACAAAAAATGGGAATTCCATATATAAAAGTCCAGCACCACAAAGCACATTTTGTTTCTTGCCTTCTGGAAAATGATATAGTTGAGAACTCCATAGGTTTTATCTTTGACGGAACTGGTTATGGTGAAGATAACAACATATGGGGTGGAGAAGTATTCTATGGTAACATTTACGCACAGGAAAGAATATATCATTTAAGATACACCCCTCTTCCTGGAGGAGAAGAGGCAATCGTGAATAACTGGAGATACGGTGTTTCTCTTCTTTTTGATGCCGGTCTTGAAGATGCAATTGAATATTTATATAAAGATTTCAACTACGATATAATTATAAATATGATAAAAAGAGGAATTAATTCACCACTTACATCAAGTATGGGAAGATTGTTCGATGGTGTATCATCCATATTGAATATTTGTCAAAAAAATACATATGAAGGTGAAGCTGCTGTAATGCTTGAAAAAATTGCGAAAAAAGACGATGTGTTCTATGAATTTTATATTAAAGAAAATACAATATTTTTTGACGATGTTATTAGATGTTTATATAACGATTTAAAAAAAGGTTTAGATAAAGGTTTAATATCATTCAGATTCCATAAAGGGATTGCAAACCTTATAAAAAAAATAATAGAGAAAGAAATTAAAAGAAGGGAATTCAAAAATGTAGTTTTAAGTGGTGGGGTATTCCAGAATTCCCTTCTCCTTAAGCTTTCCTTTGAAACTATTAAGGATATGGGATTTTCCCCGGTTATCCATAAAAGATTACCGACAAATGACCAGTGTATAGGGCTTGGACAGGTAGGTTTAGGTGCAGTTCATTTTAACTTGTAATTTTTTTTACATAATAATATTGACAAGATTAAATTTTTTATTAAATTAAATAAAAAGGAGGTATCGATGGATGTTAAAAAAACAATTGATGCGAGTGGTTTAAGTTGTCCAATGCCTATAGTGAAACTGTCGCAGGGAATAAAGGAAATAAATGTTGGAGAAATTATAGAGATTATTGCAACAGACCAATCTTTTATTCCTGATGTTGAAGCATGGTGTAGGAAGACGGAGAATACGTTAGTTGAAATAAAAAATGATGGTGAAACCATAAGAGCTTACATAAAAAAGGAGAAATAAGATGGAAAAAAATAATGAAAGTGTTTCAATTGTTGTTTTTAGTGGTGACCTTGACAAAGTTATGGCTGCATTTATCATTGCAAATGGTGCCGCTGCATCAGGTATGGAAGTGAATATGTTTTTTACATTCTGGGGATTGAGTGCCTTGAGAAAATGCAATGTAAAAGTAAAAGGGAAAAATATTATTGAAAAAATGTTTGGTATGATGTTACCTAAAGGAGCTGAGAAACTTGCTTTATCAAAAATGAATATGGCCGGTATGGGAACAATAATGTTAAAAAATGTAATGAAAAAGAAGAAAATACCCTCATTAACTGAGCTTATCGAGATATCTAAACAGCTTGGTGTTAATATGTATCTATGCGAGATGTCTATGAATGTTATGGGTCTTAAAAGGGAAGAATTTATTGATGGTATAAAAGATATAGTAGGAGTTGCATCTTACATTGAACATGCCTCAAAAGCTAATATAACATTATTCATTTAGGAGAAAACATGGAAGAAAAAAAGAAAAAACTGGGAATCCTTGTAACTGCTGGACCTTACACATTCCAGCATTTGGATACTGCCTACTTTATTGCGAAAAATGCAATAGAGAAAAATATAGATGTTAATATATTTCTTTTTATAGATGGTGTAATCTCTCTTTCAAGCAGGATTAAATCACCTGGAGAAAGGCATATCCCGACTATGCTCAAAGAACTGGCAGAAAAAGGGGTAAAGATAGTAGGATGTGGTGATTGTGCACAATTCAGAAGTGTTCTGAGGGAAAATCTATATCCTGAGATAAAACTTGCTGGTATTGCAACACTTGCAGAAATGGTTGAAAATTGTGACAGATTTATAACATTGAGGTTACCATGAAAAAAGTAGTAATTCTTTCAATTCATCCACCGTATGGGACAGCTATAAATGCAGAGGCATTCAGGGCGGGTCTTGGTCTTGCTTTTTCAGAGATCTCTGTTCATCTTGTGTTATGTCAGGATGGAGTATTTGCCGCTTTAAAGAATCAGGACCCTAAATCAATTCAGATGAAATCTATGGAAGAAGTTTACAAAAACATATCATCAATGGGAATAAATCTCTATATTGATAGAAAATCAATGGAAGAACGAAATATAAAAGAAGATGAAATAGTTAGTGCTAAAATAATTGATGAAGAAGAATTAAAAAACCTTATAAATTCTGCAGATACAGTTCTTACTTTTTAGGAGGAAATATGAAAACTCTGTGGATCTTCCTTCATACACCAAACACAAACAATATAAAATGTGTTCAAAGAATGACAGATAGTGAAGATGCTGTTCTTTTCTTACAAAACGGTGTTTATGCAGCGAAATTGAATATTGATATAAAAAGTCCTGTATATTACCTGCGTGAAGATGTAAAAGCAAGAGGAATAAATGTGGATGAAAAATACCTTGTAGATTATTCACAAATGATAGAACTCATTTTTAAATATGATAGGGTTGTAACTTTTTAAATTAAAATATGAGTGGAGACATAGAAATTTATAAGATAGATAATAAGGAAAAAAGGGATATTTTTCATTTTATTCAATTACCTCATTTTCTTTATAAAAATTCATCCTGTTGGGTCGCTCCATTCAACGTTGATGTTTATCTTCAATTGAATAAACTTAAGCACCCTTTTTATGAACATTCTGATGCTGATTTTTTTATTGCTATTAAAAATAATAAAGTAGTGGGAAGAATAGCCGCTATTGAAAACAAAAGATACAATAAATACCACAATACTAATATCGCAAATTTTTATTTTTTTGATTGTGAAAATGAACAAACAGTTGCGGATAAATTGTTTGATGCTGTTTTTAACTGGGCAAAGAAAAGAGGTTTGAATACCATTGTTGGTCCTAAAGGTCTGGGTGCATTTGATGGTTACGGTATACTTATAAAGGGATTTGAACACATGCAAACTATGAATATGCTGAATTACAACTTTGATTATTACTCCAAGTTACTTGAAAAACTTGGGTTTGAAAAAGAGGTTGATTTTGTATCTTATTATCTACCTAAAGATAAATATAGAATACCCGAGAGGATTGAAAAAATTGCTAAAACCATTTACGATAGGGGCGAACTAAAAATATATAATTTCAAAAGTAAAAAAGAAATGTTAGGATTTGCTGAAAAGATTGGTAAACTTTATAATGCCTGCTTTATAAATAACTGGGAATATTATCCATTAACAGATAATGAGATAAGGTTCATAGCTAAAAATATAATTTCATTTGCCGATTACAGACTTATTAAACTTATTATTTTCAAAGATGAAATCGTAGGTTTTATTTTTGCATTTCCAGATATTTCTGAAGGTATGCGCAAGGCAAAAGGTAAAATTAACCCGCTAACCATTTTTAATATCCTCATGGAAATGAGAAAAACAGATAAACTCACAGTAAATGGTATTGGTATACTCCCGGAATTCCAGGGACATGGTGGGAATGCCCTACTCTATTATGAATTGGGAAAAACTATTTTAAGATTTAAAAGATTCAAGCATATTGAGATGCCACAGGTTGCAGAAACTGCCAAACAAATGACATTAGATATAAAAAATTTAAATGGTGAAGAATACAAAAGACATAGAATTTACAGAAAAAATATTTAATAAATCCTTGACAAAAAATAAAAATATATTAGACTGAAGATATGAAAATTTTAAAAGAAAAATCAAGGCAAGGTAATACTGGATACAGTTTACCTGAATTAGATGTAAATAAAAAAGAAATCAAGGATTTTATTCCAGAGGATTACATAAGAAAAGAAAAACCAGATCTACCCGAGCTCTCAGAGCCAGATGTTGTAAGGCATTTTGTAAATCTATCAATACTTAATCATCATGTTGATAAAGGATTTTACCCCCTCGGTTCATGCACAATGAAATACAATCCGAAAATAAATGAAGAACTATCAAGATTATCATATTTTATTAATATCCATCCTCTTCAGGATAATGAAACTATTCAAGGTGTATTACAATTGATATACGAATTAGAAGAAATGCTTGGTAAAGTAACAGGTTTTAATTTTGTATCTCTTCAACCAGCTGCCGGTGCACATGGAGAACTTACAGGTCTTCTTATTATGAATGCTTACCACAAAAAGAAAGGAAAGATAAGAAAAAAAGTTTTAATACCGGATTCAGCCCATGGAACAAATCCAGCATCTGCAACAAGAGCTGGTCTTGAATCAATAAAAATACCATCAAATGAAGAAGGTATATTAACACCAGATATTCTGAAAAGATACCTTGATGATGATGTTGCAGGTCTTATGATAACAAATCCCAATACCCTTGGTATTTTCGAAGAATACATAAAAGAGATTTCTGATATATTACACGAATACGATGCAATCCTGTATATGGATGGAGCAAATCTTAATGCACTTATGGGTTACTTCAGGCCTGGTGATTCCGGTGTTGATATTTTACATCTTAATCTTCATAAAACATTCTCTGCACCGCATGGTGGAGGTGGACCAGGTGCAGGTGGAGTATGTGTTCAGGAAAAACTTGAGAGATTTTTACCAATTCCAAGGATTGTTAAAAAAGATAAATTTTATCTTGATTTTAACTATCCTGACTCAATAGGTAAGGTGATTTCATTCTATGGGAATTTCAATGTCTTTATAAAAGCATATACTTATTTGAAGATAATGGGTAAAAAAGGATTAAAATTAGCTACAGAGCAAGCTGTTATAAACGCAAATTATCTTTTAAGAATACTTGAAAAATATTATGAACTACCATATAAGAGAAGATGTATGCACGAATTTGTCCTATCAGGTTCTAATCTTAAAAAATACGGGGTAAAAACACTTGATGTAGCAAAGAGACTCCTTGATTTCGGATTACACGCACCAACCGTTTATTTCCCTTTAATTGTTCAGGAAGCTTTAATGATTGAGCCTACTGAAACTGAATCAAAAGAAACCCTTGATGATTTCGCATCAAAGATGATTCAGATTACGAAGGAAGCCGAAACTAACCCTCAAATACTTAAAGAAGCACCTGTTAATACACCTGTAAGAAGATTAAATGAAGCACAGGCTGCAAGAGATCTAAATGTTCGGTGGTAAAGAGGATTTTTTCAATATATATTCAACTGATGACATCACTGAAGAAGAAAAAAATAAATTTATTGAAAAACTTGCGGAAGATATTGTGATCAGAAGGCTCGGGATACCGGCAATTATGTTTCTTGAAAGCATAAAACCTTTAAGTTTTGTGGGGTCTCAGATAATGATAATGCTTAATCCTTTTATTCAGGCAATATTCACTTCAAAGAACTACTGGATGGCTTCTTTAATTTTTGAAAAAAGGGAAAATGTAGAGTGCCTCATAAAACAAATAGAAAGGAGGCTTGATGAACAAAAAAGAGGAACTCAAGAGAATACTCGCAACTGATTGTGGTAGCACCACAACAAAGGCAATTTTGATAGAAAAAGTAAAGGATGAATATAGGCTAATAGTTAGGGGTGAAGCACCAACAACAGTTGAAGCACCTTTTGAAGATGTTACAAAAGGTGTTTTGAATGCTATAAGAGAGGTAGAAGAATTAACAGGAACACAGATACTTGATGGTGAGAAGATAATAAAACCTGCTGATGGTAAGAAAGGTGTGGATATATATGTATCAACATCAAGTGCAGGCGGTGGACTCCAAATGATGGTTGCAGGTGTTGTGAAACAGATGACAGCTGAATCAGCTGCAAGGGCAGCACTCGGTGCAGGTGCTATTGTTATGGAAGTAATAGCTACAAATGATAATAGACTTGACCATGAGAGAATCGAACTTATAAGAAGGTTAAGACCTGATATGATACTCCTCTCGGGTGGAATTGATGGTGGAACTGTTACACATGTTGTTCACCTTGCTGAGATTATAGCAACTGCAGAACCAAGACCGAGATTTGGTATAGGATATAATCTGCCTGTTATATATGCGGGCAATAAGAATGCAAGGGAAGAAATAAAAAAGATACTTGAATCCAAATCAGCACTTTCAATCGTTGATAATTTAAGACCGGTTCTTGAAAGGGAAAATTTAAGGCCTGCAAGGGATAAAATACACGATTTGTTTATGGAACATGTTATGGCTCATGCACCTGGTTATAGGAAACTAATGGATTGGACAGATGTCCCGATTATGCCCACACCTGGTGCAGTTGGACTTCTAATCGAAACAGTTGCAAGGAAAGAGAATATCGAGGTTTTAGGTGTTGATATAGGTGGAGCAACAACAGATGTATTCTCAGTATTCCAGGGTGTGTTCAACAGAACAGTTAGTGCAAACCTTGGAATGAGTTATTCAATCTCAAATGTTCTTAAAGAAACAGGTATTGAAAACATAATGAGGTGGGTTCCTCTTGATATAGATGAAAAAGAGGTTAGAAACAGGATCAGAAACAAAATGATAAGACCAACCACCATTCCCCATACACTTGAAGAGTTAAAAATTGAACAGGCTATTGCAAGAGAGGCATTAAGACTTGCCCTTATACAGCACAGGGAAATGGCTGTTGGTCTAAAAGGTGTCCAGCAGGAAAGGACCATTTCAGATGCATTTGCACAAACTGCAACAGGTCAATCTTTGGTAAATATGATGACATTGAATCTTGTTGTTGGTTCAGGTGGTGTTCTTTCACATGCACCAAGAAGGGTTCAATCTGCCCTTATGATGATTGATGCATTTGAACTTGAAGGTGTCACTAAACTCGCAGTAGATTCGATATTTATGATGCCACATCTTGGAGTCCTTTCCACGGTTCATGAAAGGTCCGCAACAGAGGTTTTTGATAAAGACTGTTTAATAAGACTCGGAACATGTATTGCACCTTCCGGGAATATAAGAAAAGAAGGTGAGAAGATATTGGTAATAAATTTTGATGGAAATACCATTGAACTCCGTGCTGGTGAAATGAAGTTAATTCCACTTGAACTTGGCAAAAAAATAAAAGTAGATTTATTACCTTCAAAAGGATTTGATGTTGGTGCAGGTAATGGTAAAGCTTTCTCTACTGAGATAGAAGGCGGTGTAGTCGGTCTGATACTTGATGGAAGGGGAAGACCTTTAAAGCTTCCAGACGACAGAAGCAAGAGAATAAATAAACTGAATGAATGGTTCACTGAGTTAAAAATATACCCAAAATAAACAGGAGGGAAAATGGCTCATGCTTATACACCAGGCTTAAAGATTGCCAAGAAAACAATTGTGAGAAAAGAAAGAAAACTTCCATTAAAAGGAAATGTGATAGTTAAAGAAAATGATCTTGTTAAAGCAGATGACATAGTAGCAAAAACTGAGCTCCCAGGAGATGTTGAAACAATAAATCTTGCAGGAAAACTCGGGGTTATGCCTGATGAATTAAAAAACTTCTTGATAAAGAAAGTCGGGGACCCGGTAGAGAAAGATGAAGTAATAGCTGAAACAAAGGGATTTTTTGGAAAATTTAAGACCCAATTTAAATCACCTGTAAAAGGATACATTGAAACAATATCTGAAATAACTGGTCAGTTAATCATAAGAGAACCTCCTATTCCTGTCCAGATAGATGCATATATTGATGGAAAAGTTGCAGAAATAATACCGAACGAAGGAGTTGTTGTTGAGACTGTTGCTACATTTGTTCAGGGTATATTTGGTATAGGTGGCGAAACAAAAGGTGTTATAAAAAGAATAGTTGATAAACCTTCTGATGAGGTTACACCAGATATAATTGACGCATCTTTAAAAGACAAGATATGCATAGGTGGATCAATTATTACGAAAGATGCAATTGTTAAGGCAGTTGAAATGGGTGTAAAGGCAATTGTTGTAGGTGGAATAAATGACTACGACCTTAAAAGTTTTCTCGGTTACGATATAGGTGTTGCTATTACAGGTTTTGAAAATAAAGGTATCACGCTTGTTATAACAGAAGGTTTTGGTAAGATGGAAATGTCAAGAAAGGCATTTGATATACTCTGCTCATGTGAAGGTAAAAGGGCATCTTGTAATGGAGCAACACAAATCAGAGCAGGTGTTATGAGACCTGAAGTTATCATTCCAATTGAATCTAAAGAAGCTGGAGAAGTAAGTATCAAAGAGACAAAAGGACTTGAGGTTGGTGATTATGTAAGGATTATTCGTGCACCATTTTTTGGCTTAATAGGAAAGGTTGCTGAACTTCCACCTGAACTTACAGATATTGAGACAGAAGCAAAAGTAAGGGTTCTTGTTGTCCAGCTTGATGATGGTAGGAAGATAACACTCCCAAGGGCTAATGTTGAAATAATAGAAGAATAGGAGGAATAATGGAGTTCCTTTTACTTGCAGGAATAATACTTGCACTTGATACACTGAAAAACATAAATGCTATGAAGGATTCCTTCTCCACCCTAACGGCGTTAAAAGTCCCTATTGGTTTCGTTGTCCTATTAAAAGGTATATCTCTTTTATTTTATACGAAATTCCTTTTTCAGGGAATTATGGGGATAATTGCAGGGGCAATTTTAACGGTCGAAGTTTTTATTATTTTAATTAAAGACGATGATACTAGGGAAAGGGTTAGGCAGTCAATGTTAGGACTTTCAATTCCAGTTGGCTTTTTAACCCTTATTGCAGGTTTTATCGGATTATTCTTAAGATAAAACCTGATACAGAAATCACAAGAAAGATTATAGATACCTTCTGAATCCCATATATTGGTAATAAAAATAATGAAACAAAGAAAGAACCAAAAGAAGCACCTGCGAGGTCCAGAAAATATATCTTTGCTGCTTCTTTCCTTTTTTCCCTTCCAGAAATGAATGTAGAACAGGAGTAAGCAAGGCCAACTGAAAAACCTGTTAGGAAATTTATTATAAAAGAAATGATAATATTAAAACCTTTTAATGGAATTAGGATTATAAATACATAGATAAATGAAAGAATTAAAAAAACAACATTTAAATAATAATCCTTTGTTTTTTTCTCAAAAAAGAACCCACCTGTTGCAATTCCGAGCATAAAAGAACCAATAATTGCACTTACATACTGGTATAAAGAACCATTTATAGACTGAAACAGGAATAGTATTATTATCTCTGTAGAGATTCCAAGAAAACCAATTAAAAATACATTATAAAGAATATTTTTTCTTATAAGTGGAATTGAAAAGAAAGCTATAAAAATATAGAACGGAATTTTTTCAACAAATTTCAAAATCTTGAAAAAACCTTCATTATATTTTAATGCAAAATATTTAACAAAAAGATAGAAAAGAATTGGGTTCTTGATTGTTGATATTTTAAAATCACCTGAAATAATATCAGAGAAGATTTTTGCCCTCTCGATAAGAAATTCCAGATATGATAAATTTAAATATTTGAATTCATAATCATCCAATCTTTTTTTTATCTCTTCTTTACTGATAAAAAAAGGAGTATCACTGAATAAAAAAATTCCTGTTTCCATAGGGAAAAAAAGATAATGTTCAAACAATCTTAATCCAGTTTTTAAAACAGTTCCGTTTATCTCTTTTAAACAATCATCAAGATAAATATCGGAAGATGGAATCTTCAAAACAATTATACCATCCTTTTTTAGGTATTCTTTTATCGATTGAAGAAACTCAAGTGTATAAAACCTGTTATTAGAAATGTTATATGGTAATCCCGAATTTATGAATATGAAATCGTATTTCTTTTTATCAGAAAGGGTTAAAGGGTCTTTAAATATCCAGTTTATATTTTGGGGATAATAATCTATTAAATTTTTGTCATAAACCACGATATTTAATCTGCCAAATTTTATTAACCTTTCAGATTCGGAAGGTGTAGGAAATCCAATTGATAAAATTTCATTTTCTTTATTGCTTCTTAAAGTAAAAGGTATAAGTTGCAATTCATCATAATATTCCTGTGGAAATGAAAATGATAGATTTCCATCTATAAATACAGATTTAACTCCGTCTCTTTCCCTAATAATATATCTATTGTACCTTGAATCAATCAATCTTAAAAACCTGTATCCAGCATATTCTCTTTCAATGCTCTTTACAACAATAAATTGAGTAAGAATAGCAGAAATTATAACAATCTGTAAAAAGTATATCTTTTTTTTCCCTCTGAATAGATATAAAAGGATAATTAAACCATAAATTAAATAAAATCTGTAATTGAAATTAAAAAATCTAAGAAGAACATAGGAAAAGACAAAACCACCTGTAAGATTTCCCAAGGCTTCATAAATATAAGGCCTTATATAACCTTTCAAATCATCTTCTTTCCTCCATTCCCTTAATCCTCTTCCAAATAATGAACCAATTATCAGGAACAAAGGAGAAAAAATAACATAATATATTATCAAAACCTCACTTATTCTCAGAATTTCTCCAGGTGATTTGTTAAACAGAAAATGAATATTGTATGATATTAAGATGTAAAAAGGCAAAATTATAGTAAATATGGTTAAATATATAACAAAATTTCCTTTTCTTGAAGAGATAAAAACACCTAATCCATTAAATAAAAGCCATGAAGATAAGAAAATACAGGTTGAGATTTCATTGTTTGCTATAGATAAATATGTTTCTCTGATAAGTATTGATTGTGTTAAAAGACTTAAGAAACCAATGAAAAAAAGGAACATTAAAGTTTAATTGATTCTAATATTCTATTTATCTCATCTTCAACAATAGGTGAATTGTTCAACGAAACCTTCATCATAATAATATCTATTTCATCTTTTACGACCCTTGAAAAATTAACCTCAAAATTTTTAAATTTTTCAAGTATCTTATCATACATTTTTAATTTACTTTCATAGGAAAAAACAATGTATGTTCCAGTGTTCAATGTTTTATAGATTATGGAATTCCTCCCATTTTTTGCAGAAATAAATGCCTCGTAACCGAGAATAAGCAATGTTTCTATTCCTTCGTCTGTCTCTGAAACCCTGTAGAAATCTTCTATTGAATAATAAAATTCTTTAAGAACCTCATTTGGTATGTTTTTTATCTTACCGAGAATCCTTTCAAGCTTCTGAATATCCATTTTCCTCAATCCTTCATCGAAATCTCTCAGGTTAGGAAGATATTTTCTAAAAATCTCTTTAAGGCTATCGTATACTTCGCTAATATAATAGAAGCTTGGAGTTTCTACCCTTAAATCAATTATATGTATGGAAACATCTCCCAATATCTTTCTTGGATGAATACCCTGTAAAAAGAAAAAATTTGATTTAACTATATCATCAATAATACCTGAGATTTCGAAACCTTTGTCAAGAACAAAGATAATTTTGAAATCTACATAGAATTCTGTGGATTCAAGAGAACTTATGTATATCTGAGGTATTTTTGTCTTCTGGTATTCATTAACAAGGAATGGAATTATAGCTCTAATATAGTGTTCAAAACCACCTATGAAATCAATCCTTTCAATCCTTTCAGTCCTTTTCTTTTTCCATAAAGATTTCAGCGTTGATAATATTTTGCCAAATTTTATCTCATCTAAGGGTTTATCATCATTATCAGTGATTTCAAGTCTAACCACATAAACACCATCTTTAGTGGTAAATTCTTTATTATATTTAACCTTAAAAAGGCCAATTGAATAAGAAAGTGATTCCAATATATCTTTCAGGTTCAAATCCCTTTCAAAAGAGGCAATTGTTATTCCAGTTAAATCTTCAAAAGTGGTCTTTATATTTTTTATCCATATCTGAAGTTCTCCTCTTGAATCCCTAACATTTTTTATGAGTTTTGCATTTTGAATAATTTGTTCTGCAAGGTCCTCCACACTTCTCTGTTCAATGTATGCCCTTGACCTTGACGCAAAAAATTTAAAAACCTCTCCTTCAGGGCTTAGTAATTCATTCAAGAATTCTCTTTCTGCCTTTTTTTCAATAATATCTACAACCTTTGAGTATATTTCAAGCCTTTTAGTCTCCTGGGAAAGCAACATCTTCTTTGCAACACTACCAATAGATATATATCTTATGTTATCAATAATCTCCTGTCTTTCTCTTAGGAATTTATTTAATTCTTCATTATCTTCAATCTTTATAACGATAAGGAGCAGACCAAGTTTCTTATCTTCATATTCAATGATAAATCCTTTCTCGTAATAAATATTCCAACCTTTCTCATGGAAAGCACCTGTTATTGCATCTGAAAGACCGGGCCAATCAGAAGCAATTATCCCAACATCGACTGGTATAGGAAATTTTTTTTTCGATGGAATCTTGGATGAATATGTCTGTATTCCACCTTCTTTAATCCATAGCTCAAGGAGATTTCTTATAACGGTATTTTCCCTTTTTTCAGGATAAAATTTTTTTATAGAAAGTAGTATCTTATCAAAATCCATAAAAATAAAAAGGGGTGGTTACCCACCCCTTTTTAACCTTCCTCCTCTAATATTATTGCCTCTGTTGGACAGGAATCAGCTGCTTCTTCACAATCGCAAAGGTCACAACCATTTGGATTAATAACATGCGCCTTTCCGTCATCACCCATTTCAAATACATCAGGACAGATAGCAGTGCATACTGCATCACCAATGCACTTATCCGGGTCAATTTTTGGAATAACCATCATTCCTCCTTTTTTCAATATTTATAATGTTAATAAAAATTCTGTCAAGTTCAATTTTTAAAAACTTTCTTAATTTTTTCAAATGCCCAGTCAATCTCATCTTCTTTTATCACAAGTGGTGGAGCAAATCTCAAAACAAAATCATGCGTCTCTTTACAAAGAATACCTTCGTCTTTTAACGCCTCAGCGTATTTCCTTGCTGGTTCTTTTAGTTCAACACCTATAAGCAATCCTCTACCTCTTACCTCTTTTATCATACTTGATTTTAAAGTTCTAAGTTTCTTCATAAAATAGTCTCCGAGTCTTGAAGCCCTTTCAGGTAATTTATATTTTTCTATAACCTCGATTGATTTCAGGGCAACTGCACAGGCAAACGGATTACCACCAAATGTTGAACCATGGTCACCCGGTTTAAAAACCCCGAGGATATCACTTGAACCACAGACAGCAGAGATTGGAACAATCCCGCCACCAAGAGCCTTACCAAGTATTATCATATCTGGTTTTGCATCTTCCCATTCCCACGCAAACATCTTACCTGTTCTTCCAAGACCTGTCTGTATTTCATCAAGTATGAATAGTGCATTATTCTTTTTGCACAAATCTTTTACCTTTTTCAAATAACCCTTATCAGGAATAATAATTCCGCCTTCGCCCTGTATTGGTTCTATTAAAACACCTATCGTGTTTTCATTGAAAGCATCTTTAAGAGCATTAATGTCGTTATAAGGAACAAGCTTGAATCCCTCAGTGAATGGGCCAAATCCATCTTTATATTGTTTCTCAGATGAAAAAGATATTATTGTTATTGTTCTACCATGAAAATTATTCTCAAAAACAATTATCTCCCCTTTATACTTGGGAATACCCTTCTTAAGATAACCCCATTTTCTTACAGCCTTTATTGCTGTCTCAACTGCCTCGGCACCTGTATTCATTGGAAGGGCCATTTCCATACCGGTAAGTTCACAGATTTTTTTCAAGAACAAAGGAAGTTTGTCATTATGGAATGCCCTTGAAGTGAGTGTAAGTTTTGTAATTTGCTCTTTTGCAGCATTAATTATATCTGAATGACAATGGCCCTGATTTAAAGCAGAATATGCACTGAGCATATCCATATACTTTTTTCCGTCTACATCCCAAACCCAGACACCTTCACCTTTCTCAATCACAACAGGTAACGGATGATAATTGTGTGCTCCATACTTATCGTTCATCTTTAATAGTTCTTCACTCGTGAATTTTCTCATAGTTCCTCCTTTTATAAATTTAACATTTTTTCAATAGATTCTCTTGCTCTTTTTATGATATCTTCTTTTAACTCAATCCTAAAAATAAGTTTTTCAAGGGAATTCAGCAATGAATCTAAATTTATTTTTTTCATATTCACGCAGATAGCACCATTAACTGTAAAAAACTCCTTTTCAGGGTTTTCTTTTTTTAATCTATGCAAAATTCCCTCTTCTGTTCCTATAATAAATCTTTTATTTTTAATAGATTGGGAAAGCCTTATTATACCACTTGTGCTCGCAACTTCATCAGCAATATCAATAACTTCAGGAGGGCATTCAGGATGAACCAATATCTTTGCATCAGGATATTTTTCCTTTAATCTTAAAATCTTATCCTTACTTATAAATTCATTATGAATTGGGCAAGAGCCATCCCATATAATAAGCTCTTTCTTTGTAAATCTTTTTACAAATGAACCGAGATTTTTATCAGGCAGGAAAACAACCTTATCTGTTTTTGCACTTTCAACAACCTTTAATGCGTTTGAAGAAGTGCAACATATATCAACCTCTGCCTTCACCTCTGCACTTGTGTTAATATACGCAACAAAAGTAGCATCTGGATATCTTTCCCTTAACTCCCTTATATCTTCTGGTTTTACAGTATCTGCAAGAGGGCATCCTGCATCCATTTCCGGGATAAGAACCACTTTATCGGGAGATAATATCTTTGCTGTCTCTGCCATAAATCTGACACCGCAAAACACTATTATATCTTTATCTGTTTCTTTTGCACTTCTTGACAGTTCAAGTGAATCACCAACAAAATCCGCGATATCTTGAATCTCTGGTATTTGGTAATTATGAGCAAGAATCAGTGCGTTTAAATTTTTTTTTCTTTCTAATATCTTCTGGACGATATTCATAACTTCATTATAACAATATTATTATAAAAGTCAACATTATAAAATCTCTGCATCTTTCTCTCCGTCCGAAAATCTTATCTTTATAAAGTCTTTCCTTTCAAGTCTTTTTGAACTCTTTATAACATCTTTACCCTTAAAAACTATACTGTATCCTTTTTTAAGTATATTCTCAGGTGATAAAGAATTCAATCTTTTCTCAAGGTAATCTATTGATTCAGATTTTTTCTGGATTATCCTTGAAATCTCCCTGTTCATACTTTTTGAAATTTTTTCCAAATAATTTCTTCTATCA